>NZ_PIGB01000013.1:0-147094 GCF_003050585.1 Vibrio sp. ZF 223
GCACCAACGTTCTCACCTGCACGACCTTCGTCAAGCAGTTTACGGAACATTTCAACACCAGTACAAGTAGTAAGAGTAGTCTCTTTGATACCAACGATTTCTACTTCGTCACCTACACGTAGGATACCGCGCTCGATACGACCAGTTACAACAGTACCACGACCTTGGATTGAGAATACATCTTCAATTGGTAGTAGGAACGGTTGGTCAACTGCACGCTCTGGCTCAGGAATGTAAGAATCTAGTGCTTCTGCAAGCTCAACGATCTTGTCTTCCCACTGCTTCTCGCCGTTTAGTGCGCCAAGTGCAGAACCTTGGATAACTGGTAGGTCATCACCTGGGAAGTCGTATTCAGAAAGAAGTTCACGAACTTCCATCTCAACTAGCTCAAGTAGCTCTTCGTCATCAACCATGTCACATTTGTTCATGAATACGATGATGTAAGGGATACCAACTTGACGACCAAGTAGGATGTGCTCACGAGTTTGAGGCATAGGGCCGTCAGTCGCAGCAACAACTAGGATACCGCCGTCCATTTGTGCAGCACCAGTGATCATGTTTTTAACATAATCCGCGTGTCCTGGACAGTCTACGTGTGCGTAGTGACGTGCTGGAGTGTCGTACTCAACGTGAGAAGTTGCGATTGTGATACCGCGCTCACGCTCTTCTGGAGCGTTATCGATAGATGCGAAATCTTTAGCAACACCGCCGTATACTTTTGCAAGAGTAGTACAGATAGCAGCAGTTAGAGTTGTTTTACCGTGGTCAACGTGGCCGATAGTACCAACGTTTACGTGCGGTTTCGTACGTTCAAATTTTTCTTTAGACACAATCGTGTTCCTTCCTAGTTATGATTCGCCACGTTCATTATTGAGCGAGACGCGCCAGAAATTGCTATTTTATGCGCCAACTCTCGTTAGCGCAATATTTGGACGCATTGTTCTTTCAAAAAATGAAAAAAAATGCCTTCCTTTTGTTTAACCACGCTCTGCAATGATTGCTTTTGCAACATTGTTAGGCACTTCAGCGTACTCACTAAACTCCATAGAGTAAGAAGCACGACCTTGTGTCGCAGAACGTAAATCAGTTGCGTAACCGAACATGACAGACAACGGAACTTGTGCACGAATTATCTTCAGGCCAGCTGTCCCCTCGTCCATACCTTCGATGATGCCGCGACGACGGTTAATATCGCCAACAACGTCACCCATCCAGTCTTCTGGAGTAGTTACTTCAACTTTCATCATAGGCTCAAGCAAAACTGGTTGCGCTTCAAGTGCACCCGTTCTGAAAGCCATAGAGGCAGCGATTGTAAACGCCATCTCACTTGAATCTGTTTCATGGTAAGAACCATCATATAGTGTAGCTTTGATATCCAAAACTGGATAGCCAGCAAGCACACCATTGTTCATCTGCTCTTCAACGCCTTTAGCGACTGAAGCAATAAACTCTTTCGGTACGATACCATTGGCAATTTCATCCACAAAGACAAAGCCTTCGCCAGCTTCTGATGGTTCCAGTTTTAGCCATACGTGACCGTACTGACCTTTACCACCATGTTCACGGATAAATTTACCTTCCGCTTTCGCTGTACCACGAATAGTCTCACGGTAAGCCACTTGCGGGTTACCAACGTTGCAGTTCACGCTAAATTCACGCTTCATACGGTCAACGATGATATCTAAGTGTAGTTCACCCATACCAGAAATTAGAGTCTGGCCAGTTTCCGCATCCATATCAACGCGGAACGATGGGTCTTCCGCTGCTAGTTTACCTAGAGCGATAGTCATTTTATCTTGATCAGCTTGAGAGCTTGGCTCTACAACGATCTGAATAACTGGGTCTGGGAACTCCATGCGCTCAAGAACAATCTTATGGTTCTGGTCACAAAGGGTTTCACCAGTAGTCACATCTTTCAGGCCAATGATAGCTGCGATGTCACCTGCTCGTACTTCTTTTACTTCTTCACGCTTGTTTGAGTGCATTTGAACAATGCGACCTAAGCGTTCACGTTGCTTCTTCACAGAGTTGTAAGCTGTTTTACCGCTTTCAACAACACCAGAGTAAACACGGATGAAAGTTAAAGTACCAACGAATGGGTCTGTTGCAATCTTGAATGCTAGCGCTGAGAACGGTTCTTTGTCGTCTGCGTGACGCTCTGCTTCGTTCTCGTCTTCATCGATACCTTTAATTGCAGGGACATCAACTGGAGAAGGAAGGAAATCAACAACTGCATCTAGAACAGCTTGTACACCTTTGTTTTTGAATGCACTACCACAAGTAGCAAGTACGATTTCATTATTAAGGGTACGAGTACGAAGACCTTGTTTGATTTCAGCTTCTGTTAGTTCACCTTCTTCAAGGTACTTATCCATCAGCTCTTCATTTGCTTCTGCAGCAGCTTCAACAAGTTCTGTACGATATTCTTCAGCCATTTCTTGCATGTCTGCAGGGATATCTTCGTACGTAAAAGTCATGCCTTGGTCAGCTTCGTTCCAGTTAATTGCCTTCATCTTGATAAGATCGACAACGCCTTGGAAGTTTTCTTCAGCACCAATGTTCAGTTGAATTGGAACAGGAGTTGCGCCTAGGCGGTCCTTGATCTGTTCAACTACGCGCAAGAAGTCTGCGCCGGTACGGTCCATTTTATTAACGAAAACCATACGTGGAACTTGGTACTTATCAGCTTGACGCCATACTGTCTCTGACTGAGGTTCAACACCAGATGAGCCACAGAACACAACAACTGCACCATCAAGTACACGCAAAGAACGTTCTACTTCGATTGTGAAGTCAACGTGTCCAGGAGTGTCGATGATGTTGATACGGTGGTCCGAGAACTGAGCTTCCATACCACGCCAAAACGTAGTGGTTGCTGCTGAAGTGATCGTAATACCGCGCTCTTGCTCTTGCTCCATCCAGTCCATGGTTGCTGCACCATCGTGAACTTCGCCGATTTTATGAGAAAGACCGGTATAGAACAGAATACGTTCACTTGTGGTTGTTTTACCTGCATCTACGTGAGCAACGATACCGATATTACGGTATTGCTCTATAGGAGTTTTACGAGCCACGGTTGAATCCTCTTATTAGAGACTTAGGGACTATTGCTATGCCTAGATTATGCGTTAAAAGCGATGCTTCGCTAAAAATTGCTTGCCCTAGAAATAGCAATAGTTCCTAGCATAAGCATAGGAACTAAAGAAGTGCTGCAAGGAACCTTGCAGCACTAAAAAGGTATTACCAACGGTAATGTGCGAACGCTTTGTTTGCGTCAGCCATGCGGTGAACGTCTTCACGTTTCTTAACCGCAGTACCTTTGTTCTCAGACGCGTCTAGCATTTCAGCAGCTAGGCGTTGAGCCATAGATTTTTCACCACGCTTACGCGCAGCTTCAACTACCCAACGCATAGCAAGAGCGTTACGGCGAACCGGACGAACTTCTACAGGTACTTGGTAAGTTGAACCACCTACACGGCGAGATTTAACTTCTACCGCTGGGCGAACATTTTCAAGAGCTTCTTCAAATACAGCTAAGTGGTCTTTACCAGACTTCTCAGCCATTGAATCTAGTGCAGTGTAAACGATTTTCTCTGCAGTAGATTTCTTTCCGTCAACCATAAGGATGTTAACGAATTTTGCCAGCAATTCAGATTTGAACTTAGGATCTGGAAGGATCTTACGCTGACCTATTACGCGACGACGTGGCATGGATATTCTCCGTTGTCTTCTTCAGGTTTTTTCCAAAACTTTTCAGAATAATAAATAAAATAGTGTTTGGCCTTACTTAACGCTTTCTTTTAAAAAAGAAAATGCATTAAGACTTAGGACGTTTCACACCGTACTTAGAACGACCTTGTTTACGGTCGTTAACGCCAGCACAGTCTAGCGCGCCGCGAACAGTGTGGTAACGAACACCCGGAAGGTCTTTTACACGACCGCCACGGATTAGTACAACACTGTGCTCTTGAAGGTTGTGACCTTCACCACCGATGTACGAAGTTACTTCGAAACCGTTGGTTAGACGTACACGACATACTTTACGTAGTGCCGAGTTAGGTTTTTTAGGTGTAGTAGTGTAAACACGAGTACATACACCACGTTTTTGTGGGCACGCTTCTAGTGCAGGCACGTTGCTTTTAACAACTTGCTTTACACGAGGCTTGCGAACCAACTGGTTAATAGTTGCCATTAACTAGCTCCTGAAATTTACTTGAAAGTAAGCTTTGTGAAAAATCTATCCCTAATCACAAGTCGTAATTAGGGACGCAAAATTCTATTCAGCAGTGGGAGGTGTGTCAAGAAATATACAGATCTTTTTTAGCCGTCTAGAGCTCAGGATGGTCTAATTTTAACCAAACTGATAAAACACGCTTACCAAGTCACTGATTTGTCTTTCAAAACCGTCAGTTTAACGAAGCCATCGAAGTCAACTTGATCAATGGTACTTGAGACAAGTAGTTGTAAACCTCGGCTATCGAGATCTGGTTTTAACACCGACACCTGCTCTACTGCGCAGATTTGAGTGAATAACTCATGATTTGGAAGGCAAACATACACCGCATCTTCCACCAAAAGGAACTGATCCTGTGGCTGAGAGTAGGTCAATGCGAGTTTAAGTTTGTCGACTGATTTTACGATATGAAGCATAGCGTCCCTTAGAAAGTCAGTATCTGTTGGCACTGAGATAACTTCTGCGTTAACTCGTCGGCTTCAACGGTGGTCACATCGATCAACAGGTTGTCTGCTGAAAGACCAAACTGACTCAGACTATGCTGACACACATACACCTGTTCGATGTCGTAAAGGTCCATAAGTTTGAATGCAGAGATGTAGTCACGCGATAGTGTTTCGTCGGGCTGCTGCGCTTTAAGAAGCTGAGTCACCCCATCACCAACAAAGAACACGGCAATGTCTTCACTGTATGCGGACGCAGCAAGCAGGGCGTCTAACCCTTCTCTACCCGCAGCGGTCGTATGAGGGTAACTGTTAAATATAAAGGCTAACTTTCTCAAAACTGCACCACCCTATCTTGCGTTAGTAGTGCTTCCGATAAGCTCCCTAATCCGGCCTGAGTAAATCCAGTTGCTAGGTTAGAGGCACTTAGTTGATGTTGCTCTGCTTCTTCAGAGCTAATCACTCCGCGTCTTAGCGCAGCAGCCACACAGGTTTCAAGGCTAACATCGTGCTCATCAGCCAGCTTTTGCCAAGCTGAAGCTAAGTCAAATTCATCGTTAGCCGGTACGGTAAGGTCTGAGCCGTTACTGACGCCATCTTGATAGAAGAACACACTGTGAAGTTTGTGGCCCTGTTTAATCAGAGCCACGGCAAACTGGTAGGCACTTCTTGCTGACTGTGAGCCATACACCGGCCCATTAACTAGGAGTGTATAGCTTAGCAACCCTCTTCATCCTCTGTTTTACGTTGGCGGATGTATAGGTACACGGTGTGCTTAGAGATGTTCAGTCGCTCAGCAACGCGGTTAATCGCGTCTTTGATGTCGAAAATACCTTTATCGTACAACTCCATCACGATCTGACGGTTCTTAGTATTATTCGATACCGATTTGTCAGCGTTAATTTCTTCTATGGTGCGTTCAACCGTTTGGTCGACAAGTTCTTCAACGTCACTAGCGAAGTTAACCGATGATGCGGCTTCGTCTGCGTCTTGCGTAGGCATGAACGATTGCAGTACTTGTGAGAATGGCGCGTCTAGGTTCACGTTAATACACAGTAGGCCAATCACTCGGTCTTCACCGTTGCGGATAGCAACCGTGATCGACTTCATCAACACTCCACCTTTAGCGCGAGTGAAATATGAACGTGAGAAGTTACGCTTAGAACCTTCAATATCTTTTAGCATCTTCAATGCAAGATCGGTGATCGGCGAGCCAACCTGACGACCTGTATTTTCGCCGTTGGCAATTTTAATCGCAGAAGTATTGAGGTCTTCTAAAGAGTGCAAAACGATTTCACAAAACGGACCAATAAGGCTCGCAATACCGTCAACAACGGCCTCATAAGATCTTAGAATGATTTTATCGTGTTCACTGAATGGCATAACGTGGACTGATTCCATTTCAAGTAACACATCTGCATTGACTGTTTCTGTAGTAGTCACTTATTCCTTACCTTCGTGTGAAAAATCAACAAATTTATGTAAGTTTATCAGAAAATTTTAATTGCACACCTAGCTAACATTGCAACTAGTGATTTAGAACAAGTTTAAAAATCAAATACTCATCTTCAAATCATAAAAAAAGCCTAACTCAAAGTTAGGCTTTTTATTCAATCAACGTATTTTAGTACGAGGCTTTTGACCGATATTACTGTGCAGGAGCTGCTTCAGCGTTATCGATGTTTAGTAGTTCTACTTCGAATACTAGCGTTGAGTTAGCTGGGATAGTCGGTGTGTCTTGCTCACCGTATGCTAGCTCTGGCGGGATAACGAACTTGTACTTAGAACCGACTTGCATCAGCTGTACGCCTTCAGTCCAGCCTGGGATTACGCGGTTTAGTGGGAATGTTGCTGGTTCGCCACGATCGTAAGAGCTATCGAACTGAGTACCATCAGTTAGTGTACCTTTGTAGTGTACTTGAACTGTATCGGTGTCTTTTGGAGAAGCGCCTTCACCTTGTGTCATTACTTGGTAAAGTAGGCCAGATTCAGTTTGCTTAACGCCTTCAGTTTTAGCGAACTCAGCACGGAAGTCATCACCAGCTTTCTTCACTTCTGCAGATTTTTCTGCCGCTTGTGCTTGCATCGTTTCAGCAACACGCTTGTCTAGAGCTTCAAGAGCTGCGCGAGTTTCTTCTTCGTTAAGTGCTGTTTTCTCTGCAAATACGTCTTCGATACCTTGAAGAACCATATCTTTGTCTAGGTTGATACCTAGCTCGCTTGGCTTATCAATGCTTGTGCTTAGGTAGTTAGCGAAAGATACACCGATTGCGTAAGCCGCTTTGTCATCTTCTGTTTTAAAGTTTACTGCTTCAACTTTAACTTCTTCTACCTGTGGAGCTTCTGCCTTTGGTTCTTCTTTCTGACAACCAACTGCTAGCATAACCGTTGCGGCAAGCAGTGATACTTTTAAAACTGATTTCATTGAATTCTCCAATTAATGGCCAAGCCATTGGTTATTGTGCACAAATCTAATGATTAGATTGGTGTGAATACGTTAGTTATAACAATATACTAGTCATATGTCTTTCGACAAAAACCGGATTATTAGACGTGATGCAAATATTTTTCCATTCATTGCTATGTGCAATTGTCATCACCTTGTTAAATGGATGTTTTTTCTTCCAAGATGATGAGCAACGTTGGGAAATTGAACCCAACGGTGCCACCAGCTTTGCACTCAGCAGAGATGGACGCTTCGCCCTGCTCTACTCTCAGCAAAAACAACTACTGCTTTGGGATCTCGCCCAAAACCAAGAGTTGGCTCAGCTTGGCCCACAAGATCAGTTAGAAAACCAAGTATCACGTATCCGTATCTCGGACAATGGCCGTTTTGCCATTACCGCGAGCCAAATGAACTTCGCCGTTTGGGACTTATCTTGGACTCAAGCACAAGGGCTATGGTCTATCTCAGACGGCTTGATTCGCGATGTCGATATCTCTAGCAATGGTGAAAAAGTACTGCTTGGCCTTTCTAATGGCAAAGCCATCTATGTGGACTTAGTCACCGGACGCCGTCTGGAGTTCCTCGCTCACCGAGAAAAAGTGAATTCCGTATCCCTTTCATCCAATGGTCGCTACGCCTTATCCGGTGGCAACGACTACAAAGCCTACCTTTGGGATACTGAGTCGGGCTTGGTATTGCGCTCCTTTGAGCATGAACAAAGAGTAGTACGAGTCGCGCTACAACGCGATGGTGAGCTGGCTTTTACCTCTGATGGCGGCAACCAAGCAATGATTTGGGATCTTGAAACGGGCGAACCTCAAGCACAACTGCAAAGCTGGTCTCGACAGTTGATTTTCTCGAGTGCTCGTTTTTCTGATGACGGCAGTATGTTGGTGACAGGCACACCATCTAGCCAAGTGAGTGTGTGGAATACTCAGGATGGCAAACGAATTTCTCGCCACGATGCTGAGCCACTAAAAGATGCTCGCCCTCCTCGTGCGGTAGTGTATGATGCAGCCTTTGATGATAAGAACCGTGTGATATCGGGCACCTCTGCGGGCATTGCCCAAGCTTGGAATGTGGATTAAGAACGATGACAGAAAAGCGAGTTGAACAACTAGAAAGCCGCGTTAATGACCTAGAGTGTCAGCTAGCTTTCCAAGAACAGACCATTGAAGAACTCAATGAAGCGCTTAGCCAACAGCAAATGTTGATCACGAGAATGCAAGATCAGATGAAGTTCGTGGTTGGCAAAGTGAAAAATATGGATGGCTCTAACCTAGCAGACGCATCAGAAGAGACGCCACCTCCACACTATTAAGTTCAATTCAAATGGGCTACTGCTCATTTGCCATAATTGAAAAACAAAGGGCGGCAGAAAATATCTGTCGCCCTTTGTTTATGTACTTGGTAATTTAATTTACGCCTGTATGAGATTACTCATCAGCATAAATCTTCACTTCTACACGGCCTTGAGTATCAACGCTTGCACGATACATCCCAGAGCTGTTCATACCAAAATGAATATCGCCTTGGTCATCGATAGCGATCAAGCCACCTTCCCCGCCCATGGTTTTCAGTTCACCTTGGATAATGTGTTCACAAGCGGTATGCACATCTTCTTTGAGATAACGCATTCGTGCCGCCACATCACTCGCAACCATCTTTCTTAAGAAGAACTCGCCCATCCCGGTTGTTGAGACAGCAACGTTGCCATTTTCAGCCATGGTTCCTGCACCAATAATCGGAGAATCCCCGACACGACCGTATTTCTTATTGGTCACGCCACCGGTACTGGTGGCTGCCGCTAAGTTGCCCGCTTGGTCTAATGCGACTGCACCGACCGTGCCGTACTTTTTGTCGTCAGGGTATTTCTCAGCTTGCTGTTCATCATATTTCGCTTCAGACAAAGCAAAAATGCCTTTCTCTTTCATCGACTGAAGCTGGTCATAACGGCGTTCAGTAAAGAAGTAGTCTTGCTCAGTAAACGTATATTCATGCTCAAACGCAAACTTCTCGGCGCCTTCACCAATCAATAGTACATGGTCGCTTTTCAGCATCACATCACGCGCAAGTTCAATCGGGTTTTTGATATGACGAACGCCTGCAATTGCCCCCGCATCCATTTCGCGGCCATGCATCACAGAAGCGTCCATTTCAACAAATTCATCATGCGTTAGAACCGAGCCTTTGCCGGCATTAAAGTGGGGACTGTCTTCCATCACCTTAACCGATGCGACTACCGCATCCAGAGCATCACCACCCGATTGCAATATTTTATAACCAGCCAAAACCGATTTTTCCAAAGCCTCGGTAATACCCGCTTTTAATTCATCGCTCATTTGCTCTCGCAAGATGGTTCCTGCACCACCATGAATGGCAATTGAAAAAGGCTGTGACATACAAACTCTCCACTGACGTCGTCTTATAATATTGTGCTATCAATACCACATCCATGGTTCGATGTCTGATAGCGAAAACCAAACTTTTTGCGAATGCTTAGACTTTCGGACACTTGGTTTGGTGGATAAAAGCGAGATCAAAAAGCTAGAATCCTAAACACAAAAAGCCTCCACAAGGGAGGCTTTCAAGATTCTTAAACTAAACCGTTAATTCGGTATTAGTGAGAACCACAGCTACCGCCGCCGCAGCAGCCGTCTTTTTTCTCTTCACCGTGGTCATGGCCTTCGCCACCACAGCAACCGCCTTCGTGGTCATGATCGTGGTCGTGACCGCCACAGCCGCCTTCTTGGTGTACGTGACCGTGTTGAACTTCTTCTTCAGTCGCTTCACGAACCGCTACAACTTCAACGTCAAACGTTAGAGTTTGGCCAGCTAGCATGTGGTTACCATCAACAACAACTTCGTCGCCATCTACTTCAGTAACTTCTACTGGGATTGGACCTTGGTCAGTATCCGCTAGGAAACGCATGCCAACTTCGATTTGCTCAACACCTTGGAATACGTCAGCAGGAACACGTTGAACTAGTGCGTCGTTGTGCTCGCCGTATGCGTCTTCTGGAGTAACCGTTGCAGAGAACTTGTCGCCAGCTACTTTGCCTTCAAGCTCTTTTTCAAGACCTGTAATTAGGTTGTTGTGACCGTGAAGGTAATCTAGTGGAGCTTCTGCAGTTGATTGGTCAACTACTACGCCATCTTCAAGTTTCACTTGATATGCAACACTAACTACTACGTTCTTTTCAATTTTCATGAGAGCTCCAAGGAGGTTTGGACTAAGCTCGAACAGTTGAGCTTAGGAAAAATTCTGTACCCGGATATTATGGGGATCAATTAACGAAACTCAATCATTCAGGCTTAAAAATACCGATCATTTCTTGATTCGCGTGTTCAGATTTCTCTACAGTTTTCGGTTTACGCTGTTCTGTGAAGTCACAATCGACACATTCCACCAGCTCGATATTATTTTCAATCCACCAACGGAGTGTGTCTTGAGTATTACAACTTGGGCAGCTTGCTCCTGCGATAAAGCGTTTTTTCTGTTTCACGTTCTTATCCTTTACTACTCTGGATTCGTAGTTCTTCCACTCTAGATCTATTTAAGAAAAAGCAGAGACCACGTTTATTATTAGATTAGTTATCTAGACTGTTATTTCTTAGCTCAAGCTATATCTCTAAACTCAAGCTATTAGTTATCAATTCAGGCTACTGCCAATAGTTTCGAGACTGGTGATCGTTTTCCATCTCGTGTCCAAAAATCTCTTCAAGCTCTTTACGAGCCTCTTTCGCTCTTTGGGCCAACTCGGCATCTTCGTTATGCTGAGGCAGTAACTCTTTGAGCATACCATTATCCAACTTTCTAAAGTGTGCTTCTGCTCGCTTCGCTTTATATGGATGCATACCAAGTTCAGTCAATGTTTGACGACCTAAATCCAGTGCACCAAGGAAGGTTTCACGAGAGTAGTTACTCACACCGTGGTTAAGTAATTGATATGCTTCAACACGGCTTCGTGCACGAGCTAAGATCTTTAAGCGCGGGAAGTGCTGCTTACATAAATCGACGGTTTTCATGATTTCATCGGGAGAATCAGTACACAGCACAATCGCCTCTGCTTTATCAGCACCAGCTGCGCGTAACAGCTCGAGGTGAGTCGAGTCTCCGTAAAATACTTTGTAGCCAAACTTTCTAAGGATATGGATTTGGCTGGCATCACTCTCAAGAACGGTAATACGAATCTTATTGGCATACATCAAACGACCAATGATCTGACCAAAACGACCAAAGCCTGCAATGATCACTCGAGGACTGCGATCGACAACATCCGAAGACATTGCGTTTTCGCTGATTTGGTTAAGTTGACGAGCAAAGAATCGGTCTTGCAGCTTGAGCATCAATGGCGTGGTCACCATCGACAAACTCACAACCACCAGTAAGAACGACACTTGTTCGCCGCTTAAGATACCTTGAGCACTCGCCGCGGTAAAAATAACGAAAGCGAACTCACCACCTTGGCTGAGAATCATCGCCATGCGACTACGGGCTTTGGCTTGAGTACCGAAAATACGAGCTAGCCCATACAGCACTAAGCCTTTCAAAACCACGAGAGCTAATACAGCAATCAGTATCGCGAATGGGCTTTCAGCAAGTAAACCTAAATTCACCGCCATACCCACAGAGATGAAGAACAGACCAAGCAACAACCCTTTGAATGGGTCAATCGCAATTTCAAGCTCATGTCGATATTCACTTTCAGCTAGAAGCACGCCCGCTAGGAAAGTACCCAATGCCATCGACAAGCCAATCTGTTGCATGATGACGGCAATACCAATCACAAGTAACAGCGCTGCAACAGTAAATAGCTCACGCACACCACTCATAACGACGTAGCGGAACAAAGGCCTCAATAAGAAGTGGCCACCGACCAGCAGACCAATCACACCACCCAGCATCCAAAGCATGTCCGCCCAGCTGCCGCCTGTATTACCTGCTAGCAAAGGTAGCATTGCTAGCATAGGGATTACTGCAATATCTTGGAAAAGTAACACTGCAAAGCCAGACTGCCCCGCTTCTTTACCACCGAGTTCACGCTCTTCAATAACCCGCAACGCGATTGCGGTCGAAGACAAAGCTAAGCCCATACCTATCACTAGGCTAGTTTGCCACGTTAAACCGAACATACAGGCGATGGCGGTAATAATCAGGGTGGTGATCAGCACTTGCGCGCCACCCAGCCCGAGAATGGGGGCTCGCATCTGCCACAATTTTTTGGGGTTAAGCTCTAAGCCAATCAGGAAGAGCAGCAGTACTACCCCGAATTCGGAGAAGTGCAGAATCGCCTCTACGTCACTGATTAAGCCAAGTCCCCAAGGGCCAATCGCGACACCAGCTAACAAGTAACCGAGTACTGAACCCAAGCCAGCTCGCTGCGCGATAGGAACCGCAACCACAGCAGCCGCTAAAAATATAACGCTACTTTGTAGAAAATCATTAGTCAGAGCCATCATCTGCTCCTATATCTTGTAGCGGGTCTCGCAACCAATTTCGATACGCTTCTGCGTGTTGGTAACGCGTCATATCGGTAACATTTCGTGCCCAGTGTAAAACCAAAGGGGATATCCAATTCATCTGACACAAAGCAGCGGTAAGCTCGAATGGTTGCAAAATCTCTTGTAATGGATATTTATTATAGCCTGCGGCACCAAACGCCTCTTCTTTACCACCGGTTGTGATAACGCTACGCCAGTGTTTGCCCTTAAGTGCGCTTTGCTCACCAAAGGCAAAACCCTTACCTAACACGCGATCAAACCACTCTTTCAACAACGAAGGACATGAATACATAAACAAAGGGTGTTGGAACACAATCACATCATATTCAAGCAGCAACTCATGCTCGGAAGGCACATCAATAAAGAAGTCCGGATAGATGGCGTAGAGATCGTGGATTTTGACATTCCCAAGTGACTCTATCTTTTTAACCATGATCTGGTTAGCGATAGAGGTTTGCGGCTCAGGGTGCGCATAGATGACCAGCACCTTTGGCACGGGTTTGTCTGTCGAGGGAGTATTACTCATTCCTTTGAAACATTCCTTTGAAGGCTAAACGGTGGCAAGGCCACAAGAATTTAAGCAAAAGTTATTAATATGTTATTGGCATCATAACGCAAATTGCATTGTGATCGACTTTTATCTGGTTTCAGCCTACTATGCAGGCGTCTGTTCACCTCTAATTTCTATGCTATTTCAATTATGATTACTTTCTCTGATATTCAATTGCTACGCGGCGGTAAGCCACTCCTCGACCAAGCATCTGCGACTTTTCACCCTGGCGACAAGATCGGTTTGGTTGGTAAAAACGGCTGTGGTAAATCTACGCTATTCGCCTTAATTAAGGACGAACTGTCTATTGATGCAGGCTCATTCAGCAAACCTGCCCATTGGGAAATGGCTTGGGTTGCTCAAGAAACACCAGCATTAGAAAGAACAGCAATTGAATACGTGATTGATGGTGACCGTGAATACCGCGGCCTTGAAGATCAACTAGAGAAAGCTGAACAGGCCGACAACGGCACCTTGGTCGCAGAGATCCACGGCAAGATTGAAACCATTGGTGGCTACAGCATCAAGGCTCGCGCTGCCGAGCTGTTAGACGGCCTAGGCTTTAGCCAAGAACAAATGGCGTGGAACCTGACTCAATTCTCAGGTGGTTGGCGTATGCGTTTAAACCTAGCGCAAGCTCTACTGTGTCGCAGTGACCTACTGCTACTCGATGAACCTACCAACCACTTGGATTTAGACGCAGTAATGTGGCTAGAGCGTTGGTTACAAAGCTACCCTGGTACGCTAGTGCTTATCTCGCACGATAGAGACTTCTTAGACCCTATCGTCAACCGCATCGTGCATGTTGAAAATCAACAGCTCAATGAGTACACGGGTAACTACTCATCGTTCGAAACCCAACGAGCGCAAAAACTGATTCTGCGACAAGCGATGTACCAAAAGCAGCAGAAACAGATGTCTCACATGCAGAGCTACATTGACCGTTTCCGTTACAAAGCGTCAAAGGCTCGCCAAGCGCAAAGCCGTATTAAAGCGCTAGAGAAAATGGAACAAGTACTACCTGCTCAGTTTGATAACCCATTCAGCTTTGAGTTTAGAGAGCCAGACGCACTACCAAACCCAATCATGATGATGGATGAGGTATCTGCGGGCTACGACGACAACCTAATTCTAGAAAAGATTCGCTTGAACCTAGTACCGGGCAGTCGTATTGGTTTGCTTGGTCGAAATGGTGCTGGTAAATCCACGCTGATTAAGTTGCTTTCAGGCGAACTGAAACAACAAGGCGGCGAACTGAGCTATTCGCAAGGCGTTAAGATTGGTTACTTTGCACAGCACCAATTGGAAACGCTGCACCCTGAAGAAACCCCGCTGCAACACATGATGCAGATTGCGCCTAAACACACCGAACAACAACTGCGTGATTACCTAGGTAGCTTCGGTTTCCAAGGTGAAAAAGCGCTCGATAAAGTAGCACCTTTCTCCGGTGGTGAAAAAGCACGTTTAGTATTAGCGCTACTGGTATGGCAAAAACCAAACCTGTTGCTACTCGATGAACCAACCAACCACTTGGATCTCGACATGCGTCAAGCGCTGACTTTTGCCCTGCAGACGTTTGAAGGCGCAATGGTTATCGTATCGCACGACCGTTACCTACTGCGTGCAACTACCGATGATTTATACCTTGTACACGACCGCCAAGTAGCACCGTTTGATGGTGACTTAAGCGATTACTACAAGTGGCTAACCGAACAGCAGAAAGTTGAGCGCAAAGAAGCACAAGCATTGGCACCAGCAAAAGACGGTGCCAACAGTGCAGCAGCGAAAAAAGAGCAAAAACGTAAAGAAGCCGAGTTCCGTAAACTGACGGCACCACTGCGTAAAAAGCTTACTCAATTTGAAAAACAGATGGATAAATTAACTCAGGCTCTTGAAGAAGCCGAGCAAGAATTATCCGACACTTCACTGTATGAAGCTGAAAATAAGGCTAAACTGAATAAAGTACTCGCTCTCCAAGCGAGCAGTAAGTCACAGCTAGAAGAAGTTGAAATGGATTGGATGTCCACTCAAGAAGAGCTTGAGCAGATGGAACAGGATATGGATAGCTTATGAGCCCAGAGCACGCCCCAATATCACTAACACTGGAACGACTATGGCAATTTAGCCTTCAGTACTACAGTGTGCGCGGTGTAAAGGATGCGTGCCTAGCTTTGCAAAACCAGTTCCACGGCAACGTCAATTTACTGTTGCTTCTCAAATGGCTTGATGAGCAGCAATTGTCTTTTGCTGAAGAAGAGTGGCACAAAGTACAACAATGCTTGAGCCGCTCTGAAACCCTGCTTCATAGTTATCGAGAGCTACGTAAACACCTCAAAGCACACGTTGTCGACTCACTATACCGTGAAGCCTTACAGTTTGAGTTACAGCTTGAAAAGCAACAACAGTCCGATCTCGTCGACTGTATAAACTCCCTACAGCTTTACGCTAACCAGCAATCACCGCTCGCGTTTCAGTACTGTCGTTTATTAGGAGCAGAAAACCTCTACGACGCTTTTTCTGAACCAGCACCTCAGCCCTAGCTCATTCTCTTTCCTTTTTCTTCAATCAAGATCCAAGCTTAACTGCGCCCTGTCTCTCTTCATTTGCATGCACTGACTAATACGCACAATTAAGTGTTTAACGCACCTAACATTGATATTATTCAACTGGTTACCCATAGCCTGTTTTTGTGTCTCGTATAAGTGAAAGCCTTGCGCTTATGCCGAGAATCAACCAAGCTCAAATAAAAACGTGGGCGTTTCACTGCAAGCTCAACACGTTATCAAAGCCCATCAAAGAAGCATGGATCGTTTTTATGACAATATTTACCGCAGCCGCTGGTCTCTCTAATCCGCACTTACAAACCTTAGTGCCACGGTTTATTAGAAAACAGGCGCTGTTTCATCCTCACTGGCAAACCTTAGAAACTCCCGATGGTGACTTTCTTGATCTTGCTTGGAGCGAATCACCAGACTGTGACAACCCAAGCAATGATGATCGAAGTAACAAGCCGATATTCGTTCTATTCCATGGTTTAGAAGGTAGCTTTGAGAGCCCTTACGCCAACGGATTGATGAATGCATTTGCTAAAGATGGTTGGTTATCGGTAATGATGCACTTCAGAGGCTGCAGCGGAAAACCCAATCGCCTAGCTCGTGCTTACCATTCAGGTGAGGTCGAAGATGCGCGCTTTTTCCTAAGACACCTACACGCCCAGTTTCCGAATAACCCGAAGGTTGCGGTTGGCATATCTTTAGGTGGGAACATGCTGGCGAACTATTTAGCTGAGTACGCAGACGACCCATTGCTGTCGGCGGCGACAATCGTATCTGCTCCATTTGACTTAGCGTGTTGCTCGAGTCGTATTGAGCGCGGTTTCTCCAAGCTTTATAAGAAGTACCTGCTCAACTCTCTAAAATCGAATGCGTTAAAAAAAGTTAACCTGCTACAGGAAAAACTTGGCATCACAGCTGAAGCCATCAAGAACATCACCAAACTGTATGAGTTTGATGAACGAATCACTGCACCGCTGCACGGCTTCAAAAATGCCCAAGATTATTATGCGCAATGTTCTGCGCTGCCTAAGCTCAACAAGATTAAACTGCCGACGCAGATCATTCATGCCAAAGACGACCCTTTCATGACCGATGATGTGATCCCAAAGTTCGTTCTACCCGATAACATCGATTATCGACTGTTCCAAAAAGGCGGACATGTTGGGTTTATTACTGGCAGCACACTCAAGCCAAGATTTTGGTTAGAAGAAGCCTTGCCTGCCTACTATGAAAGTATCCAAGATTCGGCATAATGACCGAGCCTTAGTAAATAGAAGCAAAACATTACTA
This sequence comes from Vibrio sp. ZF 223, assembly GCF_003050585.1. Classification (NCBI taxonomy): domain Bacteria; kingdom Pseudomonadati; phylum Pseudomonadota; class Gammaproteobacteria; order Vibrionales; family Vibrionaceae; genus Vibrio; species Vibrio sp. ZF 223. The sequence goes on from NZ_PIGB01000013.1 coordinate 17,024, forward strand.
AGCACACATATTTCTACATCAATAAACATATCTATGAACATATCCATGAACATAAAAGAGAGAAGTATTTATGATCATCCCATGGCAAGACATTGCGCCAGATACACTGGAAAACCTCATCAAAGAGTTCGTGCTGCGTGAAGGCACAGACTACGGCGACGTAGAGGTTTCACTGCAAAACAAGATTGACCAAGTGAAACATCAATTAGCTTCAGGAGAAATCAGCATCGTGTTTTCTGAACTCCATGAAACCGTTGATATTCAAGTCACAAAACGCTTCTAAGCTGCGCTCATAAAGGAGCCGTGTTATAGTGGTAAACGATTGCTAACAAGTAAGTTACTCAAAAGACAAGGGTTGTCATGTCCGCTAAACATCCAATTATTGCGGTGACGGGTTCATCTGGAGCCGGCACCACCACTACCTCAGAAGCCTTCCGTAAAATGTTCAATATGATGGACGTGAAGGCAGCTTGGGTTGAAGGGGATAGTTTCCATCGCTTCACACGTCCAGAGATGGATGTCGAGATCCGTAAAGCGCGCGAGCAAGGTAAGCACATCAGCTACTTTGGTCCTCAAGCCAACGACTTTGGTGCGCTAGAAGAGTTCTTCCGTAAATACGGTAACGAAGGTACAGGTAAAGTAAGAAGCTACCTGCACACCTTTGATGAAGCCGTGCCTTACAATCAAATGCCGGGCACCTTCACGCCATGGCAAGAGATCCCGGAAAATTCCGATGTGATGTTTTACGAAGGCTTGCACGGCGGTGTGGTTGATGGCGACATTAACGTTTCTCAACACGTCGATTTGCTGATCGGCATGGTGCCCATCGTAAACCTAGAGTGGATTCAAAAATTCGTTCGTGACACTCGCGATCGTGGTCACTCACGCGAAGCGGTAATGGACTCCATTGTTCGTTCAATGGATGATTACCTCAACTACATTACCCCGCAATTTTCGCGCACTCACATAAACTTTCAGCGTGTTCCAACCGTAGATACATCGAACCCACTCAACGCCAAAGGGATTCCAAGTTTAGACGAAAGCTTCGTAGTTATACGTTTGCGTGGCATCAAAAACGTCGATTTCCCCTACCTTCTGGCTATGATTGATGGCTCGTTTATGTCTCGTCATAACACGCTAGTGGTGCCAGGCGGCAAGATGAGTTTTGCTATGGAGCTCATTGTGAGGCCAATCCTGCAACAACTTATCGAAACCGGAAAAATAGGTTAACAAAACGACATTCTGGTTGATTACTTTTCATACCGTGATCATGTGCACAATTTTGCGTAAAAAATCGTAGCTTGGTCACGATTAAAATCAAGAAATAGTACCTGAAAAAGGATACTATTCTTAAACGAAACACAAGATAGCTTGCAGCACTCAACGAGTGCTCTTATCCTACAAGTCAATCCAGGCTTAGCTAAAATACGGAAAGCGGCAAGCATACCCTGCAGAGGAAGTGAGATATTATGGTTCTAGGTAAACCTCAAACCGATCCAACATTAGAGTGGTTCCTTTCACACTGTCATATTCATAAGTACCCTTCAAAAAGTACTTTGATTCATGCTGGTGAAAAGGCAGAAACCTTGTACTACATCGTTAAAGGTTCTGTGGCAGTTCTTATCAAAGACGAAGAAGGTAAGGAAATGATTCTCTCTTACCTAAACCAAGGCGACTTCATCGGTGAGCTTGGCTTGTTCGAAGAAGACCAAGAGCGTACTGCTTGGGTTCGTGCTAAATCTCCTTGTGAAGTAGCTGAAATTTCTTTCAAGAAATTCCGTCAACTTATCCAAGTGAACCCAGATATCCTAATGCGCCTTTCAGCGCAAATGGCAAACCGTCTACAAGTAACTAGCCAAAAGGTTGGTGACTTAGCGTTCCTTGACGTAACAGGTCGTATCGCTCAAACGCTACTAAACCTAGCGAAACAGCCAGATGCAATGACTCACCCTGACGGCATGCAAATCAAGATAACTCGTCAAGAGATTGGCCAGATCGTTGGTTGTTCTCGTGAGACAGTTGGTCGTATCTTGAAGATGCTAGAAGAGCAGAACCTAATTTCTGCACACGGTAAAACTATCGTGGTATACGGCACTCGTTAATCTCGATTAACTGAGCCAAAAATTTGAAAGCCACCAAATGCAAATTTGGTGGCTTTTTTGTTTTCTAAAGATCTATAGAACAGAAACGAGAAGAACTCACAGAATCCTATTTGTAAACTTCCTCGAAGCGAAGCGTACTCGCATATCTAGGATAAGTCCGTTCTCGTACCTTTTATTAACCGTTGGTGCTCTCAAAGATCTTATCCGCCGATGCGGCCACAAAACCTGTGTAAAGCTCACCGTTGACCATCGCATAACGCTTAGCGAACTCATAGAAACCACCAGGAATCATCTCATTGCCTTCAACAAATGAAACTGGGACTTTGTCTGCCATTGTTGATGATTGCTCTAATAAGACCTCTGGAGAGCCTTTAACCTCACCGCCAGATGCGTTGATAGTAAAGCCAGACTCGCTCAGGTAGTCATTCACCGCCTGCACTTCATCAAAGTTATTCAGCTGGTTCACACTTACCGTAAAGTGGTTTGCACCATATCCATGAGCCGCTAGCCAAGATGCGTATTCGCTCTCTTTAGCTAGTACTTGGAAATCAGCGAAGCTCAAATCCCATTGGCGACCACCAAACAAGAACTCATGACCTTGAAGCTTGCTTGCATCAACCTGCTCAACTAACTTAGCAACGATCTGTTGTAATTCACTAGAACACTCTTCGACCTTCAATTCACTAATGAACACTTTTGGCTGCTTCGGGTCTGGGTGCTCGTAGTGTTTAGCCACTAGCTTCTTGCTCTCAAACAGGTAGTCGCCACACGCCTTGTAACCCAGTTCCAGGAAAGGCTTAGCTAGTGTTTCAATACCGAGAGGGGCAACATTAAAAGTACGCAGTGCAATATGGTCGTTGATCAGCGCTTCATCTTCTTTCAGCAAGTGATGCACTTTCTCAGCCGATGGACACAGCCTGTGAATGTAATCGTCCCATAGTGATTTAAAGAGTAGATCGGGCGTCATGGTGACTCCTTGTCAGAGGTTCTAGCAAGCTAGTAATTTGGATTAGAAAGGGAGAGGCTGAGACACAGAGTCAGCAGCCATCAGCCTGTGACATACTTGTTCTATTATTATCTACCGCCCAATCTAGGTGTCGGACGTGATGGAAAAGGGAAGCGATAACACCACTTCCCTGTTTCAAGCTTAACCAATGAGCCTAAGACTCATTAGCCTAAATTAAAGCTCAATACCTGGGCTAAACGATGCTGGTAGTTGAGTTTCGCCACCTTCCATTGAAGCCATAGGGTAAGCACAGTAGTCAGCTGCGTAGTAAGCACTTGGACGTAGGTTGCCTGAAGCACCCGGACCACCAAACGGTGCATCACCACTTGCGCCTGTTAGCTGACGGTTACGGTTAACAATACCCGCACGGATATGGTCAACGAAGTATTCCCATTCAGAATCGTCTGTTGATACAAGGCCTGCAGACAAACCAAAGCGTGTGTCGTTAGCTAACTCGACCGCTTGCTCTAGCGATTGGTAACGAACCACTTGCAGCAATGGACCGAAGTACTCTTCATCTGGCAGGTCAGCAATATTGGTTGCATCGATAATGCCCGGAGAAACAAACGCCGCTTGACCCGCTTTTGCTTCTACTAGGCTGACACCACCTAACGATTGCAGATTAGCTTGCGCGTCTAGAATAAATTTAGCTGCAGCTTCAGAGATCTGAGGGCCCATGAAAGGTGCAGGTTCAGCGAATGGCTGATCGACACGAATCTTTTGCGTAGCTGCGACCAGTTTATCTAGAAGCAGATCGCCCTTCTCGCCAACAGGCACATACAAGCGACGAGCACATGTACAACGCTGACCCGCACTGATGAACGCCGATTGGATGATAGTGTATACCGTTGCGTCTGCATCACCGTATTGGTCGCTGATCACCATAGGGTTGTTGCCGCCCATTTCTAGTGCCAGCATCTTGCCCGGTTGGCCCGCGAATTGACGATGCAGGATATGACCAGTATTCGCACTACCCGTAAATAGCACGCCATCAAGACCTTTAGCATCAGCCAGTGCGATACCTGTCTCTTTAGCGCCTTGCACTAGGTTGATTACGCCAGCAGGAAGACCCGCTTCTTGCCATAGCTTCATTGCGAATTCACCCGTCCAAGGTGTCTGCTCTGAAGGCTTGAATACTACGGTGTTGCCCGATAGCAGAGCTGGAACAATATGACCGTTAGGTAGGTGACCTGGGAAGTTGTAAGGGCCAAATACAGCCATAACACCTAATGGACGATGACGCAGTACGATTTGGTTACCTGCCGCTTCACGCGAAGCTTCACCAGTACGCTCGTGGTATGCACGAATAGAGATAGCGATCTTGCCCGCCATCGCGCCCGCTTCAGTGCGAGTTTCCCAAATCGGTTTACCCGTCTCTTTTGCAATAATCTGTGCAATCTCTTCGCTGTTCTCTTTTACCTTCTCAGCAAAGTTCAACACGATCGCTTCACGCTCTGCAAAGCTCAATTTTTTCCAAACCAAGAAGGCTTCACGAGCTGCTGCTACTGCAGATTCAACCTGCGCTGGTGTTGCGCTATCACCCTGCCACACTACTTCATTGTTGTATGGGCTTACTGATGTCATGGCGTCACCTTGACCTGCCACCCACTGTCCTGCTATCCACTGAGTCATACTTCTATCCTTAAAATCTTCGACAGATAATCGCCGCTCTTACTGAGCCAACATGCGAACAAATTCGCCTTCTTTTACTTCAAGAGCGCTCGCTACTTCAGATGATAAAATCACTGTGTCGCTTGCTTGGTCATACGCACCTTTCGCGGCTACTGCGCGGAAGTTCTCAAACGAGGTATTACCAATTAGGAAGTCTTTAGAGCTAGAATGCTCTGCAATTTGAACCTGTGCTCTAATTGAGTGACGCACCGATTCGATGTTTCTTAGATCACACTCAACCGTTGGGCCTGCATCAAAGATATCGACATAGCCACGGTTAGTGAAACCTTCACGTTCCAACAACTTAAGTGCAGGGCGCGTATTGTCATGAACCTCTCCAATCACCGCCTGAGCTTCTTTGCTCAATAGGTTCACGTAGATAGGTAGCTTTGGCATTAGGTCAGCAATGAAACCTTTCTTACCTATACCGGTTAGGTAATCCGCAAGCGTGAAATCAATCGAGAAGAAATGCTCTTGCAGCCATTGCCAGAAAGGAGAATTACCTTCTGCATCCGATACACCACGCATCTCAGCAAAAATCGTTTTCGAAAAACGCTCTGGGTGCTCAGACATGATCAGGAAGCGACACTTCGACATCAAACGACCATTCAATCCACCACGGAAAGCTGGGCGCAAGAACAATGTGCAGATCTCACTGCATCCTGTGTAGTTATTACCGAAAGTCAGTAGCTTCACGACGTTATTCACGCCAAGCTTTTGCGATGAGTGAACCACTTTGCTGATGTGGTACGAATAAAACGGGACATCCCAGCCAATTGAGGCTTCAATGCCAGTCGTACCCGCAACTTCACCGGTTTCTGTGTCGAAGCCAACCATCAGGTAGCCTTCGTCACCGGGCTCAGTCACGTTTTGCTTGGCAAAGCTGTATTCAGAGTGAGTAATACGGTTAGTTAACAGTTCTTCGTTAACCGGAAGAGATGTGAATCCGTGACCAGATTCAACCGCGCAGGTATGCAGCGCATCGTAATCAGATAATTTTATTGGGCGAACAACTAGCATCAATATTCCCTCCAGATGCAAAATAGGCCCAAAACCAGAAGCTTGGGCCTTTAGCAGAACGTCATGGGAGCGCTCTATTGGCGATCATTCCTATGACGCCGCTCAGGCTAAACTAGCGTAGCGATTGCTTTGTCTAGTTTTGATAAGCCTTCTTCAATTTCTTGTGTAGTAATAACCAGTGATGGCGTGAAACGAACCACGTTTGCACCCGCAACCAGTACCATCAAGCCTTGTTCGCCTGCTGCTACCAATACGTCACGTGCACGGCCTTGCCACTCTTCGTTAAGTGCAGCACCTAGTAGTAGGCCTTTACCACGAACTTCACTGAAGATTTGGTACTTGTCGTTAATCTTAGCTAGACCATCGCGGAACAGAGCTTCACGCTCTTTCACGCCAGCTAATGTTTCAGGTTGGCTAACCACATCAACAACCGCCTCAGCAACAGCACACGCCAGTGGGTTACCACCGTAAGTAGAACCGTGCGTACCAACTTTTAGATGTGTCGCGAGTTCAGTGGTCGTAAGCATTGCACCGATAGGGAAACCACCACCTAGAGATTTAGCCGTGCTTAGAATATCTGGTGTCACACCTAGGCCTTGGTAAGCGTAAAAGTTACCGGTACGACCATTACCCGTTTGCACTTCATCAAAGATAAGCAGTGCATTGTGTTTATCACACAGTTCACGAACCGTGTTCACGAATTCAGACGTTGGAGAGATGATACCGCCCTCGCCTTGCAGAGGTTCCATCATGATTGCACAAGTACGATCAGAGATGTGCGCTTCTAGCGCTGCAATATCGTTGTAAGGCAGGTGAGTCACATCGCCCGGTTTAGGACCGAAACCATCAGAGTAAGCTTCTTGACCACCAACCGTTACGGTAAAGAAAGTACGACCGTGGAAACCTTGTTTGAATGCAATGATTTCAGATTTCTCAGGACAGTGAACATCCGCCGCCCAACGACGAGCTAGCTTCAATGCTGCTTCATTCGCTTCTGCGCCAGAGTTGGCAAAGAATACTTTTTCTGCAAAACATACGTCGGTTAGCTTTTTCGCTAGACGCAGTGCAGGTTCGTTGGTCATCACGTTACTTAGGTGCCAAATCTTGTTTGCTTGCTCAGTAACTGCGTTAACCATTGCCGGGTGACAGTGACCCAAACAGCTCACAGCGATACCACCAGCAAAGTCGATATACTCTCGGCCTTGTTGGTCCCAAACGCGTGCGCCTTCCCCTTTTACTGGGATCATTTCCATTGGGTTATAACAAGGCACCATCACCTCATTAAACAGACTACGTTCTACTTTATTTTCCACTGTCATCGTACATTCCTTCTCGATACCGCAAGCTTCGCAAATAAGCGTAATGGTTCATAAGTGAGACAAAGATATTTTGTCTCGCCATAATCCCGCTGCAGCATTATATTTACATTTAATTAACCTTTTCAATAGTAGATTATTCTTTAGCCATCCCTCACAACCAGCTAAACGTCACTACCTATGACTATTTATGCATCAATTAATCTGTTTTATGAAGCTTTTTTTACCTAAACGTATGACTAGTAATAGCAAAGCCTTACTGGCACAGCGGTATATAGGGTTCGAGAGGAAATAACGCGAATAATTTTGCATAGGCTAAAAACTTAGCGAAGCGAGAGAGAAATGTTATAAAAAGTGATCGGCGTCAGAGGGAGAGAGACGCGTAAAGCCCGAATTTAAACGCTTAACGAATGGGCTGACAGGTTTAACTGGCTTATTTAGGCGGAGAAAGGGTCAAATTTAAACACTTAGCGTGCTAGGAAGTTAGCGAGAAGTTGGTGTCCTTGCTCTGTTTTAATCGATTCAGGGTGAAATTGCACCGCATCAATCGGCAAGGTTTTGTGTTGATAACCCATGATCTCATCCATGCTGCCATCTTCAAACTCCGTCCAAGACGTCAGTTCAAAGCAATCTGGTAGCGTGCCATTTTTCACCACTAGTGAGTGGTAACGTGTCACGGTCAATGGGTTGTTCAATCCCTGAAAAACACTCTTGCCATTGTGGCGTATCGGAGAGGTTTTACCGTGCATCACTTGTCTGGCTCTCACCACTTCACCACCAAACACTTGGGCAATGGCTTGATGACCAAGACACACTCCTAAGAGCGGCAGTTTACCAACGAAGTGTTCGATGACTTGTAGAGAAATGCCCGCATCATCCGGTGTACAAGGACCCGGCGAGATAACAAGATGACTAGGATTTAGCGCTTCGATGCCCGCAATATCAATCTCATCGTTGCGAACAACTTTTACAGTTACCCCTAACTCACAGAAATACTGATACAAGTTATAGGTAAAGGAGTCGTAGTTATCGATGATAAGTAACATGGGTCGAAATCGTTTGCTAAATACTAAAGGATTGGGAGATATAGGGGCGGTATTGTGCAATACCCATAGCGAAAGGCAAGTGGAAACTGCATTTCGCCAATAATTAAGGCCAACCTAAGTTGACCTTAATTGTTTACAGATAGCCTTAAGTTACCTGAATTGGCTTGCTTGTATGGCTTGCCAATCTACTTACGATTTAGCTACTTGCGACGACGCCACATTGCTAGACCAAACAATGACATCAATGCACCCAAGCCGAATGAACCGCCGACTCTGAGCTCAAGAACCGCAGGATCATGATCCGATGAACGGAAGTGATCTTGGTACTTAGGCAGATCGCCTTTATACTCTTCGTTGTAGTCAAACAACGTCGATTCGCCACCGTTAATGTGCCAGTCAGTTGCATCCACAACCATGTCTTTCAGGCTGTCGCTGATCAACAGGTGATCCAGTGCGCCCACTTCGTCATTGTATGAGTAGCTCCAGCTGTCTGGGTGCTTTTGAGCCACAGCATTAATGTAACCGTAGTTCTTAGTAATCACCGCGCCGTTATCACCAAACTGTTCAACACCATCAATGTAAGTGTTACGAGCCGCTTTGATTTGCTTACCGTATTTCTCTTCAGAGTAATCCGTTAGCACCAGCATTGGATCTTCCATGCCGTACGAGTTCATATCACCCAGGATCACTTTGTGACCTTTGATACCATCGAGCGCTTCACCCAGTGCCACCGCCGCAGCTACGCGGAAGTTCTCACATGAGCCTTGCTTGTCGGCATCAACACCACCTTGACCACCCTGTTCAACCGGTGCTGCATCTTCCCAACACTTAGAGCCTTTAGATTTAAAGTGGTTAATCGCTACGGTCAGTTTCTCTTTGGTACCTTTGACCTTGAAAGTTGGCGCTAATGAGTCACGCTGGTAGTTCTTACCGTCCTCAATCACCTTACCTGAATCGTCTAACACCTCTGGTGCTTGTTGGCTTGGCATCGCGATAACGCGGCTGTCTTTTAGCTTAACTACCTTCTTACGGTAAATAACACCCGTTGTGATTACGTCAGTACCAATCGAGTCCATCTCGTCGGTTACGCCATCTTCATTTGAATCAACAGCGACAAACGTATAACGGTCTTTCTTACGCTCAATGCGATCATTCAGCTGGTTAACAAGCTGTTGAATCGCTGAACCTTCACCAAAGCCGTTGTTCTCAATTTCCATCAAACCAATGATGTCAGCGTCTAGACGAAGAATCGCGTTCACAATCTTCTCTTGCTGCATTTCAAACTCAGTGATGGTGTTCGCGCCACGGTTGTTGCCGTGCTGGTTCGCGTCACCGCCAAATGGAGAGTTGAAGTAGTTCAATACATTGAAGGTCGCAATACGCAGGTCACCTTCATCCATGTCTGGTTTGTCAGTACGTGGGTCGTTACGAACGAAGTTTTCAGCCGAGATCTGGTTAGTCGCAATTAAACGGTATTCACCGTAGCTGTAAGTCAACACACCTTCTAGGCCGACAATGGTGTCATCGATACGGATGTAGTCTTCGGTCGAACCATCTTGGTCGATGTCGGTACGGCCAAAATCTGGGTAGAAAGGAACTTGTCCGTCACCCGCTTTTTGATCCGTTTCAACGAAAAGGCGACGATCAGCGTTGTCTTCTGTTTGTTGTTTCGCTTCATCAGAACCGGCAGCAAAAAGCTGGTTCGGCTGCATGTTGATACGCTCATGGGCTAATACCATGTTGTTACGACGACCTGCGTAGTCATAAACGAAGGTACGCGTCACTCGCATATCAAGCGCTTCGGTTGTTTTCAGCAACATGCCTTCGTAGCGTTCAAGCGTTGCAGCGAAGTTCTCATCACTGTCTAGCGCTTCAATCGCCGTCGCTTCAGGGGATTGCTGTTCGCCCTGCTTTAGCCATTGGTTGTTTTCAACTTTAAGCTGAGTGTGGCTGTAGTATTCTTGAACCTTACCTTTCACACACACCACATCACCCGCAACTAAATCTGAGCTTGACTGGTTAGTGTGAATAAATAGACCTTCAGAGGTACTTGAATTGAAGTCATCCTCAATCGCTTGCAGATAGAAGCCTTTGGTTAGGCCAGTAGTCACTGCGCTAACTACACCTTTTACGAAGTATTCATCGTCGGTGATGTACGGGTAGCCATCGATGAACGGTGATGTTGCACCCTCGCCTTGGATCTCTTGAATGGTGGTAAATACCGGGTCTGAGCCATCTTCTGTACAAGTAAAGGCTTCTGGCAGCTCAACACTGTCTAGTGAACCTAGCCCTTCAATACTGTCTTTTGGTAGCGATACCCATTGTGAAGCATCAAACGTCGCAGAAGGTGTTTGTGTCGCACGAACCAAAGTAACATCTTTGCCCCAGTCCACATCGCCCATCAAACCAACAACATCATGCACCGAACCATCTGCATTCAAGATAGCTAGCGGGTCGTCACCATTATGATTAGCCAATGAAGCATTTAGAATGTCAGCGACCGCCTTAATCTCATCACTAGCACTGGTATGAGCAACAACAAGCACCTCACCGGGCGCTAAAACGTGGCCATCTAAAGGTAAAGTGGCGCCCCATGATCCGTTGCCATTGGCAGACTTCGCCAGTGAGTAACCATCTAAGTTAATGCTGCTATCGCCGTTATTGGCGATCTCAACCGCTTTGTTGTAGCTGCCGCCTTCCACATATTGTGAAATAAACAAATCAGCGTGTGCGCTTGTGGTTAACAAGCTACCAATTGCCACTGCTAGCAATGAAGGTTTGTGTAAAAGAGCCATCCGTTTCACCTGAGTTCATTGATTTATAGTCACTGCCATCTATGGGCAGTCATGTATTTTGTGGTAACTATCAGGTTTATTTATGAAAGGAATAAGTCAGTTGGCAAGAAAATGAGGAACTTATCACTTTGGAATCATCAATTGTTTGGCACGTTATATATTTCCAACATATATAGAAATGAGTATGAATTTATAAAGTTCAGAAGTGCTGAATAAGATCATCTGCACAGCATTAATATGATGGATATGCTAGTCAGATACTGCGTAAATTATCAATTCAAACAAGGGGTTTTCGAGGAAGGTAAATGGAATGGGCATTAAAAAGCCCAAAGTAAACAAAAGCTACTTTGGGCTCAAATTTTCAAGCGAGTCGTGTTAGTTCACCCTATGGGCGAGTAACAAAACCTACTGCTTCGTATGCTTTTTTCAGTGTTACTGCAGCACGCTCAGACGCTTTTTCAGCACCCGCTTTCATTACTGCGTCCATGTAAGCACGATCAGCACGGATACGGTGGTATTCAGCTTGAATCGGCTCAAGCATCTCAACTAATGCTGCGCCTACATCTTTCTTGAATGGACCGTACATCTCAACACCTTGGTATTGCGCTTCGATCTCTTCAAACGTTTTACCTGTCGCTGCTGAGTAAAGACCCATTAGGTTAGAGATACCCGCTTTGTTTTCCCAATCGTGAGCAATACGTGGCGGTGTTTCTGCATCAGTTTGCGCTTTGTTGATCTTCTTGATGATCGACTTAGGCTCTTCTAACAGAGTAATCACGTTCTTACGGTTATCATCCGACTTAGACATCTTCTTAGTCGCATCTTGCAGGCTCATTACACGTGCATTCACTGTTGGAATGTAAGGTTCTGGCACTTGGAAGATTGGCGTTTCAGGACCGTAGATGTTGTTGAAACGAGTTGCGATATCACGCGCTAGCTCTAGGTGTTGTTTCTGGTCACTACCTACTGGCACTTGGTGAGCACCGTAAAGCAGGATGTCTGCAGCCATCAACACTGGGTAGTCGTATAGGCCTACGTTTACGTCGTTTGAGTGACGTGCAGACTTATCTTTAAACTGAGTCATACGGCTCAGTTCACCCATTTGCGTGTAACAGTTAAGAAGCCAACCAAGTTGAGCATGCTCTGGTACGTGTGACTGAACAAATAGCGTGCTCTTCTTTGGATCAACACCGACAGCAAGACAGATTGCGAGTGCGTCTAGAGTCGCTTCATGCAGTGCTTTCGGGTCTTGGCGAACCGTAATTGCGTGAAGGTCTACAACACAGTATTGGCAATCGTAATCATCTTGCATCTGTTGCCATTGACGTAGAGCACCCAAGTAGTTACCGATACTTAGTTCACCAGATGGTTGAACACCACTCAATACGATGGGCTTGCTCATGGTTTTAATTCCTTTGCTTATTCGCTAAGTTTATTGAACGCTTAGCTTCTTAACTTAAATATAGAAAAGCCGCACAGCTCTTTCTGCGCGGCTCATCCAGTGTACTCATTGATAAGTATTTTGCTAGTGGGTTAGCTAACTTTTGTCCGCTTTATGCTGAAACTAGAACGACATCTAGTAATTGAGCAACGTTATCCGCCACATAGTCAGGGTTTGATGCTGAAATTGGCTCACCGTGATTGTAGCCATAAGTCAGACCAAACGAGTAGCAACCCGCATTCTTAGCCGCTTTGATGTCGTTGCTTGAATCACCAACCATCAACATCTCTTCCGCTTTAACGTTGTGCTTTTCTAGCAACCAGTTCAGCGCTACTGGATTCGGTTTTTTCTCTGGGAAAGAGTCGCCGCCTAAAACATCAACAAAGTACTTATCGATACCGTGTTGCGCCAGAACGTCGGGTACAAACTTCGATGGTTTGTTGGTCACAAGCGCCATAGTGAAACCCGCATTATGCAGCTCTGCCAGCGTCTCTTTTACTGATGGGTAAAGGTGGCTCAGCTTGTGGCCGCCCTGCTCGTAGAAATCATCAAACAAGATGCGTGCTTTCTTCAGCAGCTCAGGATCTAGGCTTGGATCAACAGTTAGGTTACGGCTGAGTGAACGCCCGATAAGCACGTCAGCACCATTGCCAACATAGTCGCGAACTTGTTCTTCACTCACTGAAGGGAAACACAGCTCCTGACAAGCTTGGTCAGCGGCGACAGCTAAATCAGGCACGCTGTCTAACAAGGTTCCATCCAAATCAAAGGCGATCAGTTTTATTGAGCTTAATGACATCTTACTTTCCTATTAATTATATTCGTCTTATGTGTTGAGCGATAAGACGTAAAAAAGGGGCCAATGAGCCCCTTAATATTCAATCTATCTGTAGTTTTACGATTATGCGTTTACTTTTGCAAGCTCTGCACGCATCTCATCAATCACTTCTTTGTAATCCGGTTGGTTGAAGATAGCAGAACCCGCAACGAACATATCTGCACCCGCTTCTGCGATTTCACGGATGTTATCCACCTTCACACCGCCATCAATCTCAAGGCGAATGTCGCGGCCTGACTCATCAATCAGCTTACGAACAGCACGTAGTTTATCTAGCGTGTGAGGAATGAAAGATTGACCGCCGAAGCCAGGGTTCACAGACATTAGTAGAATCATGTCTACTTTGTCCATGATGTAATCTAGGCAAGAAAGCGGTGTTGCAGGGTTAAGAACCACACCCGCTTTACAGCCGTGCTCTTTGATGAGCTGTAGAGTGCGATCGATGTGCTCTGAAGCTTCAACGTGGAAGGTAATCATTGATGCGCCCGCTTTTGCAAACTCAGGAACAATACTGTCCACAGGCTTAACCATAAGGTGCACATCGATAGGAGCAGTAATACCGTAGTCGCGCAGCGCTTTACAAATAGGCGCGCCAAAAGTCAGGTTAGGTACGTAGTGGTTGTCCATCACATCGAAGTGCACAACATCAGCACCAGCTGCGAGTACTTTTTCTACGTCTTCACCAAGACGAGCAAAATCTGCAGACAAAATCGATGGAGCGATTAGAAAATCTTTCATACCAAACCTCTTAAGAGTGAGTAAATTACGAATGTCACCGTCTTAGTGATATCTCATACACAAATACAAGACTCAAGCCCAAGACTATTTGGTGTGCAATTCTACCTAAGCACCTAAGCAGATCCTAGCAGTTCGAAAGATTAGTTTAAGAAAGTATCCGTTGGTCACTCAATTTAATGAGTTTAGCGGCTGTTCTGACCAGAACTATTCCGCTGATGTGTGTTGCTGGTTTTTCTCTTTATGGAAAAGCGCCAGCAGCTCATCAACTTTATTACGCCCAGCGCCATTACGGCTGATGGTGCGTTTCACCTTGACCACGTTTAACTCAGCACCATGATATAAGCGACGCGTTAGTGTCGTATCGTGGTTTGAAATCAAAACAGGAATACCACGCTCCATTGCTGCTTTTTCAGCAACATCCGCCAATGCAGCTTGGTCATCTAAGCTAAAGCCATTACCTGCGTATGAGGTAAAGTTAGCCGTGTTCGACAACGGTGCGTATGGAGGATCGCAGTAAACCACACAGCCTTTGCGCGCGCGGCTAAAGGTTTCATGGTATCCCTCACAGACGAAGGTGGCCTTTTTCGCTTTCTCGGCAAAAAACTCCAGCTCGGCTTCTGGGAAGTAAGGTTTTTTGTAAGAACCAAATGGGACGTTAAAACCGCCCTTCTTGTTGTAACGACATAGGCCATTAAAGCCAAATCGATTCATATACAAGAAAGCCAACGAACGATACATGACGTTATCTGTACCATTGAACTCAGCGCGAATATCTAAGAAGGCTTCTTTGCGGTTGTTCTCAGGACAGAACCAGCGCTTCGCTTCCGTGATATAAGTTTCAGGATCGGTTTTAAGTAGGTTGTACAGGTTGATAAGATCGGGGTTGATATCTGCAAGCAGGTACTGTTCAAAGTCAGTATTCAGAAATACTGAGCCGGCACCGACAAACGGTTCTACCAATTTACGAGCAGGTGGCAGGTGACGTTGGATGTCTTCAACTAGGCCATATTTACCACCAGCCCATTTTAGAAAGGCACGCTGCTTTTTCATTTACTGCTCTATCTATCAACTCAAAAATAAGGCTGCGGAATGTAACATATTTTGAGGCTAAGCTCAGGGTTATTTCGCACGTTCTATCTCTCGATGCACTTGATTCATCGATTTTGCCCAAGGTTCCAACTGTTGAAGGGGTTTTGATAACGCACTTACCGCGTCTCGCGCCACTTGAATCGTTGGGTAATCTTGATAAGTGATGATAAACCACTTGGTGTCGTTACGAAGTGTTGGGTAAATACGAACCTTGTTCTCAAGGTCATATTCTTCAATGAAGGATTGCACATCCTCCAATGAGGTCATCGCACTCAACTGCAAGGTATACGCGCGCGGCGAGATAGCTTGTAACTCTTCACGAGCAAATGAGAAGGTAATCTTTTTAGTCGGCGGTGTTGAATCAGTTAGATCTGATTCTTCATCAACTGTTGGTTGTGGTTCGGCTTGTGCTGCATCAGGTTGCGCGCTAGCCGCTGCCTCTGTATTTTCCTCAACAGCCGCATCAATCGCGCTGGTATCGGCACTTTCAGGCTTATCATCAAGCAGAGCATCAACCACGTCAGAGGTGATCACAACGCGTTGCTGATCTTGTTCCACTTCCCCAACACTCGCGGTATCTTCAACGACAGTTGGCGGCAAAGATGAGCTATCGTCGTCAGCGCCTTGGTAACTCATGTCAGCTTCGGTTTCAGAATCTACCATTCCGTCGATACCAGCTTGCTCGGTACCACTTTCCACTTCAAAAGTTGGGATAGCTGTCTGTTCAATCGGTGCGATAAGCGACTGCGCTTTATCGTCTGGTGTTGGCTGACTGAACATCCACCAATAGCCGCCACCAATTAAAACCAACAACAAGGCCACCACAATCGCGATATTGATCGGTGAGCCAATAATTGAGCGAATAATAATCCTTTTTTCCACTTTCAATTCTCCTAAAGCCATTAACTCACCGGGCAGAGGTTGCGCTTTACTAAACGCACGTCGCACGCGAGTTTCAGACTCATCATCAACATATCGAATCACCAGTGATTCAAAGAAATGTTCAGCTTCTGGTTGCGAAAGGTCATCGATCTCGAGATCGATAGGCTTGTGTTGTTGACCGTAACTCAAACGCGTTAATAACGTATCTAAGTGGCCAGGTTCCGAGAAGAGAACGATATTGATCGTCCATTGAGGGTTTGATTGAGCTTCTAGTACCAACATCCATAATTCGGATACCAATAGCTCAGAAAGTCGTTGGGCATCATCAACGACGATAACCACATTACACGGCTCTCCATCCAGTAACCTAGTCAGGCTATCTGATAAAGAATCATGTTGATTAAACAGGGGATCAGAAACAATTTGGCTAAGAATAAGCGCGCGGCGTTGTTGATCGTCTTGGCTTGGATGACAAAGCAGTAAACACTGATTTTTTTCAGTCGACCACGCTTCCAGATAACGCTGAGCTAACCAAGAACGGCCCGAGCCAGTTTTACCAGCAACCGTGACTAGGTTTGAACCAAAGTTAGTCAAAAGCTGTAAGCGCTCTAGCAGCTCAACTTGAGATTCTAACTCTAATACTCTTAATTCATGAGCCAAACTCATTGGGGATCCCTACTGATAAGATCGATCAGTAAAACGCTTCAGTTGCCTAGAGTTTAGCTAGGCAACCTCACAACCAAATTTAAAGAGTACGGCAGAAATCGATCGCTTGTTTAATGATGTCTTGAGGCACATCAGCAACCACTTCAGCAGTACCAATACTTGTTGGTAATACCAAACGCAACTGACCAGACAGCACTTTTTTATCGCGCATCATGTGCTTCATAAAGTCTTCAAAAGACATGCTTTCTGGCGTATGGATTGGTAATTTCGCATTCTTGAGTATAGAAATAATTCGCTCAAGTTGCTGCTGAGAGATCAGCCCCTGTAATTGAGCAGTTTTCGCTGCCATTACAGTGCCTGACGACACAGCTTCACCATGTAGCCAATTACCATAGCCTAGTTCTGCTTCAATCGCATGACCAAATGTATGACCTAGGTTCAATAACGCTCTGATTCCTGACTCTTTTTCATCTAAAGCCACCACTTCAGCCTTAATTGCACAACAACGAGCAATCGCGGTGATCAGTGCCTCTTCATCAAGTTGATAAAGTTTCTCTAGATTCTGCTCCAACCAATCAAAGAAGGCTTCATCGTAAATGATGCCGTATTTGATCACCTCAGCAATGCCAGCTGCAAACTCACGCTCTGGAAGCGTTGATAAACAGTTAGTATCGATGATCACAGATTTCGGTTGGTAAAAAGCGCCGATCATATTCTTACCAAGAGGATGGTTTACTGCGGTTTTACCACCAACAGAAGAGTCCACTTGAGAAAGAAGGGTCGTCGGGATTTGAATGAAATCTATACCGCGCTGGTAACAAGAGGCAGCAAAACCGACCAAGTCACCGATTACACCACCACCTAAAGCAATCACCACCACATCGCGGCTGTAATTTCCTTCAAGCATGTAGCTCATCACTGAATTGAACGTTTCAAGGGTTTTGTACTGTTCACCGTCTGGCAGCTCGAGAAGAGATGTCTGACAGCCTACTTGATCCAATAGCGATAAAATTTTATCTGCATAAAGAGGCGCTACTGTCACATTACTGATAACAACAACTTTCTGTTTGCCTGATAAAAAAGAAAGGTACGCCGGGTCTTCAAATAACCCGGCGCCAATAGAGATAGGGTAGCTACGCTCAGCTAGATTGACCGTAATCCGTTCCATGGGTTTGCTCTCCGAAAAATGAACTTAACGTTCTTCTAGCATTTTTACGATCTGGTTGGCTACCACTTTTGCACTTTGGTCGTCAGTACGAACTGTGTAGTCCGCCACTTCTTCGTATAGTGCGTTGCGAGATACAGCTAGATCTTCTAGCACATCACGCGGGTTGTCTGTTTGAAGTAGAGGGCGTTTCTTGTCGCGGTTAGTGCGAGCAAGTTGCTTTTCAATTGTTGTCTCTAGGTATACAACAATGCCTCGTGCAGATAGACGGTTACGGTTTTCTTTGCTCAACACTGAACCACCACCTGTCGCAAGAACAATACCTTGTTCTTCTGTCAGATCATTGATTACAGATTCTTCGCGCTTACGGAAACCTTCTTCGCCCTCAACATCAAAAACCCATGCGATGTCTGCGCCAGTGCGCTCTTCAATCACAGTGTCAGAGTCTAGAAACTCCATATGAAGTTGGGAAGCTAGGTGTCTACCAATTGTACTTTTGCCGGCGCCCATTGGGCCAACAAGAAAAATATTGCGTTTCTCAGCCATGTTTTTAGCAGTAATTTACAACGTTAATTCAATGACATCGCCACAAGGTAGGTCAGTACAAGTACTGAAATTAAAAGGCCCGTGGCACCGATTCCTCACAGATAATTCGTGATAAGACCCGAAATTATCAAGGTTAGGTGCCACTAATGCAACTTTATTTTTAATCTAATTGTTCATTACTGAATCACAACTTTGGGTGTGACAAAAATAAGTAGTTCACTTTTACCCACATTTTCATAGCTGCGACGGAACAATGCACCCAAAACTGGCAGGTCTCCCAACAGAGGAACTTTATCCACAGTGCTGCTTACGCTGTGTTGAAATATCCCGCCAAGAACGACAGTTTCACCATTATTAACAAGCACTTGCGTACCTATTCTTTGCGTGTCAATTGCTACCGCTTCCCCTGTTCCGGTCTTGACCACTTGCCCAGGTCTATCTTGAGTCACGCTCAAATCCAATACCAAACGATTGTCGGGTGTGATCTGCGGCGTCACCTTGAGGCTCAATACCGCTTTCTTAAATGCGACCGACGTTGCACCACTTGAAGAAGACTCTAAGTAAGGGATTTCAGTACCTTGCTCAATATAAGCGGGCTTTTTATTGGTGGTGATTAAGCGTGGGCTAGAAATAATCTCAGCTTTCGACTCTTGTTGAAGTGCCGACAGTTCAAGGTCGAGCAAAGTATCCGACCCAAGCTTGGCGACTTGAAAAGCAATGCTCGATGCATTCGGCGATGTCGCCCCCAAGTTAACGTTGAGGTAGTCATCAATCGCACTGTTGCCACCATCATCGTCATACGGTGTGATTTGTGATGGATGATTACCTTCTATTGAACCACCAACGGTGAAGCTTCCGTTGGTTGATGAAACGCCCCAGCGCACGCCAAGCTCATCAAGATTACCCTCAGTGACGGTCACGATACGCGCCTCTATCTGCACCTGTTTCACGGGAATATCTAAGGATTCAATGATGCCTCGTATCACGGTAATGTTCTCCTCCAACTCACGAATCAATAAAGAGTTAGTGCGCTCATCAATGGTAATCGAACCGCGATCAGACAACATGCTGACCGCACCTTCACCGCCAATCATGTCGGCAATATCGGTGGCCTTAGCAAAGTTAATCTTGATGATTTCCGACTTAAGCTCCCCAAGCTCCTCTTCTAAACGCGATTTTTCTAACGCTTGTTGCTCTCGAAGATCGAGCTCCGCTTTAGGTGCCACCAAGATAACATTACCATCAACTCGCTTATCCAAGCCTTTAACTTGCAAGATAATGTCGAGAACTTGCTGCCAAGGTACGCCATCTAAACGTAAAGTGAGGTTTCCGGCGACCGAATCAGATACGACTAAGTTAAAATCGTTATAGTCAGCAATCAGCTGCAGGACATTTCGTACTGGGATGTCTTGGAAGTTAATCGATATCAGCTTGCCCTCTTTCTCTAGAACGCTTTTTTCTTTGGTCACTTGATCGATAACTGGTTTGCTGATCACCACCTCAATAAAACGTCCCTTTAGATTGTATTCATACTGATAGTCATTGCTAATCGTCGCTAGAAGCCGAGTGCTTGGTGTCTCTTTATAGACTTCAATACCTTCAACCAAGGTAGCGAAGTCTTTTACATCTAGTAGGTAAAGCTTGTCATCATCAACCTGAGTATTGATCAACTCGATACTTAACCCTTCCTGAGCACGTTGAACATCCACCACAGCGGTGCTGGTCGCTAGCTCAATGATAATGACGGCGTCTTTATCCTTATTAACCCTAAAATCAATATTCTCTAATTTATTTGGTAGGCTCTCTGCGTAACTAAATACGCTAAAAACCAACATCACAGACACCATCAAGCCTTTCAGCCCTTTGTTCATTGACTCACTTATTCCTTTAATCATATTTACATCTCATATCCACATCATGTGACATTGGTTTACTTCAGAGCCAGCCTAACGTTGCGCTTATGCCAACAACCTAAGCCATCTGGAAGAGTTTCATTAATCTGAACGTACTGGCTGGTCACCTTAGTAACTCGGCCATTGTTTAGGCCGATAAACTGGCCTTTCTTGACGTTTACCACGTTGCCTTTCGGTGTTTGCACTAGCCCAAACACACTTGAACCACTGCCCATTACACCTCTTAAACGAAGCTTGCTCAGCGGGTACTTCTCTAACTTTCCGTTACGAGAGCGAGCGCTAGGTTGCCAACAGTCTTTCTTAACCAAAGGCTGGTTTTGCACAATGGCTTCTTTAGGAAGTTCAAAGGGAGGACGAAAGGCTCGGCGCTGATAAGTCGCCGCCGTGAATTCAGTTGCTGGGACAAGTTGCTCGACATCTTTTCTCGCCTTAGTTTCAACCTGTGCCACGAAGTCTGGGAGTGAATCCTGATTTGCTTTGCAGCCTGACAGTGCAAGCAGCAACACGATTGAGTAAAGCGCGCTATTGGGTTTCATCATTGACCTCCGATTTAAACTGGTAGGTATAAGCTCGAACCCTAAAGTGCAGAGTGCTACTTTCTTGGCTAACTCGCTGCCAGTTCACATCATCAAAGCTAATGATGCGCGGCAGCTTAGCGATGGCAGCCGAAAAGTCACCAATCTCATGGTAGTCACCCGTCAGCTCGATATTGAGCGGTAAACGATAGAGAAACTCCTTGTTCTGTTTTTGTCCCCAATCGATTCGAGTAAAGGTCAGCGAATTATCCAAGCCGAGTTCATTCACAGACGCCAACATACTGGCTAGCTCTTTTTGAACAGGCAGCTGCTCTAACAGGTAATCGTAGCGACTGGTTAGTTCATCCAGCTGACTCTGCAATTTAGGCAAGGCTGCAACCTTATTGGCCTTAATTCGCAAGGTCGTCTTTAAGGTTTGTTCTTGTTGCTTCATCTGTTGCAGTTCATCGTCGAGTGGCAACACATAAAGCCAAGTGCCTACACCTTGGATTAACACTATCAACACCAGAATCACGAGAAGCTGAGGCAGCAATGGCCACTCGGTGATCTCATCAACATCGAGATCTTGCAAGCTCATTCTATTTTGAAGGTTAGCCATGATGCGTCTCCTTCTCTTTTCTGCTCGCGGTTGTGTTTTCTAAAGAGACAGGGCTAAACACAAAAGAGACCTTGAAGGTCTGAAATTCTTTATTGAAGCGTTTGCGGTTATGAACGATAGAGTGCATCTCGACCCCTTCCAGGGAATCTGAGCGCTCTAAGTTGTCCAACATAGTCGCAAGACGAGCGGTACTGTCACTGATGCCCGACATCTCAATCTCCTGACCATTCATCTTTATCTTGTCGACATACACGCCCTCAGGAATCAGCTCTGGCATCAGGTTCATGAAGTCGGTGGTTTTATTGCGGCCAAGCTGCAAAGACTCCACCACATCAAGTCGAGTGAGAATGGCTTTGTGCTCTTGTTCGGCGACTTTTAATGACTGAATTTGTCGGTCGAGCTCAGCGATGTATTGATTAAGATAATTGAGGCGCGCTTGCTGCCTGGCTTGTTGGTCATAAAAGTAGTTACCGACCGCCCATTGCCCACCAAGCGCAATGATGACGCCAAGAATAACCAAATGAACAAAACGCTTCTTATGCTGAGCACGAATCTCATCACGCCACGGCAGCAAGTTAATTTGATGCAACATGCTTTTCTCCCTGCCACTTGAGTCCGCTCATCGCCATACCCGCGGCAATACCAAAGTGTTGCCAGTCCATTGGCAGTCTACGTCTCTTGGCGACCTTGTTCTCAAACAGAGACAAAGGATTCAATGACTCACAGCTCAGCTGAAAATGGCGCTCTAACTCTTCGGTTACCATAGGAATACTCGCACCCTCACCCATCAGCCAGATCCCAGAGATAGGTTGCTGCGCATTTCCCGATGAATAGAGCTGTAATTGGCGCTTGAGCTTCTCAATCAAATGAACAATGAATTGATGGGTATCTTCAGCCGTGCCGAACACACCTTCTATATCACTTGGGTTATCCGAGCTGCGAAGATCTTGAGTACCAAAAGCGATGTCTTTATAGAAAGGCGCTGAATTCTGCGGGATAACTCCTAACGACGTTTGGTCGATTCCAACATCCACCAGCAACCAGTTATTCTTATCGGGATACAAGCGCGAAGCCAATTGCCAGATGTTTAGCAGCCCATGGGCCTGTGTATCTACCACCACAGGTTTAAAACCAGCCTTAGTTAATGTATCCGCTCGGCTATCGACGACTTCCTTACGAGTGGCGTACACCTGATAACTGCTTGTCGAACCTTTACCAAATCGTTTGTCTTCCAGCTTTACAAAATCTAAACTCAGCTCCTCGATAGGAAAGGGAGATTGATGGGCGAAGGTTTGATAGATAGAAAACTCTTTTTCTCTGTCTTCTAACTCACTCTCTATTTGTAGTACTTTGCTGATCACCGTGTTATCAGGTACCGAAATGGCGACGTTGCGACAGCCAAAAGGCAGTCCTTTCCTAAGTTCTTTAAGTTTCTTAACAGTTTTCTGATACTCCAAAGTATGGTTAGCTGTAAAAATGTCGTCCGAAATCGGCAGCTCTTTGTATCCCACTAGGGCATACAACTCCCCCACGGGTTTTAGTACCACGGCTTTGATGCTGTGATGATTTATATCTATACCTGTAATTAATGATGAACCCATGTGACCTAGCTCCTGAAGTGCCAAGCATTTCGTTGATTATCTAGGGGTTGTGATTATTAGTTAAATAAGCGTTAATAAACGAAAGCTAAGTTTTTAGCCTAGAGTACAAGGGTTTGCTGCTTATCAGCCTTAACTAATCAGGGATTATCCGGTGAAGTTCATAAAGCGATTATTCATATTTACATTGATTTGCATGATTCTTGGAGTCAGTACAATTTTCGGGTTTTATTATTACGTAAAACCAGAGTTGCCTGATGTCGCCACTTTGCGCGACGTAGAACTCCAAACGCCGATGCAAGTCTTCAGTCAAGACGGTAAGTTGATCTCTCAATTTGGCGAAAAGCGTCGTAATCCGGTGACTTATGACGAGATTCCTCGCCACTTAGTTGAGGCTCTGATTGCCACCGAAGATAGCCGTTTCTATGAGCACCCTGGTATTGACCCAATCGGTATCACACGTGCAGCACTCGTGGTTGCAATGTCGGGTTCAGCAAAACAAGGGGCGAGTACCATTACTCAGCAGCTTGCGCGTAACTTCTTCTTATCTAATGAGAAAAAGATTATGCGTAAGATCAAAGAGATCTTCATTGCGATCCACATTGAGCAACTGCTTAGTAAAGAAGAGATCATGGAGCTTTACGTAAACAAGATCTTCCTTGGTCACCGTTCGTATGGTTTTGGCGCTGCAGCACGTGTTTACTTCGGTAAGGATCTTCCTGATCTAACACTGAGTGAAATTGCGACACTTGCGGGTATGCCCAAAGCACCTTCGACAATGAATCCTATTTACTCTGTTGAGCGCGCGACTAACCGTCGTAACGTCGTATTGCGTCGTATGTTAGACGAGCAATACATCACTCAAGCAGAGTTCGATGACGCTCGTAGCGAAGAACTTATCTCGAAATACCACGGTGCAGAGATCGAACTGAGCGCGCCGTATGTTGCAGAAGTTGCACGTGCTTGGATGGTGGAACGCTACGGTGAAGAAGCTTATACATCAGGCATGAAGGTCTACACGACTGTTGATTCGAAACTGCAAAAAGCAGCGAACCAAGCCGCAATTAAGAACCTACTTGGCTACGATGAGCGTCATGGCTACCGTGGCGCTGAAAAAGTATTGTGGCAGACTGCGCAATCAGCGTGGGATCAAGAACAAATCGTTAAACACCTTAAGTCTCAACCAACCTATGGTGACCTAGTCCCTGCTGTTGTTACCGCAGTTAATTCGAAAAGTGCGCAAATTTGGGTTAAGAACCAAGGTAAAGGCACTATCGAATGGCAAGGTATGAACTGGGCACGCAAATTCCTAACGGATAACCGCCAAGGACCAGCGCCTTCTCAAGCAAAAGAGATTCTAGCTGTTGGTGAACAAATCTGGGTTCGCCATGAAGCCGTTACAGGCGATGAAGTCTCTGAAGAGCCGACAGAAGAGTCAGCGACTGCAGAATCAGAAACACCAGTTGTATGGCGACTTAGCCAAGTACCTAATGCGAACACCGCATTTGTTGCAATGAATCCGAACAACGGCGCTGTGTTGTCGATGGTGGGTGGCTTTAACTTCGTACACAACAAGTTCAACCGTGCAACGCAATCTATTCGTCAGGTGGGTTCTGGTATCAAACCATTTATCTACTCAGCAGCGATTGAGAAAGGCTTAACGCTAGCCTCACTGATCAATGATGCCCCGATTAACCAATGGGATAAGAGCCAAGGCACAGCATGGCGACCAAAGAACTCGCCACCGACTTATGTGGGTCCAACTCGTCTACGTATTGGCTTAGCTCAGTCTAAAAACGTAATGGCGGTACGTGTACTACGCGAAGTAGGCCTGGATGATACTCGTAACTACCTTACTCGATTTGGTTTTGATATTGACGAAGTACCGCGCTCTGAAACTATTGCGCTAGGTGCTGGTAGCTTAACGCCAATGAAAGTAGCGCAAGGTTACTCGGTATTCGCTAACGGTGGTTACTACGTTGAACCTTTCTACATCAGCCGCGTTGAGACTCCATTTGGCGAGACTGAGTTTGAAGCGACACCAAAAGTCGTCTGTAAAGAAGATTGCAAACAGACCATCACAGCCGATCCAATGGCGGATGAGTTTGCAGAGCAAGACGTGGATGCGAAAGTTCAATACGCACCTCAAGTTATCTCTGAGCAGAACGCATTCCTAGTTCGTGAAATGATGTACAGCAACATCTGGGGCGGCGGTGATTGGAGTGCGGGTACAGGTTGGAACGGTACAGGTTGGCGTGCACAACCACTGAAACGTCGTGATATTGGCGGCAAAACCGGTACGACTAACGACTCGAAAGATACTTGGTACAGCGGCTACGGCCCTGGCATGGTTGCAACGGTATGGGTTGGTTTTGATAACCACAACCGCAACCTAGGCAGAACCAAAGCGAACTCAAACCTTGGTAAGAACCAAATTACGGGTGCAGAAGCTGGCGCGAAAACAGCAGAACCTGCATGGGTTGATTTCATGGGTACTGCGTTAGCGGGTGTTCCTGCTGAACGTAAAGAGATTCCGGAGAACATCGTTCGTGTTCGTATCGACCGTGAAACTGGCTTATTGACTAATAAGTTCGATAGCTCATCAATGTTCGAGTACTTCGAAAAAGGCACTGAGCCAACCGAGTACATCACAGAACGTTTCAATGACGACATCTACTCAACCTCATCAGGTGAAGCAGTAGAAGAACTGTTCTAGCTAGGGTTTGTTGAACCTAGTAAGTTGAACCAACAAAAAGGGTTGATATGAATTCATATCAACCCTTTTTTTATATCTATACCTTACCAGCTTGGGCTCTGAGATCGAGTGTTAAGCTGTTTTCTCCAGTTGAGTTCGGATAGTCTCAGCCAATTGCTCGAAACGTCCCTTCAATGGAGAACCCGGACGGTAAGCCACGACAATTCTACGTGAAGGCGTTGGATTCACCGCAGGTACGTAACACACACCGTCTTTCTGCTTCTCTTTCGGCACAGATAGCTGAGGAAGCAAGGTAATACCCGCCCCCGCCGCAACCATGTTACGCAGCGTTTCTAAGCTAGTCGCCTTAAAGCGCTCATCATCTTTGGCGCCCGCCGCAAAACAGAAGCCCAAGGCTTGGTCTCTTAAACAGTGACCGTCACCTAGCGCCAGTACGGTCTGTCCATTTAGCTGCAGCATATCGATAGTGTCTTGCTGAGCCCACTCGTGGTCACATGGAACGGCAACACTTAAGGGCTCGTCATACACATCAATCTCTTTGAACACCGCGGTTTCATCAACTGCAGCCAGTACCAAGCAATCAAGCTTGCCATCTTCAAGTTGACTCACTAGCTGATGGGTCTGAGCTTCATGCAAGTAAAGCTCAAGATCTGGGAAGCTCTCTTTAAGATGAGGAACAATCTTAGGCAAGATGTAAGGACCCACGGTTGGAATAAAACCAATGTGCATTGGCCCCGTCATCGCTTCACCGTGGCCACTCGCCATATCTTTAAAAGTTTTCACTTCATTGAGAATACGCTTGGCTTGTTCAACAAGTTGTAACCCTGATTCTGTAAATATCACCTTCCTTGGACTACGCTCGGTTAACTGAAGTCCGATTTCATCTTCTAGTTTGCGTATTTGACCGCTTAGTGTTGGCTGACTGACAAAGCACGCTTCTGCCGCTTTTCGGAAGTGTTTATGCTCTGCGAGCGCTACCAAGTATTCAAAGTCACGAATGTTCATGATCAGTCTCTTACCTCAGGTTTTAATAAGAACAAGGGTTCTAACAAAAACATTTAAAAGAAAAATGCCATTGATAGAATTTACCTATCAAAACCATAACATCAAACGATTAGAGCTATCAAAGGATTTATCTAATAATGGGCTCAACGAAACGAAACAGAGCGAAGAAAAACGTTAAGCTCTGATAGAACAAAATTAAAAATACTATTTAAGGAAATCAATATGTTTGCATCTAAAGAAGGTCAATCAATCCCTCAAGTAACATTCCCAACTCGCCAAGGTGATGCATGGGTTAACGTAACGACTGAAGAGCTATTCAAAGACAAAACAGTTATCGTATTCAGCCTACCAGGTGCGTTTACGCCAACATGTTCTTCAAGCCACCTACCTCGTTACAACGAGCTACACTCTGTATTCAAAGAAAACGGTGTTGATGACATTCTGTGTGTTTCAGTAAACGACACATTCGTAATGAACGCTTGGAAAGCAGACCAAGAAGCAGAAAACATCACATTCATCCCAGATGGTAACGGTGATTTCACAGACGGCATGGGGATGCTAGTTGAGAAAAACGACATCGGTTTCGGCAAACGTTCATGGCGCTACAGCATGCTGGTTAAAAACGGCGTGGTAGAAAAAATGTTCATCGAAGAAGACGTACCAGGCGACCCGTTCAAGGTTTCTGATGCAGATACTATGCTTAACTACCTTGCTCCTGAGCACAAAGAGCAAGAGTCAATCACAGTATTCACTAAGCCAGGCTGTCCTTTCTGTATGAAAGCAAAACAGAACCTAATCGACAAAGGTCTGAACTACGAAGAAGTGGTTCTAGGTAAAGATGCAACAACAGTAAGCCTACGTGCAATCTCTGGTCGCACTACCGTTCCTCAAGTATTCATCGGTGGCAAACACATCGGTGGTAGCGAAGAACTAGAAGCTTTCCTAGGTTAATCACTTAGTCGCAAGTAAACGCTTAGTAAATAAATAGCAGTAATACCAGCTAACCCACCCTCTTGTGGGTTAGCCATTCCAAACGCTCTTATCTGAGTTTTGGAAAAAAGAATATAGCTGGTGACTCGCCTGTCTTTTACTAACCTATAGTTAGTAACAAAAAGCAGAACCACAAGCTAAACCTAATAAAACAGAATCACAAAACTGACCCACTATCCTGACTCTCAAAAAATCACCAGAGTTGGAGGGGTTCGTTCAAACCAAATTTAGCCATTGCGAGAAAATTATTATGAAACAAGTCAATGTAGATGTAGCAGTTATCGGGGGCGGTACGGCAGGTTTAGGTTCTTACCGCGCTGCAAAAGCACACACTGACAGTGTCGTGATGATTGAAGGCGGCCCTTACGGTACAACCTGTGCTCGTGTTGGTTGTATGCCATCTAAACTGCTTATTGCAGCAGCGGAAAGCGTACACCAAATCGAGAAAGCACCAGCTTTTGGCGTTCACCCACAAGGTGATATCGTGATTAACGGCCGTGAAGTGATGGACCGAGTGAAGTTTGAACGTGACCGTTTTGTTGGTTTTGTTTTAGAAGGTGTTGATGAAATCCCAGAGCAAGACAAGATCTCTGGCTACGCAAAGTTTTTAGACGACAGCACACTACAAATTGATGACCACACGGTTGTCACCGCTAAACGTATTGTTATCGCAACTGGCTCTCGCCCTGCATACCCTGCCGTTTGGAATGAGCTTGGTGACCGTCTGATCATTAACGATGACGTGTTCAGCTGGGATGATTTACCAGAATCGGTTGCAGTATTTGGCCCTGGTGTTATTGGTCTTGAGCTTGGCCAGTCACTACACCGCTTAGGTGTGAAGACCAAACTGTTCGGTTTAGGTGGTCAAGTTGGCCCAGTAACCGACCCAGAGATCATGGCTTACGCAGATAAAGCCTTCAATGAAGAGTTCTACCTAGATGCCGACGTGAAAATCGAAAGCATGAAGCGTATTACCACTGAATCGGGTGAGGCTCGCGTCGAAATCCAATTCATCAATAAGCAAGGTGAACTAGAAACTAACGTCGTTGAGTACGTACTGGCAGCAACGGGGCGTCGTCCCAACACCGACAAACTTGGCCTAGAGAATACCTCTCTAGAACTTGATGAGCGTGGTGTTCCAATCGCTGACCACTACACGCTACAAACATCATTGCCATCAGTATTCATTGCAGGTGATGCAAGCAACCAACTACCTCTGCTACATGAAGCAGCAGACCAAGCCCGCATTGCAGGTGACAACGCTGGTCGCTTCCCTGAGATTCGTGCAGGTCTACGCCGCTCTAAAATCTCAGCGGTATTCTCTGACCCGCAAATCGCGATGGTTGGTGAATCCTACAAAGAGATCACCACCCGCTTAGGCACATGTGGTTGTTTCGCAACGGGTGAAGTGTCGTTCGAGAACCAAGGTCGTTCACGAGTGATGCTACGCAACAAAGGTATTCTGCACGTTTACGGCGAGCAAGGTACAGGCCGCTTCCTTGGTGCTGAGATGATGGGACCAAACGCAGAACACTTAGCTCACTTGTTAGCATGGGCACACCAGAACAAGATGACGGTTTCTGAAATGCTAGACATGCCGTTCTATCACCCAGTAATTGAAGAGGGTGTACGAACAGCGCTGCGTGACCTCAACGCGAAACTGCACTTAGGCCCAGAGATGGTGAAACACTGTCTAGATTGTGGACCTGGTTGTTAATCTCGGTTGATTGAGACAGAACACATAAATTAGATACTAAAAAGGAAAGCCATTGGCTTTCCTTTTTGTTTTTCGGCAACGAACAAATAACAGATTCCCGACTACGCTCCTTCGTCGCTTTCGGGAATGACGTTGATTTATTTAAGCCACTAAACCAAAACTTAAACCGTCATTCCAGAACCGAGGGACGAGGTATCTGGAATCTCTTAAAACCGTTACTTATCGCTAAATGCGAGAGAATTACTTCTCAGCTGCAATCACAGAGATCTCAACTAGCAGTGCTTCGCGAGCCATGTCGCCAGTCACACATGCGCGAGCTGGAGCGTGACCTTCTGGAACCCATGCATCCCATACTGCGTTCATTTCTTGGAAGTCTTTCATGTCTTTCAAGTAAATCGTTGCTGACAGCATGTGCTCTTTGTCGCTGCCTGCTTGCTCAAGTAGCGCTTCTACTTTATCTAGCATGGTCTGTGTTTGTTCAGTGATGTCTTTAGTTGCATCAGCACAAACTTGGCCACATAGGTAGATAGTACCGTTGTGTTTAACAATACGGCTCATACGTTGCTTGGTTTCTTGGCGCTCAATCATCGATCTTCTCTCTCTATGTCACCGTGATCCAATATCTTGTGACGTGGTATTATCAGGGCAACAAGCATAACGCGAATCAAGCCCAAGATGACATGTATTCATTGCAATAAAAATGAAAAAATCTTCAACAAACTCGGTCGCTGCCAACGTTGTATGAACCAACTCATGGTGCTGTCGCTCTTGAGTTGGGGAACATGGTGGTTACTTTTCAGGGAAGACCCGAAAACCATCAATGCCATCGCCTTGATGATGGCCGCTTTCGCGTTCAGTGGCTTGTTATCGCTGCATTGGATAATGAAGTTAGTGGTGCTGCCTTTAAGGAACAAAAAGCGTTAGCTGAGGAGTTTGCTGGATAGGCAATAATGGTTAGATGATAGGTTCAATACATCAATCGTGCACCGTAATTATCGAGCTATTATCATTTACCAAACAGCGGATAGAAAAAAGCCCCAGAACCAATCGATTCTAGGGCTTTCTTAGAAAATTCTAAGAAAAAGCAGTGGTACTTTAATAGACCGGGCTTTTCTTAGTTTGTTCCCAAAAAAGATCAGATTTTTGATCTTTTTTTTAGGAGCTATAAAATCAATGTCTTATGCAACATTAACCTTAGCGATAATCTGCTCTACCAAGTTCACTTCCAACGCCACTTCATCACACGCATGTTGACGAGGACACTGGTCACAATCTTTCAGTACCTTCTCAGGCAGTAGAGATTTCGATGTCGGTAAGAAATCATGCTTCATGAAGAACTCTGGTGTACGAGTCAGCACAAACACCTTCTTGATGGCCATTTGTCGCGCTTTCTCAACCAAGTGCTGCACAATCGCAGTACCCTGCCCTTGACCTTGCCAGCCAGCCTCAACACCGAGTGAGCGAATTTCTGCTAAGCCAGAGTCATACACATAGAGTGATGCACAACCTGTCACCTCTCCATGATGTTCCGCGACCGCAAACGAGCCAATATCACGCACCAGTTCATTACGAGAACGAGGTAGATTTTCACCCATGTTCGCCCAGTAAGCGACCATGCCTTCTAACGCTTCAATATCAGTCAGACGAGCAGGACGAACCTTAACGATGGAAGTGTCACGCTGTGATAAACGTTTCTCAGCTTGGTCAACCGCGTAAGCCACTTGCTGTGGAGATACACCACCTAGCGCGCTACGTTTTTCAAGACACGATTCAATGGTCAGGATGTCATATACATCCTCTTCAATCACCTCAGAGAACTCTTTCATCTCTGCGATGGTTAATTCTTCTAATGCACAGCCTTTAGCAATCGCCGCTACTACTGTTACACCGACAATATGGTGAGCTTCACGGAAAGGAATCCCTTTCGCTACTAGGTAATCAGCCAGTTCAGTTGAGTTCGCGTAGCCTTGTTTCGCCGCTTCAAGTGTACGTTCGCCGTTCACTTTAATGCCGTCAAAACAGAGCGCTGCCATTTCCATACAATCATTCCAAGTATCTAAAGCGTCGAACAGACCTTCTTTATCTTCTTGCATGTCTTTGTTGTACGCCAAAGGCAGAGCTTTTACTGTCATCATCATTGCAGCTAGTGAACCGTAAACACGGCCAGTTTTGCCACGGATAAGTTCTAACGCATCCGGGTTTTTCTTTTGTGGCATCAGAGATGAACCTGAAGTCACGGTATCTGCTAACTCGATGAAGTTTGATTCACCTGAGTTGTAGAAAATCATATCTTCTGCAAGACGCGAAAGGTGAAGCATAGAGATAGAAGCGATCGACATCAGCTCCATCACATGGTCACGGTCAGAGACTGAATCTAGAGAGTTGCGCGTTGCACGACGGAAACCTAAGTTGTGAGCTAACTCTTCACGGTCCATCGGGTAAGCAGTTCCGGCAAGGGCACCAGAACCCAGCGGACATGTATCTAGACGCTTAATCGCATCATTCAAACGTGAATAATCACGTTCAAGCATTTCAACGTAAGCCAAGCACCAGTGAGCAAAAGTTACCGGCTGAGCACGTTGTAAGTGAGTGTAGCCAGGAAGCACAGTTTCTTGATGCTGAGAAGCAACGTTGACCATTTGGCTCTGTAGGCGATCCAATGCCAATAGCAGTTGGTTACCTTGCTGACGACACCACAGTTTCAGGTCGGTCGCCACTTGGTCATTACGAGAACGGCCTGTGTGAAGCTTTTTGCCCAAATCACCGACTTTGCCGATAAGTTGTTGCTCAACCCAGCTGTGAATATCTTCTGCATCAGAACGTAGAATCTGTTCAGGATCTTCCATCACCTCAAGTTTTAGCTCATTCAGCGCTAACTCAAGCTTCTGTTGCTCTTCTTCTGTTAATACGTTGACCGACAGTAGAGCTTTAGACCAGGCAATTGAGCCCACAATGTCTTGCTCAGCCAATCGGTAATCAAAACGAAGAGAATCGTTAAAATCTTTGAACCGGGTGTCTGCTGCTTGGGTAAATCTACCGCCCCATAATGCCATTGTGTATCTCCTAATTGCACAGTGCTCACTGTTTTTGCAAATGATAATTCTGATTAAGATTCAGTATTTTTCTGATGGTTTAAACTTACGGCAATTCAAAATGAAAATAAAGTATTAATTCATTATTTTCACATATTTATTCACCACAAATTGAATCCATTGATTATTTTCAGCGTGGAGCGCGAATTATATGCCATTCGATAGTAAAAACCGAAGCTGATTTATTAAGCGAATAGAAAGTAAAAAGCCCACTCACTAATCAATAGTGAATGGGCTTTGCATAATAATGTCTGTTTACTGACCTTCAACCTTTCGCTAAAGGCTAGCGCGCTAACTCATTATTAGGATTACTTTTGGCTATTCAGAGCACGAATACGGCTTGATAGCGAGTAAAGACGGATGAAGCCTTCAGCGTGGCTTTGGTCGTAAACTTCATCTTCACCAAAGGTTGCAAACTCTTCTGAGTACAGGCTGTTGTCAGAACGCTTCTGAGTCACCGTTGCATGGCCTTTGTAAAGTTTGATAACCACTTCGCCATTCACGTCTTGTGCTAGCTCTTCTGTCGCGGCAAGGATTGACTTACATAGTGGAGTGAACCAACGACCGTCGTATACAAGGTGAGAAGCTTTAACACCTAACTCTTCACGGAATTCGAATGCCGCTTTATCAAGAACCAGTTGCTCTACTGCACGCAGTGCTTCCATCATGATTGTGCCACCCGGAGTTTCATAACAACCACGAGACTTCATGCCAACAAGACGGTTTTCTACGATATCGATACGACCAACACCGTGCTTAGCGCCCTTCTCATTTAGGTAAACCAGTGCGTTGTATGGCGTCATTGTTTCACCATCAACCGCTACCACTTCGCCTTTTTCAACTTTAAGCGTCACTGTTTCAGATTCGTTTGGTGCCTGCTCTGGGTCTACAGTCCAAGCCCAGCAATCTTCGTTCGGTGCGTTCCATGTATCTTCTAGAACGCCACCTTCTGTTGAGATGTGCCATGCGTTTGCATCACGCGAGTAAATCTTAGTCAAAGAAGCAGTACAAGGAATGTTACGCTCTGCTAGGTAATCTAGACACTCTTCACGGCTCACTAGATCCCACTCACGCCATGGTGCAATTACGTGTAGGTCTGGTGCTAGTGCTGCGAATGCACCTTCAAAACGAACTTGGTCATTACCTTTACCCGTACAACCGTGACACAGTGCGTCTGCACCTACCTTACGTGCTACTTCAACCTGCGCTTTCGCGATGATTGGACGAGCCATTGAAGTACCTAGTAGGTATTTACCTTCGTAGTAAGCGCCCGTTTTCAGCGTTGGGTAGATGTAATCTGCCACCATCTCTTCTTTAAGGTCAGCGATGTAACACTCAGAAGCACCCGAAGCTTTCGCTTTCTCTTCGATACCAATCAACTCTTCGTCGCCTTGACCAACATCCGCAACAAACGCAACCACTTCACAGTCATAGTTCTCTTTCAACCATGGAATGATTACTGATGTGTCTAGACCGCCAGAGTAGGCTACTACAACTTTCTTTACGTTAACTTTGCTCATTTTCTTTCTCCTAGTTTCCATACTGCACATGGCGGTCAGCGTTGGAAATGACTTCATAATTATATGTTTATTTAATTTGTCTAAATTCTTTAAGTAGTGACTCGTTGTAAGACCTACTGAGGTAAAAACTGTGTTCCTATGCTTTTACCTGAAAACAGTTGTGTTAGCTTTTCTGGGTATCGCCAAGTGGCAACTTCGATTGGTCGTCCAAGGTCGTTAGCGGCTTCTAGTGCAGCTTGAACCTTAACGATCATGCCGTCAGTAATCACTTTGCCTGTAATAAGGTCATCAGCTTGCTGTTGATTAAGGCTTGGAATGAGGTGGCCTTTGCCATCCAACACACCACTTACATCAGAAAGTAGCACCAGTTCAGCATCAAGTGCGCCTGCAACGGCAACCGCTGCTTGATCGGCATTGACGTTCATCAGTTGGCCTTGCTCAGTCAGACCAATTGAGCTAATGATTGGCAGTGCGCCCGCATTAAGAATCGCTTGCAGAACGGTTGAGTCGCCCGGCTCCGCTTTTCCTACTGCGCCCAGCTCAGGGTTCAGTTCGCTCACTTTGCATAAACCACCATCTGCAAGGCTCAAACCAACGGCATTGATACCATCTTTAATTGCCTGACCTTGAAGTAGTTTGTTGGCCGTGCCCGCTAGTGCACCAGCGATCACAGGGATCTGGTCATAAGGAGTAACACGTAGCCCTTCTTTCTTGACGGTTTCGAGGTTCAACTTATTCATTAGGTCGTCAACAAGGTAACCACCGCCGTGAACAATCACGATAGGTCGCTGTGCCTGCTGTTGGTAAGCTGAAATAGCACCAAATAACTTGCTGAGTGTTTCACCACAAGATAGCGCAGCGCCACCTAACTTTATGATTAATGGTTGATTATTAAGGCTCATATCTAGATTCCTTTACACTAACGCAGTTAATGGCGCAAAACCATAACGTAAATTTAAACACTGCATCGCTTGGCTAGATGCACCCTTTAATAAGTTATCAATCGCTGAAACAACGATGATGTGCTGACCTTGAACCTTCCAACCTAAGTCGCAGAAAGGCGTCTGTTCTACATCTTGAATTCTTGGCAGTGTCTCTTCGAGTAGTCTCACTGCAGGTTTACCTTGGTAAGCTTGCTCAAAGGCATCTTGTATCTGTTGCTCTGTCACGCCTTCAGCCAGTTTCATGGTGATGGTCGCTAAAATACCGCGCTTAAAGTTGCCGAGGTGCGGAGTGAAAATCACATCACATCCTAAATGTGCAGCCATTTCAGGTTGATGACGGTGATTGAATACGCCGTAAGCTTGCAGACTCACTTCGCAGAAGCTGTTAACCATAGTCGCCTTACGACCCGCTCCAGTAACACCGCTGGTCGCGTTAATCACAGGCCATTGGTTCTCATCCAGTAACTTCGCTTCAACCAAAGGCTTAATCGCCAATTGTGATGCGGTTGGATAACAACCCGCGACTGCAACAAGTTGAGCTTCTTTAATCGCTTGCTCATTCCATTCCGCTAAACCGTAAGCGGCTTTATCTAGCCATTGTTCGTGTTGGTGTTCAAAACCGTAGAACTCTTGGTAGAAGTTCTCGCCTTTAACTCTGAATGCACCCGATAGGTCGAAGACTTGGCAATCGTTTTCTAGAAAAATTGGCGCTAGGTCGTGACTTACTTCGTGTGCGGTAGCTAAGAAAATCACATCAGACTGCTTTGCTACTTCTTCTGGATTCGTTAATGGCTGTACTGGCATATCAATCAAGCCAGCTAACTTACCGTGCAGTGCCGCAATAGGTTTACCTGCGTCTACACTATTGGCTGAGACATATAAACCTGATAGCGTGAGCTCAGGGTGTCTGTTTATCATTAGAGCCAGTTCTGCTCCTGTGTAGCCGCTTGCGCCAATGATCGTGGTTTTCAACATCTCAACACATCCATTCCTGAGGTAAGTTACATTTCAAAATTTGACTATTCATACTTAATTTTTGGCCTTATTTGATTTCTTATGCATTAAATATGATTTAATATGTGTTTTACCGACTTATAGTTTTCCTGTCAATAGTAGAAGTGAAGATATTATGCAATTACCGAGTTTTCTTGAGGTCTACAAAGGCCTAATTTCCACCGACTCTATTAGTTCTACCGATCCAAGCTGGGATCATGGCAACGAAAAAGTGATCGAAAAAATGGCTCAATGGTTTAAAGACTTAGGCTTTAGCGTTGAGGTCGTGGAGGTCGAGCCCGGCAAGCATAATATGGTCGCAAAGATGGGCTCAGGTGAAGGTGGCTTGTTATTAGCGGGACACAGCGACACAGTGCCATTCGATGAAGGGCGTTGGAACTTCGATCCTCACGCACTAACAGAACACAACAATCGCTTCTATGGGTTAGGCACGGCCGATATGAAAGGCTTTTTCGCTTTCGTTTATGAAGCGGCAAAGAAGATGGATTGGAGCAAACAGGCGAAGCCACTTTATGTATTGGCAACCTGTGATGAAGAGACCACCATGCTAGGCGCACGTCACTTCACGGAGAATGCACCATTTAAACCGGATTACTGCATCATTGGTGAGCCAACCAGCCTTGTGCCTATACGTGGTCATAAAGGTCATGTCGCCAATGCCGTGCGAGTAACCGGTAAATCAGGTCACTCTTCGGATCCTGCATTAGGTGTCAACGCCATCGAAATCATGCATGAAGTGCTGTTTGCTTTGATGCAGCTGCGTGACAAGTTAGTCAAAGAGTATCACCACCCAGGTTTCGCTATTCCAAGTCCGACTCTAAACCTTGGCCATATTCACGGCGGTGATAGCGCTAACCGAATCTGTGGCTGTTGTGAACTACATTACGACGTTCGTCCTTTACCAGGCATCAGCTTAGATGGGTTGGATAACATGCTGCGCAGCGCACTCAAGGAAGTAGAAGCAAAATGGCCGGGCAGAATTGACATTACTCCGCTGCATGAGCCGATTCCGGGTTACGAGTGCCAACACGATCATCCATTTATTGGTGGTATGGAATCGGTGTGCGAGATTGAATCGCAAACCGTGAACTACTGTACAGAGGCACCTTTCCTTCAAGAGCTGTGTCCAACCTTAGTACTAGGTCCGGGGTCAATCGACCAGGCTCACCAACCGGATGAGTTCTTAAGCTTCGATTTTATTGACCCAACAATTGATGTTCTGAGTAAATCGATCCGTAAATATTGTTTCTAGTTATTGCTACCCGTTCGATATTTTTATACAAAAGCTACCCCAAAAGGTGGCTTTTATTCTGTTATCTCTGACATAGCCTGTTCTTGTAATTAAATTTCACTTTATTCCACAGTATTGAAAAATTTACTTCTCCCACATTTCTAAACCTAATAATTGCAAACTTAGAATGCTTTATTTGACTAGATACAGCAGTTTTCGCTAGATTGTGTACTTAACAAGGAACAATGGATGTAATTTTTTTACGAGGCAGGATGACAATGAACGAGAAATACGCCGCTCTCAAGAGTAACGTAAGCATGCTGGGACGCTTGCTAGGTAACACAATCCAAGATGCACATGGTGACGTTATCTTAGAGAAAGTGGAAACTATCCGTAAACTTTCCAAATCCGCCCGCGCAGGCAACAAAGCTGACCGTGACAGCCTAGTTGAAGAAATCAAAAACCTGCCGAACGAACAACTCACTCCTGTTGCTCGTGCATTTAACCAATTTCTCAACCTCACCAACATGGCAGAGCAGTACCACACCATCTCTCGCCACTGTGAGGAGCATGTTTGCGAACCAGACGTGCTGCAATCTCTATTTTCCAAATTAAACCAAAACGACATCAGCAAGCTAGATGCGGCTCAAGCTGTTCGCGACCTGAACATTGAACTCGTTTTGACTGCACACCCAACAGAGATCACTCGTCGCACCATGATCAACAAGCTGGTTAAGATCAACGAGTGTCTGTCTAAATTAGAATTAAGCGACCTATCACACAAAGAGCGCGTGAAAACCGAACGTCGCCTAGAGCAACTTATCGCTCAAGGTTGGCACTCAGATGTGATTCGTCAACAACGCCCAACGCCACTTGATGAAGCTAAGTGGGGCTTTGCGGTTGTAGAAAACTCTCTATGGGAAGCAGTACCAGATTTTCTACGCGACATGGATGGCCGACTAAAAGGCTACCTTGGTGAAGGCCTGCCGATCGATGCACGCCCAGTACACTTCTCATCTTGGATGGGCGGTGACCGCGATGGTAACCCATTCGTAACGCACACCATCACTAAAGAAGTGCTGCGCCTATCTCGCTGGAAAGCTGCAGACCTTTACCTAGGCGACGTTAATGAGCTGATTACCGAGCTGTCGATGACTAAGTGTAATGATGCGGTTCGTGAACTAGCAGGTGATGAGCACGAAGCTTACCGTGCAATCCTTAAGAGCCTACGCACTCTGCTGAACAACACGCTAGAAGTGCTTGACGCAAAACTGCATGATGCTGAAGTACCGAAGAAAGAAACACTGCAGAACATCGACCAACTTTGGACACCACTTTACGCGTGTTACCAATCGCTGCACGAATGTGGCATGGGCGTAATCGCAGATGGTTCTCTGCTTGATACCCTACGTCGCCTAAAAGCATTCGGTGTGCATTTAGTTCGTCTCGATGTTCGTCAAGAAAGTACCCGTCACTCAGATGTCCTATCTGAACTGACTCGCTACCTAGGCATTGGCGATTACGACCAGTGGAGCGAGCAAGACAAGATTGCTTTCTTAACCAATGAATTAAGCTCAAAACGCCCACTGCTACCGCGCGACTGGGAGCCATCTGAACAGGTCAAAGAGGTTTTGGACACCTGTAAGGTAATTGCAGCTCAACCTCGTGAAGCCTTCGGCGCTTATGTGATTTCTATGGCTCGTACTGCATCGGATGTACTGGCTGTTCACTTGCTTCTGCAAGAATGTGGTTGCCCATACCGCATGGACGTATGTCCACTGTTCGAAACGCTAGACGATTTGAACAACTCAGAAGCGGTAATGAAGCAGCTAATGAGCATCGACTTGTACCGTGGATTTATCCAGAACCACCAAATGGTGATGATCGGATACTCTGACTCAGCGAAAGATGCGGGCGTAATGTCTGCAGGTTGGGCCCAGTATGACGCGATGGACAAGCTGGTTAAAGTTTGTGATGAAGAAGGCATTGAACTGACTCTATTCCACGGTCGTGGCGGTACGGTTGGTCGTGGTGGTGCGCCAGCGCACGCTGCTCTTCTTTCTCAGCCACCTAAGAGCTTGAAAGGCGGTTTACGTGTAACTGAGCAAGGCGAAATGATCCGCTTTAAGCTTGGTTTACCAGACGTTGCTGTAAACAGCTTTAACCTTTACGCAAGTGCGATTCTAGAAGCGAACCTTCTGCCGCCACCAGAGCCAAAACAAGAGTGGCGCGACTTAATGGAAGTGCTGTCTCAAGTCTCTTGTGAGGCTTACCGTAACGTGGTTCGTGGTGAAGAGAAATTCGTACCTTACTTCCGTCAAGCGACGCCTGAACTGGAGCTAGGTAAACTGCCTCTTGGTTCTCGCCCTGCAAAACGTAACCCGAATGGCGGCGTAGAAAGCCTACGTGCAATTCCATGGATCTTCTCTTGGAGCCAAAACCGTTTGGTACTTCCTGCATGGCTAGGTGCTGGTGAAGCCATTCAATACTCTGTAGACCAAGGCCATCAAGCGCTACTGGAAGAGATGTGTCGTGAATGGCCATTCTTCTCAACTCGTCTGGGTATGTTGGAAATGGTGTACTCGAAGTGCAACATGGAAATTGCGAAGTACTACGATCAACGTCTTGTTGACGAAGAGCTATTGCCTCTGGGTGAGTTACTGCGTGAACAGCTACAAAAAGACATCAAAGCGGTACTGAATGTAGAAAATAACGAGAACTTGATGCAGAGCGACCCTTGGGGGCTTGAGTCAATTCGCTTACGTAACATCTACGTGGAGCCACTAAACATGCTTCAAGCAGAACTGCTGTACCGTACTCGTAAGTGTGAAACACCACCAGCAGAGCTAGAAGAAGCGCTAATGGTGACGATTGCAGGCATTGCAGCAGGTATGCGAAACACTGGTTAATTAGTGGTTTCTACTATAAAAAGAACAAAAGGTCGCCACGCGCGACCTTTTTATTTTGCAAAATAACCACTAGTGAGTATTTTGTCAGTTTTTTGGGTTATTTTGTCCATGTATTCTACTTTATGCTTATTATTTAGATATACTACTGCTCCGCTGCGGAAACACTCCAAAAAAATAATCTGCAGCAATTTGATCAATAAACTGGTCAACCTAGGTGATAAACGGCTTTGTAAGGTGACATAACCAACCGATGAGTTGGTGCTACTTAGACATAACCAATATAACGTGCCATTAGAAGCACACTTGTTGTTTAAGTATTTGTTTACTGTTTACCATTTGGATTTCAGACATGTCATTACCACACGTAATTCTAACCGTTTTAAGTACACGCGATGCTACTGGTTACGATATCACAAAAGAATTCTCCGCAAGCATTGGTTACTTCTGGAAAGCTAGCCACCAACAAGTTTACCGCGAGCTAAATAAAATGGCTCAGAACGACCAGGTAACTTGCGTGCTTGAGCCTCAAGAAGGCAAACCAGATCGTAAAGTTTACTCTATCACTGATGCTGGCCGTAGCGCGCTAGGTGAATGGTTTGAACAACCAACTGCACACCCAACCGTTCGTGACGAGTTCTCAGCTAAGCTAATGGCTTGTGCTGTACAACCTTCTGACGCTTACCGTGTACAACTTGCTGAGCTAGTAGAAGAGTCTCGCAAACTGGTTTCTCACTACAAAGAGATTGAAGCAGCTTACTACGCAACGCCATCAACTCTAGACAAGCAAGCACGCCTTGAGCGTCTTACTCTTCGTCGTAACCTACTTATCCGTGAAGCATGGATTGTATGGGCTGAAGAAGTACTGCTTGAACTTGGCGCTCTTGCTTAAGTTAAGCTAGAAGCTAGAAGCTAGAAGCTAGAAGCTAGAAGCTAGAAGCTAGAAGCTAGAAGCTAGAATAGCAAAAGGCTTGAACTCTTAGAGTCCAAGCCTTTTTTGTATCTATAGGATTTGAAATTTTACAGCCAGAGGCTTTTACAAGCACTTAGGCTTTACTTCTTAGACTTTGCTTAAAGCGCAGCGACTTGTGGACGAACACCTAATGTGTGGCAAAGTGCGTAAGTCATTTCTGCACGGTTTAGCGTGTAGAAGTGGAAGTCTTTCACACCTTCACGGCTCAGTGTACGAACCATATCAATTGCTTGGCTAGCACCAACAAGCTGACGAGTCGTTGGATCATCATCCAAACCTTCAAACTGCTTCGCCATCCAACCCGGTACTTTTACGTTGTTCATCGCAGCAAAGCGAGACGCTTGCTTGAAGTTAGAAACCGGTAGGATGCCCGGAACAATTTCAACATCTACACCAGCCGCCACACAGCGGTCTCGGAAACGTAGGTAGCTTTCAACATCGAAGAAGAACTGAGTGATAGCACGGTTAGCTCCCGCATCGACTTTACGCTTAAGGTTAATAAGATCCGATTGAGCGCTTTTTGCTTCAGGGTGAACCTCAGGGAATGCCGCTACTGAGATATCAAAATCGTGGCGAGATTTAAGTAGCTCGACTAGGTCAGATGCGTACATATCTGGCGCGCCGCCGCCTGCTGGAATATCACCACGCAACGCAACAATACTCTCGATACCATTCGCCCAGTAATCGTCGGCAATTTGAATCAGCTCTTCGCGACTCGCATCAATACACGTTAGGTGCGGTGCTGCAACTAAGCCTGTTTGGTTCTTAATCTCTTTAATGATTGAGTGGGTACGGTCACGTTCGCCCGAGTTTGCACCGTAAGTTACCGATACAAACTTTGGTTGAAGTGTTTTAAGACGGTGAACAGA
Source organism: Vibrio sp. ZF 223 (assembly GCF_003050585.1). Taxonomy (NCBI): domain Bacteria; kingdom Pseudomonadati; phylum Pseudomonadota; class Gammaproteobacteria; order Vibrionales; family Vibrionaceae; genus Vibrio; species Vibrio sp. ZF 223. The sequence goes on from NZ_PIGB01000013.1 coordinate 58,967, forward strand.
ATTCCACAGGGTCTCTTCCATCTTCTCATTGCTTGGTGGAAAAAACTCAAATGACACATTGATGTTGTCAGAAAGCTCAGCGATATTCTGATTTAAAGCGTCGATATGACTAGCGTGTGTGTATCCCATCTTACTCTCCCTGTGGCAAAAGCAACCACTAAAAACTCAAATCCTTAAACGACGTTTAGACGTCTATATGTCTGTAGAATGTATTGAATACGATTTAATGTCAACAGATCCATTATGAATTTTTTTCAAGTAGATCGTGAGTAAAACTCAAGTCGTTAGATGGGTCGCAAAGCAGAAATAAGGAAGAAAAAAGGCTGAGAAACACATCGTGCTTTCAGCCTTATTTATCTTAGTGAATAGTATGCTATTTAAGTGTCATAGCAAATGATCTGAGTATTAGAACAGGCTCGACATTCGGTTCAAATCAGACTGAATTGCACCAGCCGTCACTTCACGTCCAGCACCCGGGCCACGAATAACCAATGGATTATCTTTGTACCATTTACTCTCGATCGCAAAGATATTGTCGCAAGGCAGCAAGTTCGCCAGAGCGTGCTCTTTAGATAGGGCTTCAACACCTACGGTTGCCTTACCGTTCTTCTCTAAACGCGCTACGTAACGTAGAACTTTCTGTTGAGAGTGCGCTTTCTCTAAACGCTCGGCCAACTCTTCGCTTAGCACCGAAGCCTTATCAAAGAAGTCATCTACCGACAGATCTTGCAACTCTTCAGGGACCAGTGATTCCACTTTGACGTTTTCAGGCTCGATATCTAAACCCGATTCACGCGCCAGAATCACCAGCTTACGCATCACGTCTGAACCATCTAGGTCAGCACGAGGGTCAGGTTCAGTCAGGCCTTGTTGCCACGCTAAGTCAACCAACTCGCTGAATGGCACGGTGCCATCAAACTGTTGGAACAACCAAGACAGCGTGCCTGAAAAGATACCTGACAGCGCAATAATGTCATCGCCACTTTCACGCAAGTCTCTGACTGTGTGGTTAATCGGCAGGCCTGCACCAACGGTCGCGTTGTACAACCAGTGACGGCTGATCTTAGCGAAAGCATCCTGTACTTGATGGTAATACTCGCTCGATGCAGAACCAGCCACCTTGTTAGCCGAGATCAGGTGAATACCTTGTTGTGCGACTTGCAGATATTTTGCTGCAAGCACTGGGCTTGCCGTAACATCTAACACAACCGCTTCATCGTAGCCCTGAATAGAACCTAAACGCTCTAACCAGTCGTTACCATTATTGGCAATGGCTTCATCGTCAAAACACTTACTCACTGAGGTCGCATCAATGCCTTGATCGTCGAACCAATAGGTTTGGCTATCAACCACGGCTACCAATTCGAAGTTCATTCCACGGCGCTTTTCAAGTTCCGCTTTTTGCTCTGCAAACAGGCTTAACCAACTTGAACCAATGTTGCCCTTACCACACAAAGCAATCGCAACACGCTTCTGCGCTTGGAACAGTTGAGAGTGAATGCCTTTCACTAGGCTTGATGTTTCACTCTTACGAATGACTGCCACTAAGCTTAAGCCTGAGTTCGCTTCTGAGATGAACTCAACCGGCGAGCTCTTAAGTTGTTGGTAGAAACCGTAGCAATGGTTCGGGTTCTTAGTCACACCCGCACCCACAGCAGCAATCAGAGAAAAACCTTCTTTAAGCTTAATCTCAGCTTCAATCGCGTGGTCTTGAAGATATTCTAATGCACCACCAGCTATCTCTTCCGTGTAGGCAAGACGCAAGCAGTGTTGATCCGGTTCAAGCTCATAGGCAAGCGGCTCCAGTTGAGCACGCTTAAGCCCTTCAAGGACTTCACTCTCGAGACGGTCGAAATCATGGCCGTGCCCAAAGGTCAGTTGCACGATAAGCACTTCATCCAGAGAGGTAATGATTTTGGCGCCACGACCCGATGCCAGTACGCGCTCAATCTGTGTAGAGCCCGCCTCCGGCTGGTAGCTGCAGCGTAAGCTGAGATCCATAGCACTTTGAGCCACAGGCTGTAGCGTTCGGCTATGAAGCACTGGAGCGGCAAGACGAGCCAATTCACTGGCTTCATCAAGGCGAAGTAGAGGCATTAGACACGCATCTGAAACCAAACGAGGGTCAGCGCTGTAAACGCCCGCCACATCACTCCAAATCGTCACGCGTTCAACTTCAGCCAAAGCACCAATCACGGTTGCTGAGTAATCCGAACCGTTACGACCAAGTAATACCGTTTCACCCTCGAAGTTCTGAGCCATAAAGCCCGTAATCACCACGCGGCAATGTGCATGCTGCGCTAAGGCTTCTTTGATCAGAGGATAAGAACGTGCGCGGTCAACTTCAGGTTGAGCACCCGCTTCTGCACGTAAAAAGGCACGTGCATCTTGAGCAACTGCTTGTAAGTCATGCTGGCATAACAAAGCAGCGAGTAGACGTGAAGACCAAACCTCACCGTGTCCAAGCACTTTTGCTTTTTGTGCTTCACTTAAAGGAGCCGTTAGCTCCCCCAAAGCGGTAAATTCTTGTTGAATGGTTGCCGTTAGCTGAGCCGAAGACTCACCTTCAAGCAGTGTTTCAATCAGTTCAAGCTGGAACTGACGAAGTGCCTGTAGGCATTCATGAGCAATACGACCATCTTTGTCGAGCGCTTCAACAAATTCAATTAAGCGGTTGGTTGTTTTGCCCGCTGCTGATACCACCACCAAATCAGTTGCTGTTGAGTATTCTCTAAGAATGTTGACCACGCGCTGATAACACTCAGGATTCGCTAAACTGCTGCCACCAAATTTATGTAGCTGGCGAAAGGTTGCCATTATTAACCCTCCCCTTCAGCGATAAAGCCTTGTGTCTTTTCAAACGCTTGCTTGAGGTCGTCAATCAAGTCATCAGCATCTTCAAGGCCAACAGAAAGACGCAGTAACTGTTGAGAAACACCCGCCTCTGCCAGTGCTTCTTCGCCCATCGCACGGTGAGTCATCGACGCAGGGTGACAAATCAAGCTTTCCACACCACCCAGTGATTCAGCCAAAGAGAACAGCTCTAATTTATCGACAAAGTACTTAAGCGCTTCGAATGAACCCGCAAACTCAAAGCTCAACATTGAACCAAAGCCAGACTGCTGTTTCTTCGCAATATCATGACCTGGATGTTCAGGGAGGCTTGGGTGATAAATAGTGCCAACGAGATCTTGCTGCTGCAGAGACGCCAGAATTTCACGTGAGCTTTCTTCGTGAACTCGCATACGCGCACCTAGCGTACGAATACCACGTAAAGTCATGTAGCTATCAAATGGTGTGCCGGTCGCACCAATACAGTTGCCCCACCAGGCTAGCTCTTCAGCGTGCTCTTCTGTCTTAGTGACCACAACGCCACCAATCACATCTGAGTGTCCATTGATGTACTTAGTGGTTGAGTGGATAACAAAATCCGCACCCAGCTCTAAAGGCTTTTGGAACACAGGTGTCAAAAACGTGTTGTCGACAGCAACCAGAGCACCAACCTCTTTCGCTTTGCGGCAAGTTTCTGCAATATCAACCACACGAACCAGTGGATTCGATGGGGTTTCGATTAAGATCAACTTTGGCTTAAGCGCGATCGCCGCATCTAGCGCAGCTTGATCCGATTGATCAACGAACAGAACTTTGAAGTCACCTTTCAGTGAGCGAGTGTTAAACAGACGGTAAGTACCGCCGTAGCAGTCGTGTGGTGCAATAATAAGATCATCGCCACCTAAGAAAGCAGAAACCCATAAGTTAAGCGCCGAAGTACCACAGTTAGTGACCACCGCGCCTTTGCCCGATTCAAGCTCAAACAGTGCAGTTTCTAGTAAACCGCGGTTTGGGTTACCAGAACGGGTGTAATCATACTTTGGCACTTCACCAAAAGCGGGAAACCCATAGTTAGTCGAAAGATAAATAGGTGGGACAACAGCATGGTGTTGCGTGTCTGACTCGATACCAGTACGTACTGCGATGGTTGCTGGCTTCCGGCTGCTCATAGGTGCTTCCTTACAAGTTTTGCGTCTGAGAATCACAGCTGCTTGTCGGCATTTTGCGGCTGTGTTAGATATATGTTATTCACTTTACTTTCATAAACGTGAGACGTCAACACTTCTAGACGTCTATATGTCTTTGCTTATGGCAGTAAATCCCGCTAAAATCACCACTATTAATTTATTCTAACAACTAAAGTGATGAAGGTACGCAATGGCCGACTGGAATGGTGAATACATAAGCCCATATGCTGAGCATGGAAAGAAAAGCGAACAAGTAAAGAAAATTACAGTTTCTATCCCTCTAAAAGTGTTAAAGGTTCTTACTGACGAGCGTACTCGCCGCCAGATTAATAACCTACGCCATGCAACAAACAGTGAGCTACTGTGCGAAGCCTTTCTACATGCGTACACAGGCCAACCACTACCAACGGATGAAGACCTTCGTAAAGATCGTCCTGACGATATCCCTGCTGAAGTTAAAAAACTGATGACAGAAATGGGTATCGAGTTCGAAGCGTTTGACGAAGAATAAAACAACTCAGTCACTGCCTTCATTATTGATTCGCTATAGCTGACCCATCTATCACATTATGCATTGCGTTTTTATGACTACGCTGCGAATGATAGACATAAAAAAACCGACTCCAGATGAGTCGGTTTTTTATTATCCTTTTCTCTCAATAGAGCAGCAGCTACTACGCCATGTAGTTAGCAGGCATCTCGATACGAGCTACGCCAGATTCAACAGCCGCTTCCGCAACTGCTCGTGCTACGCGAGGAAGTAGACGTGGGTCCATTGGCTTAGGAATGATGTAGCCTTTACCAAATTCCAGTGCGGTCTCACCCGCCGCTGCTAGTACTTCAGCTGGAACTGCTTCTTTCGCCAGTTCACGAATCGCTTTAACCGCCGCTAGCTTCATTTCGTCATTGATTTCGCTTGCACGCACATCTAATGCACCACGGAAAATGAATGGGAAACAAAGTACGTTGTTTACTTGGTTAGGGTAATCACTACGGCCTGTACCCATGATAAGGTCAGAACGAACTTCGTGTGCAAGCTCAGGTTTGATCTCTGGATCTGGGTTTGAACATGCAAACACAACTGGCTTATCAGCCATCAACGTTAGTGCTTCAGCAGGCAGTAGGTTAGGACCCGATACACCTAAGAACAGGTCAGCGCCTTCGATAACATCTTCAAGTGTGCGCTTATCCGTGTTGTTTGCGAATAGCTCTTTGTATTCGTTCAGATCATCACGACGAGTGTGAATCACGCCTTTACGGTCAAGCATGTAAATCTTCTCACGCTGAGCGCCACACTTAATCAGTAGTTCCATACATGCAACCGCTGCTGCGCCAGCACCTAAACAAACGATCTTACACTCTTCAAGTTTCTTACCTTGAAGTTCGATCGCGTTCAGCATACCCGCTGCCGTTACAATCGCAGTACCGTGTTGGTCATCGTGGAATACCGGTACATCACAACGCTCAATCAGGCGACGTTCAATCTCAAAACAGTCTGGTGCTTTGATGTCTTCCAGGTTAATACCGCCGAATGTATCTGCGATATTCGCAACCGTATCAACGAACTCATCGATTGTGCGGTGTTTTACTTCAATATCGATAGAATCTAAACCAGCAAAACGCTTAAACAGTAGCGCTTTACCTTCCATTACAGGTTTAGAAGCAATAGGACCAAGGTTACCTAGGCCAAGAATCGCTGTACCGTTAGAGATAACAGCAACCATGTTGCCCTTACCTGTGTACTTATAGACGTTATCAACGTTCTGTGCGATCTCGCGAACAGGCTCAGCCACGCCTGGGCTGTATGCAAGTGCTAGGTCTTCTGCAGAGTTTGCAGGCTTCGTCAGTTCTACGGCAATTTTGCCTGGAATCGGGAACTCATGATAATCAAGAGCTTGCTGACGGAATTGTTCTTGAGGCGATAATTCTTGAGAGGATTGAGCTTGGCTGCTGTCTTCAGACATAGGTGTAGGTTCCTAGGATATTATTATTTGGGGGATCTTGTTCATGTTAATGGATGTACTTCAAAGTTCCTAGGTGGTTGGAGCCTCTGTCTCATTAAAAAACGAGATTTCACTACTAATAAGACCAGTGAGCAGTTGAAATTACTGTCGCTTGTTGAACTTTCGAGCTGAATTTTGGTGAAGAGAGATACGCAAGGAATTGCCCTGCAATAGAAAGGTAGGCACCTTAATCGTTGGGCGGGATTGAAGCTTGAATGAAAATCAGTGCTTTCTTAAATTGCAGGCAACAAAAAAGGACACCGAAGTGTCCTTTTTCATGTCTAAATAGCGAGAATTACTTCTTGCTAGAAAGAGCACCGAAACGCTTGTTGAAGCGATCAACACGGCCGCCAGTATCTACGATACGTTGCTTACCAGTGTAGAACGGGTGACATTTGTCACATACGTCTAGGTGGATAGATTCTTTTGCAAGAGTTGAGTTGAACTCAAATGTGTTGCCGCAAGAACAAGTTGCAGTAACTGCTTTGTATTCTGGGTGGATTCCAGCTTTCATGGGATAACCTCAAGTAGGCCGTGTCGCTATACGATTCTAAGCCGCACACCACACGTAGTTTAAAAAAGAAATAAAGACACCGCATCGACACAAAAGAGTGATGAAGCCATACCTTTAAGGCGCAGTATAGTAATGAATCTATAAGGTAGGATCAACTGATTTGATACATTTTTCACCAATTCTCTCTTTATTTCCTTTATCGGCCTGAGATTTCGGGCTGTCGTTGTCTGTATACGCTAACTCGCCGCCTTCAACCAAACTGCTTCTCGAATTTAAGCGCCTTATCCTTTAGACTGTTCGCTCTCGTCAACTCAGATAAAGCCGTCCCTTTATGCGTCCAATGATTGCCCGTGTGGCGCTGCCTGTTCCACTCGACAAGCAGTTCGATTACAAGATTCCAAACCACCTATTTCCGATTATTGGTGGACGAGTCTCTGTGCCTTTTGGACGACAAACCTTAACCGGTGTTGTAACGGCTCTGGTTAACGAATCTGAATTCGAGCTCGATAAGCTCAAACCCATTAAAGCCTTATTAGACAATCAGCCCGTTTGGCCGGAATCTGTCTATTCACTGTTAATGTGGTGTAGTCATTTTTATCAGTACCCTCTTGGCGAAACCTTTGCTAACGCCCTTCCGAGCGCTCTAAGAAAAGGCAAAGCCGCCGACTTCGCGACGCTGGTTGAATGGCAGTTAACGCCATCAGGCAAAGACCAACTGATGCAAGGTTTTGGTCGCGCGGTCAAGCAAGCCAAAGTGATGCACATGCTTGAGCACGGCCCGGTTCCTCATCAAGAGTTCATTGATGAAGAAGTTGGCAGCGCCGTACTCAAAACGCTAGAAGAGAAAGGCTGGATTGAATCGGTAGAGAAAAAGCCGAAGCGTCAACCGTGGCCAGTTGAACTTGAGAACGACCAAGACAAACCTAAGCTCAATGCCGAACAAGCCATCGCGATTGCGACCGTAAATAGCCAAACCGACTTTGGTTGTTTCCTGTTAGAAGGCGTCACTGGCTCAGGTAAGACCGAGGTTTACCTGAATATGATTAAGCCGATTCTCGATCAAGGTAAACAAGCGTTAGTACTCGTGCCTGAGATTGGCCTCACCCCTCAAACGATTAACCGCTTTAAGCGACGCTTTAATGTGCCTGTTGAGGTTATCCACTCGGGTTTAAACGATTCTGAGCGACTGAATGCTTGGTTATCAGCGCGCGATAAAATAGCAGGTATCGTAATTGGTACCCGTTCGGCTCTGTTCACGCCGTTTGCGGATCTGGGTATTATCATTGTCGACGAAGAGCACGATGCTTCTTATAAACAGCAAGACAGCCTGCGCTACCACGCTCGTGATGTGGCGATAATGCGTGCTCATAAAGCGCAGATCCCGGTTGTGTTAGGTTCAGCAACACCCGCTTTTGAAACGCTGCATAATGCTCAGATAGGCAAATACAGTTATCTCACCCTTACTTCACGTGCGGGTGTAGCTTTGCCGACCACCAATAAAGTATTGGATGTGAAAGGCGAATATCTGGAAAGTGGTTTGTCTGCGTCGTTAATTGCAGAGATGCAAAGACATCTCAAAGCAGGTAACCAAGTGATGCTGTTTCTCAATCGCCGTGGGTTCTCTCCGGCATTGATGTGTCACGACTGTGGTTGGACAGCTGAATGTAAACGCTGTGATGCTTACTATACCTATCACCAATACAGTAATGAGATGCGCTGCCACCACTGTGGTTCTCAGCAGCATATCGTGCACAATTGCCAAGGTTGTGGGTCTGCGAACTTAGTGACAGTGGGTGTCGGTACCGAGCAGTTAGAGGCTCAGCTTGGCCAACTATTCCCTGAATACAAAACCATTCGTATTGACCGCGACAGCACCCGCCGTAAAGGCAGCTTAGAAAGCGCACTCGAGTCGATTCGTAAGGGTGAATTCCAAATTCTTATCGGCACTCAGATGCTTGCTAAGGGTCATCATTTCCCTGATGTGACACTTGTGGCGTTATTGGATGTCGATGGCTCTTTATACAGCAGTGACTTCCGAGCGTCTGAACGTCTTGCCCAGCTATTCATCCAAGTAGCGGGACGCGCAGGACGAGCAAGCAAACCCGGTGAGGTGATCTTACAGACTCACCACCCAGAACATGGGTTGCTGCAAGCTTTGCTGCATAAAGACTACAACCACTTTGCTCAGACGGCGCTGGCAGAACGTAAGCAGGCAATGTTACCGCCTTATACCTTTATGACTCTGTTTAGAGCAGAAGCCAATGACACTCGCTTGGTGGAAGAGTTCTTGCGTCAGGTTCGTCACACATTGGAATCGCACCCGCTGTTTGATCAATATTGCATGGTGCTAGGACCAACCCCAGCCCCATTAGCAAAACGAGCAGGCAAATCGCGCTGGCAGTTAATCTTACAGACTCAAACTCGCTCGTTAATGCAGAAGCTATTAATGAGCGCTAAGCCGGCAATTAATATGTTACCCGCCGCGAAAAAAGTTCGTTGGTCACTCGACATAGAGCCGCAAGATCTGAGCTAAACCCCTTCGGGTTAAAACTAATGATAAGTTTGTTCACAAATATTTCATATTTCTCGTGAGCAAGTTCACACGAGTCATGTGATTTTTGTTAATCTAGCCGTAACTTTACACGGATTAAACGAATAAAATATTGCAATAAAAAAAGTGTTAGCAACACTTTCATAATATCTATTCGATTACATTTATTATTCACGCCTTAGATACTTAGGCGACAAAGGAACTTAAAAGAGGGTTTAATTTATGGCGACAATGAAGGATGTTGCCCAGCTAGCAGGCGTCTCAACAGCCACGGTATCACGTGCATTGATGAACCCTGAGAAAGTCTCAGTTTCGACTCGTAAACGAGTGGAAACAGCAGTACTTGAAGCTGGATACTCACCCAATACATTAGCTAGAAACTTACGTCGCAACGAATCAAAAACCATCATCACTATCGTTCCTGATATCTGTGACCCTTATTTCGCCGAGATCATTCGTGGTATCGAAGATGCCGCAGTAGAAAATGACTACCTTGTCTTACTGGGTGATAGCGGCCAACAAAAGAAGCGTGAGTCTTCATTTGTTAACTTAGTTTTCACCAAACAAGCTGACGGTATGCTATTGCTTGGCACTGACCATCCATTTGATGTCAGTAAATCTGAACAAAAGAATTTACCACCAATGGTGATGGCGTGTGAGTTTGCCCCTGAGCTTGAACTGCCTACCGTACACATCGATAACCTGACCTCTGCATTTGAAGCGGTGAACTACTTAGCTCAGTTAGGTCATAAGCGTATCGCTCAAATATCAGGGCCAGTATCGGCAACGCTGTGTAAGTTCCGCCAACAAGGCTATCAACAAGCGCTGCGTCGCGCTGGAGTATCAATGAACCCTGCCTATAGCACCGTCGGCGACTTTACTTTTGAAGCCGGTGCTCAAGCGGTTCGTCAATTGTTGGCACTTCCTGAACAGCCTACAGCTATCTTCTGTCATAACGACGCGATGGCCATTGGCGCGATTCAAGAAGCGAAGAAGCTGGGCTTACGCGTTCCTCAAGACCTATCGATTGTCGGCTTTGATGACATCCAATTCGCTCAATACTGCGATCCTCCGCTAACCACCATTTCTCAACCTCGTTATGAGATTGGACGCCAAGCGATGTTGATGATGCTTGATCTACTGAAAGGCAACGATGTGCAAGCAGGTTCGCGTCTACTTGAAGCTAAATTAGTGGTTCGAGGCAGTACAGCACCACCTCGTATGTAACCTTCAAAAATACCCTTACAAATCTGCGGCACATTTTGATGTGCCGCTTCCATTTCTGCACTATTATCCTCGCGCAATCTGGATTACCATGAGGGCAGAATCAGCAACTATTGAAATGTCTTGTGGCTAATAGAGATTATGTAAAGCGCGGTCGTGGTACGAAAAAGCCGACCAAAAAACAAGCCCCTCGCCGTAAACCTTGGCGCAGTGGTCTTTTGGCGATCCTCCTTGCCGGTGGTTTTGGTTACGGACTTTACCTATTGAGTAATGATCCTGAGCCGCCAGCACCTGCTCCTGTGGTAACCAAACCAAAACCTAAGCCAAAACCAGCGAAAGTGATTCCGCCGCCTCCTGAAGAGAAATGGGACTACGTTGAAACGCTGCCAAGCCGCGAAATCGAAGTGAAAGCCAAAGAGCAAGAGATCTCGAAGATCCCTTACATCATGCAGTGTGGCGCTTACAAAACCTCGTCGCAGGCAGAAGCTCGTAAGTTGGATATAGCCTTCCAAGGTATCTCGAGTGAGATCCGCAAGAAAGATGGCAGTAGCTGGTACCGTGTGGTTCTAGGTCCATACAAGTTGAAGCGTGACGCAGAGCGAGATCGCCATAAGCTGCAACGAGCGAAAATCGAACCTTGTGCTATTTGGAAAGACACCGAGTAATTTAGATTCAGCGGCAGTCTCGGTCTTAGTAAAAGCCGAAAACCAAACACCGAAAGCCTCCCACTGTGGAGGTTTTCTTTTATCCCCTCCCCTTTAACCAAATTTCCTTACAACTTCCGCCGATAAGTTTGCACGACATCACTCACCCTTCCTTGAATTATCCGAGCGCCATCCTCATATACTTTTTATACCCAAAGATAAGAAATATTAAGAGGCCCTACTCGTGACTACCATTGTATCTGTACGTCGTAATAATAAAGTCGTCATCGCGGGTGATGGACAAGTATCTCTAGGCAACACTGTAATGAAGGGCAATGCCCGTAAAGTACGTCGCCTATACAACAACAAAGTACTGGCAGGTTTTGCTGGCGGTACCGCTGATGCTTTCACGCTATTCGAAAAATTTGAAAGCAAGCTGCAAATGCACCAAGGTCACCTAACCAAAGCTGCCGTTGAGCTGGCGAAGGATTGGCGTAGCGACCGTGCTCTACGTAAGTTAGAAGCACTGTTAGCAGTAGCGGATGAGACCGCTTCACTGATCATCACAGGTAACGGTGACGTCGTTCAACCTGAGAACGACCTGATTGCGATCGGTTCGGGCGGTAACTTCGCTCAAGCAGCAGCTACTGCACTATTAGAAAATACTGATTTAGATGCGCGTGAAATCGCAGAAAAGTCGCTGAACATTGCGGGCGACATCTGTGTCTTCACCAACCATCACCACACTATTGAAGAACTAGAAAGCACCGTTGAGCTGCCAAAGCCAGAGTAACGACCGCTTCCATCAATAACGTTGTATTCAACAGTGATTAAAGAATTAAGGAAAAACCATGTCTGAGATGACTCCTCGCGAAATTGTTCACGAACTCAATCGCCACATTATCGGCCAAGACAACGCTAAGCGTTCAGTAGCTATCGCTCTGCGTAACCGCTGGCGTCGTATGCAGCTTGAAGAAAGCCTGCGTGTTGAAGTATCACCAAAGAACATCCTAATGATTGGCCCAACAGGTGTCGGTAAAACTGAAATTGCTCGCCGCCTAGCGAAATTAGCAAACGCGCCTTTCATCAAGGTAGAAGCGACTAAGTTCACCGAAGTTGGCTACGTTGGTAAAGAAGTTGAGACCATCATCCGTGATCTAACGGACGTTGCAATCAAGATGACACACCAACAAGCGATGGAGAAAGTACAGTACCGCGCTGAAGAACAAGCTGAAGAACGCATTCTTGATGCCCTTCTACCACCAGCACGTGATGCTTGGGGTCAGAACGAGCAATCAACAGAAGACACCACCTCTTCAAACACTCGCCAGATTTTCCGCAAGAAACTGCGTGAAGGTAAGCTAGACGACAAAGAGATCGAAGTTGATGTAGCCGCGCCGCAAATGGGTGTTGAAATCATGTCACCTCCAGGCATGGAAGAGATGACAAACCAGCTGCAAGGCATGTTCCAAAACCTAGCAGGCGACACCAAGAAAAAGCGTAAGATGAAAATCAAAGACGCATTCAAAGCACTGACGGAAGAAGAAGCTTCAAAGCTTGTGAACCAAGAAGAGCTAAAAGAGAACGCGATCTTCAACGCTGAAAACAACGGCATCGTATTCATCGATGAGATCGACAAAATCTGTAAGCGTGGCGACAGCTCAGGCCCAGACGTATCTCGCGAAGGTGTTCAGCGTGACCTACTGCCTCTTATCGAAGGCAGCACAGTATCAACCAAGCACGGCATGGTTAAAACTGACCACATCTTGTTTATCACATCAGGCGCATTCCAAGTGGCTAAGCCATCTGACCTGATCCCTGAACTACAAGGTCGTCTACCAATCCGCGTAGAACTTGAAGCACTATCAGCACATGACTTCAAACGCATCCTGACTGAACCAAAAGCATCTCTAACAGAGCAATACATTGCCCTAATGAAAACAGAAGATGTGAGCATTGAGTTTACTGAAGATGGCATCAACCAGATTGCGGACGCAGCATGGCGCGTAAACGAAACCACTGAGAACATCGGTGCGCGTCGTCTACACACAGTAATGGAGCGTCTAATGGATGAAATTTCATTCGAAGCAACAGACAAAGCTGGCAGCAAGCTTGTTATTGATGAAGCTTACGTAACGTCGAAACTTGGTGAGTTCGTAGAAGACGAAGACTTAAGTCGCTTCATCCTGTAGCACACCAAACTCCAACTTATTGCTCTATCTCAAAGAAATAGCAGCTAATAAGCGAATTCAAGGCCCACTTTCGAGTGGGCTTTTTATTACCCGAAAAATGGGCGTATACTCAAATCACAGTTTGAAACGAAGACTTACAAAGAAATAGACCTACGATGAAACAATCTCTACTGATTTGGCTTGATGCCGCACGACCAAAAACTCTGCCTCTTGCACTTGTCTCTATTCTTACAGGAAGTAGTTTAGCGTTCGCCGGCGGTCAGTTTTCTTTATCGATAGCACTACTGGCTTTTCTAACCGCCACCCTATTACAGATTCTGTCGAACCTAGCCAATGACTATGGCGACGCAGTAAAGGGCACAGACAACGAAAATCGCCTGGGACCAACACGCGCCATGCAATCTGGCGCGGTAACAGCGAAAACCATGAAGCAAGCGATCATCCTCAACATCGTGTTTACCATGGTCGCTGGGCTGATTCTTATTTTTCACGCCTTAACCTCGATTGAAAGTATCTTATCTTTCATTGCGTTAGGCGTATTAGCCATTGTTGCAGCCATCGCTTACACCGTCGGTAATAAACCTTATGGCTATATCGGCCTTGGCGACTTATCGGTGTTTATCTTCTTCGGTTTGTTAGGTGTATCGGGGACTTACTTCTTGCACACTGGCCATGTTGAACCAAGCCTGTTTCTCCCTGCTCTGGGCTGCGGACTGATGGCGGTTGCGGTACTCAATATCAACAACATGCGCGATATCGAAAACGACAGCGAATGCGGTAAACGTACCATGGCAGTTCGCCTAGGACAGCGCAAAGCTAAGCACTATCATTTCGCCTTGCTTGGTCTCGCCCTTGCGTCTTTCGCTATTTACCTACTGATTCAAGAAAAGCCAGTCTGGATCAGCCTGCCGTTTTTGCTGAGTATTATTATTGTTTATAAACATGGCAAAGCTGTTTGGGAAACCGAAAAACCCGCGCAGATTGCACCAATGATGCCAGTGATTGTGAAATGCTCACTGGTCACTAACCTATTGTTTGCAGGGGTTGTCGTAGCTCAAACTCTATTGAGTTAAATGAGACTAATCATTGCAAAGGGATCAAGCACCGATATACTCAAAGTAAGCTCATTGTTCAAAAGGTATACGAATGGAATACAACACTTCAGCACTGTGCGACATATATTTGGATCAAGTTGATGTCGTGGAACCAATGTTCAGCAACTTCGGTGGACGTGCATCCTTCGCAGGACAGATCACGACATTAAAGTGTTTTGAAGACAACGCTTTGATTCGCTCTGTACTAGAGCAAGATGGTCTGGGGCGTGTGTTGTTAATCGACGGTGGTGGCTCACTGCGTAAAGCGCTGATTGATGCTGAGATTGCCCTACTTGCCGAAGACAATGAGTGGGAGGGTATTGTGGTTTACGGCTGTGTTCGTGAAGTCGATGAGCTTGAAGACATGAACTTAGGCATCCAAGCCTTGGCTTCTATTCCCGTTGGTGCGAGCCAAGAGGGTGTCGGTGAGTTAGACGTTCCAGTGAACTTTGGTAGCGTGACCTTCTTACCAGAAGATTACCTCTACGCCGACAACACCGGTATCATTCTTTCAGCCGAACCTCTAGATGTAGAACTCGATCTGGATGTTGAGCAAGAAGAGGTCGAGTAACTCACTCGGCTTTGAATACTAAAACAAAGCATAAGAATACGAAGTATTAGAACGCAAACAAAAACGCCCGCTACTGAGTAGCGGGCGTTTTTTTAAATCTGAAGAGTCGATTACTCTACTTCATCCATTTTACCAAGAAGGTTACGGATGCGATCTTGCCATGCTGAATGCTCTTCCTGCATTTGCTGAGTTTTTTGCTCTAGTTCGTGACGGCTTGCTTTAAGCTCACCAGCTTCTGTTGCTAGTGCTTGTTTCTCTTCTTTAAGCTCTTCCACTTCCATTTGAAGAAGTGCAATTGTATCTACTGCTGTTTGAATTTTTGCTTCTAGCTGCTCTAGTACTTCAAAAGACATTCTGGCCTACCTTTAAGTTATCCGTTTGATGGTGAAGGTTCACTCCACTTATTTCCCCATTCTACTCAGCAGAGCAAGGATAAACACTCAATATATTCGATATTTTGCGCCATTCGATGAAAAAAACAGCGCTTTTTACCGAATATTGACGTGAACGATTAGCGCCACAACGGCAAACCGATTATTTTGATGAATAATAACTGTTTTCCACTGCGAATTGATCGAGAGCAATCTCCAAAAAACAAAAAGGCAAACGTTTCCTTTTGGATATGGTAAAATTCGCCGCGAAATTTCTATTCCCCCTTTGAAAATTTTGGAGTCCGCATGAAACGCGATTTAGCAATGTCATTCTCTCGTGTCACAGAAGGTGCAGCACTAGCTGGTTACAAGTGGCTTGGCCGTGGCGATAAAAACGCTGCAGATGGCGCTGCTGTAGAAGTAATGCGTAGCCTATTAAACAAAACTGAAATTAGCGGTGAGATCGTTATCGGCGAAGGTGAAATCGATGATGCACCTATGCTGTACATCGGCGAAAACGTAGGTGTGGGCGGCGATGCTGTCGACATCGCAGTTGACCCAATTGAAGGGACACGCATGACAGCAATGGGCCAATCAAATGCATTGGCTGTATTGGCTGCAGGCGAAAAAGGCAGCTTCCTTAAAGCGCCTGATATGTACATGGAGAAGTTGGTTGTAGGCCCAGGTGCTAAAGGTGTGATTGACCTAGAACTACCATTAACAGAAAACCTAGAAAACATCGCTAAAGCGTTAGGTAAAACACTCGATACTCTAGTCGTAACCACACTGGCTAAGCCTCGTCATGATCAAGTCATCGCCGACATGCAAGCTATGGGCGTTCGTGTATTCGCTGTGCCAGACGGTGATGTTGCGGCTTCTATCTTAACGTGTATGCCAGACAGCGAAGTGGACGTCATGTACTGCATCGGCGGCGCACCTGAAGGTGTGGTTTCTGCCGCGGTAATTCGCGCACTTGATGGTGATATGCACGGTCGTCTACTGCCTCGCCACGAAGTGAAAGGCGACACAGCAGAGAACCGTAAACACGGTGAACTTGAGCTTGAGCGTTGTGCTGAAATGGGCGTAACAGCGGGTATCGTGTTGAAGATGGAAGACATGGCTCGCAGCGACAACGTTGTATTCTCAGCAACGGGCATCACTAAGGGTGATTTGCTAGAAGGCATTACTCGTCAGGGTAATATCGCAACAACAGAAACTCTGCTTATCCGTGGCCGCTGCCGTACGATTCGCCGCATCAAATCTATCCACTACCTAGAGCGTAAAGATCCAGAAGTAGTAGGTCATATCCTGTAAGCCTAAACTCGGTGAAACAGAATATTCGAAGGCTGATACCAAGTATCAGCCTTTTGCTTTATTGGCGCAGTAGAATCTCATCATGGCTGCCGATAGAGTAAAACGCGAGCTATAGAGTAAATCATCATCAATATAGTAAATGGTTTGCTTTATAAACACCTTGCCTCATAATAGTAAGGTTCATGAGGTAGGGATAGTATGAAAACAAGCGACAAAATCTTACAGACCATTAAGCGTCAAGGCGCGGTAACCGCGAAACAACTGTCAGAAGAATTTGGCATGACGACAATGGGTGCAAGGCAACATCTGCAAAGCCTGGAAGATGACGGTATTCTTGCTTTTCATGATGTGAAAGTGAAAGTGGGTCGCCCGACTCGCCACTGGTCCCTGACTCAACAAGGCCACAGCCAATTTACAGACCGACATGGTGAACTCACTATTCAAGTGATTGATGCTGTGGAGAATCTATTTGGTAAAGAAGGGCTGGCTAAGGTTGCGGCCGAGCGTGAACAACACACACTCAAGCAATATCAAACTGCGCTGTCTGACTGTGATTCACTCATCAGCAAGCTTAAAAAACTCACCCAGCTTCGTGAAGACGAAGGCTACATGGCAGAGCTTCAAGAGCATGACGATCACTACATCTTGATTGAGAACCACTGCCCTATCTGCAAGGCTGCAACTCGCTGCCCTAGCCTGTGCCAATCTGAGCTCAATGTGTTTACTGAGTTACTAAAAGGTGAGTGTCACGTGAGCCGTACAGAGCACATAATTGCTGGCGAGAGACGCTGTACTTACACATTAACACCCGCACTTTGATCGTAACGGTAAACGGTTGATACTGTCTCAATATTGAGAAAACACAAATAGATTAAAATTTGTACAGATTTCTTTCTTAAGCTTATAGCATATGAAACACGCTTAATGCTAAGGAAGGAATGATGGCGCATCCTCAACCCGCTCAAAAACTGCCACCCTTTGACGAACTTGTCCAACTCGCGAAAAGCGATCCTAAAGCATTCAACCAATTCAAACACGAGATGTGCGAACAGATGATTTGTTCGGCTTCAGAGACCATGCAAGGTAGGCTTCGCGCTCAACAAAGTCACATCGACTTAGTGGTTAGTCGCTGTAAAAACCCACACCATGCCAATGTCGTGCTCATGCAAGAGTTACGCTGTCAGGTCTGTAAGTTCCAAGATGCACTCGAAGGGCGCAGCGGCTTTAAAGAATCTCTGCCTGAAAATGTCGTGCCTTTTAAGCCGAATACCGAACCTAAAATGTACTGAAAGTAGCAAGGCATTAAAAAGAAAAAAGGGAGCCTAATGCTCCCTTCTTATCTATCAATATTTACATGGGTCTTCGCCGTAGTCATTACGGCCTTCAGTGCCCTTCAACAAGCCACACTCAATCAGAATCCATAAGCCACACACTAATGCCGCGACGGTTGCCGCCATATGAATTGGCGATACAGGCTCTGTGGTAGTCGCAGCCATTGGCGAAGCTAAACGACCCAGTACTAGCGGCACATTTAGCAATAGCCAGTAATTCGACTTATTGCGGTCGTGCCAGCGCTTAGCGGTGACCGCAAGATCTGGGATCACAAGCATCAATAGGAAGATTGGTAGCAGGATATACGAATAAGCAGGGAACAACACAGAGATACCAGAAGCAAAACCAGTAATCGCTATGTAGTAGAAAATATTCCAAATCCAGTAAGTCTTACGACCAATTCTCCCCTTGAAAGAGAGCAGTAAATCTTTCATCGACATCTTAAATACTCAAATTTATACGCCGCTAAAAGTCAGCAGCAATGGTTAGTTTATTACTTTTTGAAAACAACTTTTATCCATATCACGAATATTCACCGTTAAGCTTCTTACATGACTCGCTTGCTCTTGCAGGATCTGCATTAACGATCGTGACAATTCTCGCTTTTGCTCTTCCGTTCGTCCCGAAAGTAACTCAAAGCTGATATGAATAAAGTCTACACTATCTTCCTCATCACCGACCAACCAATTATGGCAACGCAGTGAACGAGACTTCACTGATGGCACATCAAACAAGCCACATGTGAGAGCGACTTGGTGGAGATCTTCCAGTAAGCCTTGGATATTCACTCGCTCATCCACTGAATTGGAGTACTCTAGAACTAGATTCGGCATTGTTACTTCCTGTTGTTAACGCAATCGTTTGTCCCTTAATAACAACTAACGATGAAAAATCCGAGAAGTTAGCTATTATTCTGTCTGCCGGATCACTGATATATGCTCAAAATCTACTCTGACCATTGAGTAAGATCCAAGAAAGTCATGACCACAGTCATGATCTGTTGATATTAATCTGTTATATTATTTCGTAATAAAGTTTACTTTTTTACATTCGATTTATTTAAATACTTTGGAGATATTCCTATGCGTCATCCTGTAGTTATGGGTAACTGGAAACTAAACGGCAGCAAAGAAATGGTTGTTGATCTACTAAACGGTCTTAACGCTGAACTTGAAGGCGTAACAGGCGTAGACGTAGCAGTTGCTCCACCAGCACTTTTCGTTGATCTTGCTGAGCGTACGCTTACTGAAGCTGGCAGCGCGATCATCCTAGGTGCTCAAAACTCTGACCTAAACAACAGCGGTGCATTCACTGGCGACATGTCTCCAGCAATGCTTAAAGAGTTCGGCGCATCTCACATCATCATCGGTCACTCTGAGCGTCGTGAATACCACAACGAATCAGATGAGTTCGTAGCTAAGAAATTCGCATTCCTAAAAGAGAACGGCCTAACTCCTGTTCTTTGTATCGGTGAATCTGAAGCACAAAACGAAGCCGGCGAAACTGTTGCTGTATGTGCTCGTCAACTTGACGCTGTTATCAACACTCAAGGTGTTGAAGCTCTTGAAGGCGCTATCATCGCTTACGAACCAATCTGGGCTATCGGTACTGGTAAAGCAGCTACAGCTGAAGATGCACAACGCATCCACGCTCAAATCCGTGCACACATCGCAGAGAAATCTGAAGAAGTTGCTAAGAAAGTTGTTATCCAATACGGCGGTTCTGTTAAGCCAGAAAACGCAGCAGCTTACTTCGCACAACCAGACATCGACGGTGCTCTAGTTGGCGGCGCAGCGCTAGACGCGAAAAGCTTCGCAGCTATCGCTAAAGCAGCAGCTGAAGCAAAAGCTTAATTTAAACGTCACCGTTTAGATTAGATGAAAGGTCAACTTAGGTTGGCCTTTTTTGTTGCCTGTCATTCCAGAAACCTCAAACGGCAGGCACAAAAAAACCGCTGAACAATCAGCGGTTTTTAAATTCTTTAAGCGAACGCTAGGCGTGGCTTAGAACAACTCTTCTGCAACGCGGAACAGCTCAGAACGGTCTGGGTTCTGCATGTTCTCGATACAGTCGATGATGTCGTGGTGAACAAGTTCTTCTTTCTCGATACCAACACAACGACCACCGTGACCTTCTTGAAGAAGGTGAACAGCGTAGTTACCCATGCGAGAAGCCAGTACACGGTCAAATGCAGTAGGACGACCACCACGTTGGATGTGACCAAGAACCGTTGCACGAGTTTCACGACCAGTTGAAGATTCGATCTCTTTAGCCAGTTCGTTCGCATCCATCATTAGCTCAGTTAGAGCGATGATTGCGTGCTTCTTACCTTTAGCAATACCATCTTGGATGTTGCTGATAAGCTGTTCTTTATCTAGGCCAGTCTCTGGAGTAATGATGTACTCACAACCACCCGCGATTGCTGACATAAGCGTAAGGTCACCACAGTGACGGCCCATGATTTCAACAATAGAAATACGTTGGTGAGAAGAAGACGTGTCACGTAGACGGTCAATTGAATCAATAACAGTGTTAAGCGCTGTTAGGTAGCCGATTGTGTAGTCAGTACCCGCGATATCGTTATCGATTGTGCCTGGAAGACCGATACATGGGTAACCCATTTCAGTCAGTTTCTTAGCACCCATGTAAGAACCGTCACCACCGATAACAACAAGTGCTTCGATGCCGTGCTTCTTAAGGTTCTCAATGCCTTTCTCACGAACAGCAACGTCTTTGAACTCAGGGAAACGTGCAGAACCTAAGAAAGTACCACCACGGTTGATCACGTCAGATACGCTTGAACGGTCAAGCTTTTCGATACGGTCTTCAACAAGGCCTTGGTAGCCGTCGTAAATGCCGTAAACTTCAATGCCAACTGATAACGCAGTACGAACAACGCCGCGAACTGCTGCGTTCATACCTGGAGCGTCACCACCACTGGTCAAAACACCGATCTTCTTAATCATGCTCACCCTCGATTTTTGGGAATCTATTATTCAATTCTTGTACTTGCTGATTGTATATCAACAAGATTTTAAATCTGTATTTGTGCTTTATGTTACATTTCCTCAAAGGGAATAGCACTTAAATCGCGTAAATTTATGTAACATTTCTACTTCTGTAAGAGTATTACAGTTTTACTCAGTAACTTTGTTGATTCACATCAGAATCAACATTAATTGTTACTAAGGTGTTTTTTGAATCACCAAAGAGTTAGTAATTTTTACTCACTTTAGTTCAAAAGCCACCCACTTACCATTTGCCAGCTAATTTTTAGCACGCATTACCACGAGTGGAATTTCTGCTGCTTCTCTGGTCCAAATACGACCGAATACGGGTCTTGGTGAATTAATACATCAGCATCAGGGAACACGGAGATAAGCTTAGCTTCTACTTCGTCTGAAATGCGATGCGCTTCAATAAGTGGGATATTATCTTCTAATTCTAGATGCAGTTGAATGAAGCGAATTGGCCCCGAACGACGCGTTCGTAATTGATGCACACCCAAAACGCCTTCCACGCTCAATGATGTCTCTTTTATCTGCTTTAGTTCTTCATCAGGTAGCTTATGATCAAGCAGAGATTGAACCGCTTCCATCGCCATTTGATAAGCGCTGTAAAGAATGTAGATACCTATACCGACCGCAAATACAGAGTCCGCTTGGCCAAGCCCAAACCAACTTAATGCCAGTGCCAGCATGATCGCGGCGTTCATATAAAGGTCTGATTGATAGTGCAATGAATCGGCTGCAATAGCTTGGCTACCCGTTTTGTTGACCACATGTTTTTGGAAGCGAACCAGACCAAAGGTCATCACTATCGCGAACAGGCTGACGTAGATACCAATTTCTGGAGAGTTCAGTTCATGAGGTCGGAAGAAGCGCTCAATACCATTGAGAATAAGGAAACATGCTGAGCCAGAAATAAACATCGCTTGCGCTAATGCAGCAAGGGATTCGGCCTTACCATGACCAAAGGTGTGCTCTTTGTCGGCAGGCTGCAGAGAGTAGCGAACCACAATAAGATTAACGACAGAGGCTGCGATATCAAGCATGGAGTCCACGACGGAAGCCAACAGACTCACAGAACCTGTCACCCACCACGCTGCGACTTTCACTATCAATAAAATAGTGGCGATGGTTGTGGCTGCCCAAGCGGCGAGCGTAACTAAACGTGCGTATTCTTGTTTCATAACTTGGCTATAAAGTGACTGATAGCACAAAGTATAACCTGCAAACAACCAATTGAATATGACAGCCATGATGTAAAACATTCATTTTTAAGGATCAAAAAAAGCGGCACACGGCCGCTTCTTTCTAAACACTTTCATTCAACGCTGATTTATCAAGCAATGAATTACTTGTCTTTGTTCATGCGTTTTTCCATTTTGTCAGCACACTTAGTCATGCGCTCTTGTTGGATTTCTTTCAGTTGAGTCTTTTGCTCAGGTGTTAGTACGCTCATCATTTGATGTTGTTTCTTAAGCATTGCTACGCGACGCTCAGTTTGCTTCTCAACCATTTGGCTTGCTAGGTCGTTTGCAGCTGCTTCATCGAAGTTGTCAGCCAGTACCAATGCTTGAACTTTCTCTTGATGCGCTTTCATTTTCGCCATCTTGTCAGCTTTATTGCCTGAGTGTTTTTCTTTCATCTCAGCGCGGTTCGCTTCACGCATCTCTTTTAGTTCTGCTTTTTGAGCATCAGTCAGGTCTAGCTGACGCATCACTTTCTTATCGAAGCCGCCACATTTACCGTGCATGCCTTTGTGGTCGCCTTTATCACCACCACCGTAAGCATATGCGCTTGCTGTACCAAAAATAAGTGGAAGTGCCGCAGCTGCTAGTACAAGTTTCTTAGTCATTTTCATAATTGTTGCCTCAATTCGGTATAATAAGTCATGTGTTGCGTCTGTTTCTCAGCGCTTGAATATAGATTAGTCTTTCCCTCGTAAAGTGACGTTTAGAAAGCGTAAAGAATCGTAAAGAGTGAAAGTTGACGAATAATTAGCAGTATTATTAACCTGTAAATAGCAGATAACCGATTAAGGCTTCCCAATGGCGAACATTCTTCTTATTGATGACGACACCGAGTTAACCAGCTTACTCAAAGACATTCTGAGCTTTGAGGGCTTCACTGTTTCCGAAGCCAATGATGGCTATGCAGGGCTTGAAGCTATCAATGATGAGATTGACCTGATTCTTCTGGATGTGATGATGCCGCGCCTTAATGGCATGGAGACACTAAAGAAACTGAGAGAAAATTGGGAAACGCCCGTGCTGATGCTGACCGCAAAAGGCGAAGAGATCGACCGTGTAATTGGCCTTGAACTTGGCGCAGACGATTATCTACCTAAGCCTTTCAGTGACAGAGAGTTGTTAGCGCGTATTCGTGCCATTTTGCGTCGGACTCAAACCACCACTGCACCTAAAGCGGCCAGTGACAAGGTTCAATATCAAGACATCGAAGTCTTCCCTGGTAAACAAGAAGCCTACTGTAATGGTCAGCTCATCGACCTCACCACAACCGAGTTCGCACTACTGAGTCACCTTATCCAAAATCCAGGGCAAGTGATCACCAAAGAAGCATTGAGCCTAGATGTGTTAGGTAAAAGGCTTGCGGCGTTTGACCGCGCAATTGATATGCACATCTCCAATCTGCGTAAAAAGATTCCTGAGCGCAGCGACGGCAAATCTCGCATCAAAACCTTACGAGGCCGTGGTTACTTATTGGTAGAGGAAGATTAATGCGTATCCCTAAAATCACCAGCTTATATGGACGTATCTTTGCTATCTTTTGGTTCACCATGTTACTGGTGCTTTTGTCGGTGCTGTCACTTCCCCATTTAGATCCACGTGTAGCACGTGATGTGCCCGCAGATCATCTCAATAAATTAGAGCGTATCGCTAAATTCACAGAGAAACGCTACGCCAAAGAACCGAATCTGGGCAAAATTGTGTTCCAACTTGAGGCACCACGTAGCCGCAAGGATTCTCGCGCCCGCATCTACTTAACTGACCTTGAAGGAGCTGTCCTTACCTCTAAGAGACATTCAGACTACAAGTTGAAGGCAATTCGAAACTTTGTGACCTCAATTGAGAACCCTGAAGTGCCGAAGCAGAAGCTATACGGGCACTACATGGTCGCAGGTCCAGTACCGATCAAACTCGCAGGTGAAGAACTGTTGATGTACGCCGGAGTGAAATGGAATCAACCACCGCCATTCTTGTTACGCCTGTTTGATAAACCTCTGCAGCTTTTGCTTGCCGTGATGTTAGCCAGTACCCCGCTATTATTATGGTTAGCTTGGGCATTGAGCCAACCTGCTCGCAGGCTCGAACGCGCAGCCCAGCGCGTAGCGAAAGGTCAATTTGAAGTCGATCCAACACTTGAAAAAGGCACTTCAGAGTTTAGACAAGCAGGTGAAAGCTTTAACCAGATGGTAGAAGCGGTGAACCAAATGATTTCGGGGCAACAGCGACTGCTCTCTGATATTTCACACGAGCTCCGCTCCCCACTGACACGTCTTCGTATGGCCAATGCACTAGCGATTCGTAAACAAGGCGAGAGCCAAGAGTTAGAACGCATTGACACCGAAGCACAACGTTTGGAACAGATGATCAGTGAGCTACTGACGCTATCTCGTATGCAGGTCGACAGCCACATTACTCGTGAGGTTCAACCTATCTCGAGCCTGTGGGAAGAGATCTTGAAAGACGCACAGTTTGAAGCCGAGCAGATGGG
This sequence comes from Vibrio sp. ZF 223, assembly GCF_003050585.1. Lineage (NCBI taxonomy): Bacteria > Pseudomonadati > Pseudomonadota > Gammaproteobacteria > Vibrionales > Vibrionaceae > Vibrio > Vibrio sp. ZF 223. The sequence goes on from NZ_PIGB01000013.1 coordinate 83,536, forward strand.
TAAACAGCTGACGTTCTCGGAGATCCCCGAGCGTTCTATTTCGGGTAACCCTAAGCTGCTGATGAGTGCGCTAGACAATATTACGCGTAATGCCATCTACTACGGCAAAGACCAAGTCGATGTGCAGTTCCACGTGGTGCAAGATCAGCTAACAATTTGCGTCAATGATAATGGTGATGGTGTACCGGAGGATGAATTAGATTCTATCTTCAGGCCTTTCTACCGTGTCTCAACTGCCCGTGATCGTAATACCGGAGGTACTGGGCTTGGGTTAACCATTACTGAGAGTGCGATTCGCCAACACAGCGGCACCATCACGGCAAGCCGAAGCCAGTTAGGTGGATTACAACTCGAAATCACCCTACCTATCTTACCGGTGTAATACCCCCACAAAGATCGCAGTTGATAATGATTGTTATTATCACTATGGTAAATCCTCTAATTATGGAGGATTTACCATGTCGCACACTTTCCCTGAACTGCCCTACGCTTACGATGCCCTAGAACCTTACATTGATGCTAAAACGATGGAAGTGCATTACAGCAAGCACCATAGAACCTACTACGATAAGTTTGTTGCGGCGGTGTCTGGCAGCGAACTAGAACAGCAATCTCTGACCGAAATCTTCGCTAACATCTCGCAGCACAGCCCTGCCGTGCGTAACAATGGTGGCGGCTACTACAACCATATCTTGTATTGGAATTGTATGTCGCAAGACGGCGGTGGAGAACCGACAGGCGAACTTGGTGATGCTATCAAGAGCACATTCGGAGATTTCAAGACGTTCCAAGATCAGTTCGCTCAAGCAGCAATCAATACCTTCGGCTCAGGCTTTGCGTGGTTGGTGGTAGAACAAGGACAACTGAAAATCATCTCAACCTCAAACCAAGACAACCCGTGGATGGATACCATCGCCAGCAATGGTGAGCCAATTCTTGCGCTGGATGTTTGGGAACACGCTTACTACATCAGCTACCAAAACCGTCGCCCTGATTACATCAACGCATGGTGGAATGTGGTGAATTGGAATGCCGTATCTGAAAACTACGCACAAGCACTTACGAATAAAGCGTAAGCGAATGGTGGTGAACTGTACTCACTCAGCTTGCCACCGTATACTCGGGCTATCTTTGATTATTCTTGTGAAACAACATGTTTGATATCGCTCTATACGAACCAGAAATTGCGCCCAATACGGGTAACATCATCCGCCTATGTGCTAACTGCGGCGCAAACCTGCACCTGATTGAACCGCTTGGCTTTGATTTTGAAGAGAAGAAAGTTCGTCGTGCTGGCTTGGATTACCACGACCTTGCGCGAGTGAAGCGTCACAAGAACCTAGAAGCCTTCCTTGAGTATCTAGAAAATGAACGCGAAGGTGACTTCCGTATTTTTGCTTGCACAACGAAAACCACAGGTCACCACGTGGATGCAAAATTCCAACAAGGTGATGTGTTGATGTTTGGCCCAGAGACACGCGGCCTGCCTGCTGAGTTCATCGAAAGCATGCCAATGGAACAACGCATTCGCATTCCAATGATGCCAGACGCACGCAGCCTAAACCTGTCTAACGCGGTTGCGATTATTGCTTTTGAAGCGTGGCGACAAATGGGGTTTGAAGGCGCGGTATAACCGATCGCTTACTAGGGCGGTTATCTGCTACCAATGATCGCTAACACGCAATAAAAAAGGCTCTTACCATTATCACTTGCTTGCGAAGGATAATGGTAAGAGCCTTTTCTGTTTTTCCCTCTATATAAAGAAGAGGGAAAACGGATTAGTTCAAGCGGTTACGATCGTTGTCGTCGTCTTTCTTCTCAAACTCACCCTCAAAGGTGTTGCCATCTTTTGATTGGTCAGAGGGATCGCGATTGAATGGGTCTTGTCCAAATGGACTCTGACCAAAACCAGCCTGTCCACCCGCATGGAAACCGCCAGACATATTGCTAACCACCATTTTTTCCATCATTTTCTTAGCAATCATCGCTCTTGGTGCTGGCAGCAATACCAACATACCAAGTGCGTCCGTCATAAAACCCGGAGTCAGCAGCAATACACCTGCAACCGCAAGCATCACGCCTTCAAGAATCTGCTGTGCTGGCATTTCGCCTTGTTGCAAACGGCCTTGTACAGACATTAGTGTCTGAATGCCTTGGCTACGAACCAGTGAGGCACCAACAAATGCAGTAATCAACACTAACGCAATAGTTGGCCACAATCCTAAGAAGCCACCAACTTGAATAAATAGCCCAATCTCAATGATGGGTACGAAGATAAATAGTAATAATAAGATAGGAAACACACGCCCTCCTTTGTTGCATTCAGTTTACGCTGAAAGCCCTATCAATCTCAAATTTATCCTGTAAATAAGCGTGTTTATTGACCGAGAATAACTTTGCAAAATATTGACGAAACAAAACCGAAAAAGGTGATCAACTTAATATTTTTATGCGCTAAGTACAGTATCATGTGCCACATAAGTCAGGACGGATTTATCAGCCCAATATTCTAGCGAACGGAGTATTTGCACACAGAATAGGCTAATAACTAACTATATAATCAGAATAATTCTCTAAGGATCCTGTTATGGCTACTCTATCAGAAGCACAAGTTGATGCTCCTCAAGCTACTCGTCTCGAAGAAGATCTTTTAGGTCAACGTCATGTTCCGGCTGATGCTTACTACGGCATCCACACTCTACGCGCAGTTGAAAACTTCAACATCTCAAATGTAACGATCTCAGATGTACCTGAATTCGTTCGCGGTATGGTGATGACAAAGAAAGCTGCGGCTTTAGCAAACAAAGAGTTAGGTGTAATTCCTAGCGAAGTGGCTAAATACATCATCCAAGCTTGTGACCTAATTCTAGACACGGGTAAGTGCATGGATCAGTTCCCATCAGACGTTTTCCAAGGTGGTGCTGGTACTTCTGTAAACATGAACGCGAACGAAGTGGTTGCGAACGTGGCACTTGAGCTTATGGGCAAAGAAAAAGGCCAATACGAGTTCATCAACCCGAACGACCATGTAAACCGTAGCCAATCTACAAACTGTGCTTACCCAACTGGCTTCCGTATCTCTGTTTACAACAGCGTACTAAAACTGATCGACGCGATTGAATACCTAAAAGGTGCATTCGAGCTTAAGAGCCAAGAATTCAACACCATTTTGAAGATGGGTCGTACTCAACTTCAAGATGCAGTTCCAATGACGGTTGGCCAAGAGTTTCACGCTTGGGCTGTAACCATCAATGAAGAAATCAAAAACCTAGAATACACCTCAAAGCTACTGCTTGAAGTTAACCTAGGCGCAACAGCTATCGGTACTGGTCTGAATGCAGCTCCTGGCTACCAAGGCCTAGCAGTTAAACACCTAGCAGAAGTAACGGGCCTTGAGTGTGTAGCGGCTGAAGATCTTATCGAAGCAACGTCTGACTGTGGCGCATACGTAATGACGCACGGCGCACTTAAGCGTCTAGCCGTTAAGCTATCTAAGATCTGTAACGATTTACGTCTACTTTCTTCTGGCCCACGTACTGGCCTGAACGAACTGAACCTACCTGAACTACAAGCTGGCTCTTCAATCATGCCTGCTAAAGTAAACCCAGTTGTACCTGAAGTAGTAAACCAAGTTTGCTTTAAAGTTCTAGGTAATGACAACACGGTTTCTTTCGCAGCAGAAGGCGGTCAGCTTCAATTGAACGTAATGGAACCTGTTATCGCACAAAGCATGTTTGAGTCTTTAGACATCCTAACAAACGCATGTGTGAACCTACGCGACAAGTGTGTAGACGGCATTACTGTGAACAAAGAAGTGTGTGAATCTCACGTATTTAACTCTATCGGTATCGTAACTTACCTAAACCCATACATTGGCCACCACGAAGGTGACATTGTTGGTAAGATCTGTGCAGAAACAGGTAAGAGCGTGCGTGATGTGGTTCTAGAGCGCGGTTTATTGAGCGAAGAAGAGCTTGATGACATTTTCTCTGTTGAAAATTTGATGCATCCTCAGTATAAAGCGAAGCGCTACGAATAAAGTTAGCGAGAAAGGGCTCCAAACGGAGCCCTTTTTTAGGCTCCAATACGGTTAACCATGTTTATTTTGTGGATTTCTGTATGTTGCACTTTTGCTTAATTGAACCTAAACCATAGAACTATTATGTGAACATTCCAGCGGCGAATGTTCACATAATAAAATCTAAATGAGGTGTTACTTATGATTGCAGTAGAACTATTTGTCGTCCTGCTCTTTATCTTTTTGGGGGCCAGAATTGGCGGTATCGGTATCGGTTTTGCCGGTGGTGCTGGTGTTATTGCCCTTTCACTTATTCTTGGCGTTCCAACAAGCCAATCTTTCATCCCGATCGACGTAATCTTGATCATCATGTCTGTTATCACCGCAATTGCTGCAATGCAGGTTGCTGGCGGTATGGACTGGTTGGTGCAAATTGCAGAAAACTTTTTGCGTAAGCACCCTGAACGCATCACCTTTTATGCGCCAATCGTGACCTTTGTAATGACGCTAATGGCGGGTACTGGTCACACAGCATTCTCAACACTTCCTGTTATCGCAGAAGTAGCGAAAGGCCAAGGCGTTCGTCCTTCTCGTCCACTGTCTATCGCAGTTGTCGCTTCTCAAATCGCTATCACGGCTTCGCCAATCTCGGCAGCGGTTGTGGCTTTCGCGGCAATGCTGGCACCGTTCGGTGTTGATTATCTAACGCTACTGATGGTTTGTATCCCAACAACCTTCATCGCTTGTATGGTTGGCGCGGTTGTCGCTAACTACATGGGTAGCGAGCTGAAAGACGATCCTGTTTACCAAGAGCGTCTAGAGAAAGGTCTAATCAAACTAGCAACAGAAGAGAAACGCGAAATTCTGCCAACAGCGAAGAAAGCAACGTACATCTTCCTAGCAGCGATTGGTTTCGTGGTGTGCTACGCAGCAGCTATCTCTAGCTCTGTTGGTCTAATTGAAAACCCTGCGCTAGGTCGTAACGAAGCGATCATGTCTGTGATGCTGGCAGCAGCTGCGGCTATCGTTCTGTTCACTAAGATTGATGCAGCTAAGATTTCTTCAGCGCCAACATTCCGCTCTGGTATGACGGCATGTGTATGTGTACTTGGTGTGGCTTGGTTAGGTTCAACATTTGTAAACGCACACGTTGCTGAAATCAAAGACGTAGCAGGCGCTCTACTGGCTGACTACCCATGGATGCTGGCTCTTGTTCTGTTCTTCGCTTCGATGCTGCTTTACTCTCAAGGCGCAACAACGGTTGCACTGATGCCTGCAGCACTAGCGATTGGCGTAGCACCACTAACAGCCGTTGCTTCTTTTGCTGCGGTAAGTGCGCTGTTCGTACTTCCAACTTACCCTACGCTACTAGCAGCGGTTGAGATGGATGACACAGGCTCAACGCGTATCGGTAACTACGTTTTCAACCACCCATTCTTCATTCCAGGTGTGGTAACAATCAGTACAGCGGTAGCACTAGGCTTCGCGTTCGGCGGTCTGTTTATCTAATATTCGCTGATGATTGAACATTTAAAAGGAAGCTTCGGCTTCCTTTTTTATTTTCTACTCAACGTGTTGTTTGATACACATCAAATAACCATTATAAACTTTAAAAACCGCCTAAAAATAAAGTTTGAATAAAATTCCAAGATTATTCAACCCAACTAGAAACAACACCTATCAAATCAATCCCCCCTCGCTTTCCTTTAATCCATAGCGAATATTAATCCAAGCTAACTAACCAAAAAACCTTGCCGTTTTTCTGCCATTTTTCAGACCATTCATTAGCGATTATTTTTGTGAACAGCACCAAACTTAAATACTGACGTAAGGAATAAAATAACCGCAGCTAAATTAAATCTAACTTCATTTGGATTAGTAAATATAAAAACAAACTTAATTTAAAGTCAGCAACTTTATATCGTTGAGTGCTTTATAAGTGTCCGTGTATTTACAATCTATAAATCATTAGTCGCTAATTCACATCACTTCTATTTAAGATGATGTAAGGAGATAGCCATGACAACTCAAACGATACCAAGCGAGAAAAAAAAGGGCGGCTTCTTTGCCAACTTTAAATTCCCTTCTGCCTACACCATTCTATTTATTCTGATAGCGTTCGTCGCTCTGCTTACCTGGATTGTTCCAGCAGGCCAATACGACCGAGCAATGAATGAAGAGCTAGGCCGAGAAGTACCCGTAACCGGAACCTATCAAGCGGTAGAAGGTAACCCTCAAGGCGTGATTGACGTACTGCTAGCGCCTATTGACGGCTTCTACGACCACAATAGCTATGAAGCTGCGGCAATCGACGTTTCGCTGTTCATCCTAATCATTGGTGGCTTCTTAGGACTAGTAACTAAGACGGGGGCGATTGATGCCGGTATCGAACGCGTTACCGCACGATTAGAAGGGCGAGAAGAGTTGATGATACCAATACTGATGGCACTGTTCGCCGCAGGCGGTACTGTCTACGGCATGGCGGAAGAATCACTACCATTCTATACACTGTTGGTGCCTGTAATGATGGCTGCTCGCTTTGACCCTCTAGTGGCTGCTGCGACGGTACTACTTGGCGCAGGGATTGGGGTGCTAGGTTCAACCATTAACCCATTCGCAACCGTGATCGCTGCCAACGCCTCTGGCATTCCATTTACCGACGGTATCGTGTTGCGTATTGCGATGTTGATTATTGGTTGGGGTATCTGTGTCGCCTACGTGATGCGCTACGCAAGAATGGTTCAAGCCGATCCAAGCAAATCCATTGTGTACGACAAATACGAAGAGAACAAAGCGCACTTCCTTGGCAACGCAAGTGGCGAAAAACTAGAATTCACCGCAACTCGTAAACTGATTCTGACCATTTTTGGTGGTTCATTCGCGGTAATGATTTACGGTGTATCCGTTGCTGGGTGGTGGATGGCAGAGATCTCTGCAATGTTCTTAGCAGCAACCATCATCGTCGGTATTGTGGCTCGTATGAGCGAAGAAGAGTTTACCACCAGCTTTATTGATGGTGCCCGTGACCTACTTGGTGTTGCGCTTATCATAGGTATTGCACGTGGTATCGTAGTGGTGATGGACCGCGGTATGATCACCGATACCATTCTGTTCTCTGCAGAACAAATGGTAACGGGGCTTTCTTCAGTTATCTTCATTAACGTGATGTTCTTCTTAGAGATTCTACTGTCGTTCTTAGTTCCATCGACCTCTGGCTTGGCGGTACTTACCATGCCAATCATGGCACCACTGGCTGACTTTGCTGGCGTAGGTCGTGACCTGGTTATCACCGCGTACCAATCAGCATCTGGCTTGGTGAACCTAATTACGCCAACCTCCGCGGTGGTGATGGGTGGCTTGGCGATTGCTCGCGTCCCTTATGTACGCTGGGTTAAATGGGTAATGCCACTAGTCGGTATCTTGATGGTGTTCTGCATCATTGTTCTGAGTATTGGTGCGCTTATCTAAAACCTACACACCTCACTTTCTCACTCAAAGCCGCTTTCTAGCGGCTTTTTTTGTCACTATCGATGACCAACAAAACCCTTCCATCGAAACACCCTCACAAGCTGCACACGCATCATTTAAAGCCACTCTATTAATCTATCTACCTATCAAAGCCGCAAAGCCTAAACGAGCTGAGACACTTGCTAGAAAGCAAAGATAACCTTTAAATATCGATACTAAGGTTAATTAAAAAGCAAATATTCATCGCTACTATATTTAGATAAATACTTAGTCACTTATTAGAGTTAATTATATTAAAAGTAAATCAATCTGTAATAACCAAAGGACAAGCATTAGCTATTTTCATAGAAAATCGGATTAAAACACTCGATTATAAAGTGTGACCGAAATAGCTTTATTCGCATTTAAATTGTTAAAGAATAATTAATTTCACATTCAAAATTAAATATATAAATACTAACATTGCATACTTCCACCTTAAGCTCATTCTTATCAATAAAATTATTTTGCATATAAACCCCTGTAATTCCCACTCTAGTAATACGAGTGAAAAAAGTATGCATAATGTTCCCAAAGAGTTAACTATTTAGAAGGGATAGCCAATAGTTAAAAGTGCATAAAGTTTGTTAAAACCCTTAATTTTAAAGGGCTGAGGGATAAAAAACGATTTGTGATAGATCTCTAAGAATACCTGACTAGCAGGCGTAATATTAATTCCAGACAAGAGATATGAATAAATAATTCATTCTTCTCAACTGAAAATAAATAATTACTCTTAGCGATAAAAGTAATTCAAATATATAAGAGAGAGACGATCATGAGTAAGTTCTATGTAGGTTCTGAAATAGGTCAATTACGCCGCGTTCTAGTTCACCGTCCAAGACGCGCACTGACTCACCTAACACCCTCTAACTGTCACGATTTACTATTTGATGACGTACTGGCTGTTGAGCGTGCAGGTAAAGAGCATGACGCATTTACTCAAACGCTACGTGATCAAGGTGTTGAAGTTCTTCTTCTTACTGACCTACTAGCGGACACGCTAGCAGTGCCAGAAGCGAAAGATTGGCTTTTGAATCATCAAGTTTCTGATTACCGCTTAGGCAAAACTTTTGCTAACGACGTGCGCTGCTACTTGGGCGACTTACCAAACCTAGAGCTAGCAAAAATCCTAACGGGCGGCCTGTCTTACGCTGAGATGCCAATGAAATCATCTTCAATGATGCAAGGCATGCACGCACCAACTGACTTCATTATCGAACCTCTACCAAACCACCTATTTACTCGTGACACATCTTGTTGGGTATATGGCGGTGTATCAATCAACCCAATGGCGAAACCTGCTCGTCAACGTGAAACCAACCACGTTCGCGCTATTTACCGCTGGCACCCAACATTCGCAGGCCAAGACTTCATCAAATACTTCGGCGATGAAGAAAACATCAGCTACGACAACTCAACGATTGAAGGCGGTGACGTTCTTGTTATCGGTCGTGGCACAGTGCTTATCGGTATGTCTGAGCGTACAACAGCACAAGGTGTTGAGCACTTAGCATCTAGCCTATTCAAACACGGTCAAGCGAAACAAGTTATCGCAATGCAGCTACCAAAACACCGCTCTTGCATGCACTTAGACACCGTTATGACGCACATGAACGAAGATACGTTCTCTGTTTACCCTGAAGTGGTGAGTAAAGACGTTCAGTGCTGGAACTTAACTGGCGATGAGTCTGGTGCGGTAAAAGTGAAAGAGGAAGGCTACTTCGTAACGGCTATCGAAAAAGCATTGGGCGTAGACAAGTTAAACCTAATCACGACTGGTGGTGACAACTTCCATGCAGAACGTGAGCAGTGGAACGATGCAAACAACGTTCTAACGGTTAAACCTGGCGTCGTGATTGGCTACGAAGGCAACACATACACCAATGAAAAATACGACAAAGCAGGCATCACAGTTCTTCCGATTCCAGGCGATGAACTTGGCCGCGGTCGCGGTGGCGCACGCTGCATGAGCTGCCCAATTGAGCGTGATGGTATCTAATCACTAAGACGAAACGGCCAAGTTGAACGATCTTAAATCATCTCAGCTTGGCCAAAATGAGAGAACACAATTATGACTAAGCAAACTGTTGTTGTCGCACTCGGTGGTAATGCCCTACTTCGTCGCGGTGAGCCGTTAGAAGCCGATGTTCAACGCCGCAATATTGAAACGGCTGTGAAAACCATCTCTGAAATCGCAAAAGTGTACAACGTGGTGTTAGTGCACGGTAATGGCCCACAAGTTGGCTTACTTGCTCTGCAAGGTTTGGAATACAAGAAAGTAAATCCATACCCGCTAGATGTATTGGGCAGCGAAACTCAAGGCATGATCGGCTATATGTTGATGCAAGAGTTTAAGAACTACCTGCCTAACCGCAACATCTCTTGCATGTTGACCCAAATGACGGTTGATCCAAATGATCCTGCATTTGCGGATCCAACCAAACCGATTGGCCCAATCTACGAAGAAGCTGAAGCGCGTGAATTAGCGGAGAAATTCCACTGGATCGTCAAACCAGACGGACAACACTTCCGTCGCGTTGTGCCAAGCCCACGCCCTACTGGCATTGTTGAGCACGAAGCGATTACGCAACTTATCGATGCAGGCCACCTCGTAATTTGTACAGGCGGCGGTGGCATCCCAGTAAAAAAAGAAAACGGCAAATTAGTGGGTGTTGAAGCGGTTATCGACAAAGACATGTCAGCGGCTTTCTTGGCGAAACAACTGGATGCGGATGCACTGCTTATTTTGACCGACGCGGACGCTGTTTACCTTGACTGGGGCAAACCGACTCAACACGCATTGCGCAGTACCACCCCAAGCGAGTTAGCAATGTTCGAGTTCGATGCAGGCTCTATGGGGCCAAAAATTGAAGCGTCGTGCGAATTCATTGAGCAAGGCGGCAAGGTTGTGGGTATCGGCGCACTCGAAGATGGCTTGCAAATCCTGCAAGGCCAAGCGGGTACCAATATCACCAAAGGTTAACGCACAAATAAGTTTCTATGTCCTTGTAAACACAGAATCAAACGAAACAAACCGAACCGAACAAATTTAACTAAAAATTGAATCGCGCTTTCTTGAATTTTCTTTCCCTGTAACAGGAAAGCGCCTAAATCTAAGAAGGAATACATCATGGCTTTTAACCTACGCAATCGTAACTTCCTAAAACTACTAGATTTCACTCCACGCGAAATTCAACACTTGTTAGATCTTTCTATGGAGCTAAAAAAAGCGAAGTACAACGGTTACGAACAGCCAACACTGACTGGCAAAAACATCGCACTTATCTTTGAGAAAACCTCAACTCGTACTCGCTGTGCATTTGAAGTTGCTGCATTCGACCAAGGTGCTCGAGTTTCTTACTTAGGCCCATCTGGCTCTCAAATTGGCCACAAAGAATCAATGAAAGATACCGCTCGCGTTCTTGGCCGTATGTACGATGGCATTGAATACCGCGGCTTCGGTCAAGAGATCGTTGAAGAGCTAGGCGCTTACGCTGGCGTACCAGTATGGAATGGCCTGACTGACGAATTCCACCCAACACAAATCCTGGCTGACTTCCTAACTATGACGGAATACGGCCGTGGTAAACAACTGCATGAAATCAGCTTTGCTTACCTAGGTGATGCTCGTAACAACATGGGTAACTCTCTAATGGTTGGCGCTGCGAAAATGGGCATGGACATTCGCCTTGTTGCTCCAAAACAATTCTGGCCACAAGAAGAACTATTAGCTGAATGTCGTGAAATTGCTGAACACACAGGCGGCAAAATCACGCTAACAGAAGATGTTCAAGAAGGCGTGCAAGGTTGTGACTTCCTATACACCGATGTTTGGGTATCGATGGGCGAAGCAAAAGAAGCGTGGGCTGAGCGCATCAACCTAATGATGCCTTACCAAGTCAACATGGACATGATCAAAGCGACTGGCAACCCACATGTGAAATTCATGCACTGCCTACCGGCTTTCCACGGCGAAGATACCACCGTAGGCAAACAACTTGCTGCTGAATATCCACAACTAAAAGACGGCGTTGAAGTGACAGATGAAGTGGTTGAGTCTGAATACTCTATCGTGTTCGACGAAGCTGAAAACCGCATGCACACCATCAAAGCAGTAATGGTTGCGACACTAGGCAACTAATAAGTTAATAAGTTAAGCACTCACTTGTTCGTAAGACGTTGACAAGTTAAGTGCAATAACAGGGAAATGCGGGTGGCGTTCTTGGGATTTTGACCTTGGATAAAACCCGCATTTTTTTTCATGTACTAGAAAGGATTATTACCTGAAAAAACCTGAGATTCGCAGTTCCGACAAAGGCTTAAATGAAAGCTAAAAACGGACGCAATTTCGCATAAAAATCCATTAAATGAATACTTTACAGAAAGTATTGCATGGTCTTTTTATCTGAGTATAATCCTCCGCAATTTGTCTAAAGAGAGCAAAAAATGAACCGCAATTCTGTCGCACATAATTGTCAAACCACACGCCAAAGAGTGGCGTTGGTGTCATTTTTATTTTGCTCTATTGATCGTTTCGAAGCCTCCTATTTTAGGGGGCTTTTTTTTGTCCGCAATTTGACTGTATGCATAGAAGGAAGACCCGTTATGGCGCATTCGTTATTTAACAAGCACATCATCTCCATACCTGAGCTCACTCGTAATGAACTAGAGCTTATCGTCGACACAGCAGCAAGACTCAAGGCCGAGCCAAACCCAGAGTTGCTGAAAAATAAAGTCGTTGCGAGCTGCTTCTTTGAGCCTTCAACTCGAACTCGTCTTTCATTTGAAACCGCCGTTCAACGCCTTGGTGGCACGGTCATCGGCTTTGATAATGGCGGTAACACATCACTGGCGAAAAAAGGCGAAACGCTTGCCGACTCAGTGCAGGTTATTTCATCTTACGTGGATGCCTTTGTGATGCGTCACCCACAAGAAGGCGCAGCACGTTTAGCGTCTGAATTCTCTAACGGTGTTCCGGTGGTAAATGGCGGCGATGGTGCCAACCAACACCCAACTCAGACCTTGCTGGATCTGTTCTCGATTTACGAAACGCAGGGCACGCTTGATAACCTCAATGTCGCATTCGTCGGCGACCTAAAATATGGCCGTACTGTGCACTCACTAACCCAAGCGCTATCAAAATTCAATAACGTACGTTTCTTCTTTATCGCACCAGAAGTATTAGAGATGCCAGATTACATCTGTGAAGAGCTAGAAGAGATGGGGATCCAATACAGCACTCACAGCAGCATTGAAGAAGTCGTGCCAGAACTGGATGTTTTATACATGACTCGCGTACAGAAAGAGCGCTTTGATGCGTCGGAATACGCACACATGAAATCGGCTTACATCCTAACCGCCGATACATTGAAAGACGCTCGTCAAAATATGAAGGTCCTTCACCCACTGCCACGCGTCGACGAAATCACCACCGACGTCGATAAAACGCCACACGCTTACTACTTCGAACAGGCTGAAAACGGTGTGTACGCACGTGAAGCTTTATTAGCCCTAGTTCTAAACGACACTTTATAAGCAGGAGATATAGTCATGGTTAAACAAACTCAGCTACAAGTAGAAGCGATCCGTAATGGCAGCGTGATTGACCACATCCCTGCTCATCTTGGGATTAAAATTCTCAAACTGTTCAAGCTGCATAAAACAGAACAACGCATCACGATGGGCTTAAACCTGCCATCATCAGCGCTCGGCAACAAAGACCTAATCAAAATTGAGAACATCTTTCTGACCAAGGAACAAGCCAACCAATTGGCTCTGTACGCTCCACAAGCGACAGTGAATCAGATTGAAGAGTACAAAGTGGTCAACAAGCTAACCCTTGTGCTGCCAGAACAAATCAACAGTGTGTTCGCCTGCCCAAATAGCAACTGTATTTCACACGGTGAACCTGTCGAAAGTAGCTTTAAAGTGCAGCTAAAACACGGAAACGTACAGTTAAAATGTCACTATTGTGAAAAAGTATTCTCTCGCGAGATCATGAGTGAAATTCGCTAACCCTTAGCGGTATTACCTTCGCAACAAAAACCACTAAAGTAACATGGATATTTATTCCCAAGCCGGAATAAATATCCATTAGCCAAAGAATAAAACCCCAAAATAAAAGCAATAAACCAGAATATTATTTGGTGATCGCCTTCAAAAAGATAACTATCCTTTAGTGGTAGACTCAATGAATAGATGATCATACATCTCGCATACCCTTCCTTCTCTACTTCGGGATTCATCGGTAAGCCTAATTAATAATCGTACTCTACGGCTTTGGGAGTGCGTTCTGCGCTATGGACAAGCGATATCCACACGTTGACCTTAAGGAGTTGTTCATGAACGAAATCACTGAGCACGGTTGCTTGTATTCAGCTGAAGATAAAACACTGACTGCGGCGTGCAAACGCTTACTACAACAACAAAGCTTCTCGACCCAAAATCAACTGCGCGAGAAACTGGTCGAGATCGGTTATACAGGCATTAGCCAATCGACTGTCTCTCGCATTTTGTCACAGCTTGGCGTTGTCAAAATTCAGAATGCCTGTGGTAAAAAGGTTTACTGCATTACAGTTGAAAGCGCGCCTGTGCGTGTCGATGCCTCCATCTCATCGCAAATCGAATTAATTACTCACAACCAAGCGATGGTGATCGTCAAAACAAACCCTGGTTGTGCGCAGTTGGTCGCAAGGTTAGTCGATATCGACCCACATACAGAGATTATCGGTACTGTTGGCGGCAATGACACTGTGCTCATTATTCCAAAAGATACGATGAACATTGATGCTTGCGAACAAGTAGTAAGAGCACGCTTAGGTGTTGCCTAAATGTCTTACTGGCAAGGGCTGTTCACTGCAGTTGCGCAGCTAACCCTCTCTCGACTGCCTAGCAAAGTGGCTCACCCGCCCTAGCGGATATTTGCTGGTCGATGAAACTAATCACAAACTATTACGGTCTGATTGAGTTAAGATACCTTCAACTCCAATTTGATGACTAAATAGTATGCGACGACTTGCCACATTACTTTTTGTTTGTGTTTCCCTGTTCACCCAGCCTGCGTGGGCGCTTTTTGGAAATGACAACGCCGAGCCAAGCTTCGGAGGCAATAACAACGGTTTTGTCCCTGTAGACCAAGCTTTCCCTTTCAATTACTACCAGCAAGACGGCAAGGTGCTTCTCGACTGGCAAGTAAAAGAAGGCTACTACCTCTACCAACATAGCCTCTCTTTCACTGGGCAAAATCTCGCGATCGGTAACGTTGAATTAGAAGATGGTAAGCCACACCAAGATGAATTCTTTGGTGAGGTGAGCATTTATACCCAGCCGTTATTCGTTCAAGTTCCCCTACAGAGTTACCAAGATGGCTCACAGCTGATCGTTAAATATCAAGGCTGTGCGGATGCGGGTTTCTGCTATCCACCCGAAACTCGAATCATCGACATTGAACCATTTGCGGCTACAGATTTTGGTTCTGGTTCAGGCGACTCTCAAGCTAATGCGGTATCGCAAGAGTCATCGGCTGCAAACAATGAAACCGATGTTTCAACGCAACAAGCTTCTCTAAAAGCAGACGTTGCAACTAACACCACTCCACAATCAAGTGCACCCGTTTCAAAAGAAGCGAGCCTAGCCGATAAGCTCGGTGACAGTTGGTGGACGCCATTATTATTCTTAGCACTTGGTGTTGGCTTAGCCTTTACACCGTGTGTTCTGCCGATGTACCCAATTCTAACGGGTATCGTTTTAGGTGGCGGCAAGCTCAGCCAAGGTCGTGCGCTGATGTTGTCGTTCATCTATGTGCAAGGTATGGCGCTAACCTACACCCTGTTAGGTTTAGTGGTTGCCTCTGCAGGTATGCAGTTCCAAGCGGCGATGCAACACCCTTACGTATTGATTGCGTTGAGCGTTCTATTCGTGGCGTTAGCCATGTCGATGTTTGGCGTTTATAACCTGCAACTGCCAAGCAGCATTCAAACTTGGCTCAACAACCAAAGTAACAAGCAACAAGGTGGCAATACCTTGGGCGTGTTCGCGATGGGTGCTATCTCTGGCTTGGTGTGTTCGCCTTGTACCACAGCGCCACTATCGGGTGCGCTGTTGTATGTGGCTCAAAGTGGTGACCTGTTTACTGGCGCGATCGCTCTATACGCATTGGCGATGGGTATGGGTATCCCGCTGATCTTAGTTGCGGTATTTGGTAATAAGCTACTACCGAAAGCGGGCAGCTGGATGGACAAGGTAAAAATCGTATTCGGCTTTATCTTGCTGGCAGCACCAATCTTCCTGCTAGAGCGTATTATCCCTGAGTTATGGGCAACAGTGCTTTGGTCTGGCCTTGGCTTCATCGCCTTCGGTTGGCTGTACCACAGCAAAAATGCACTGCCATTCGGCGGCTGGAAGCAAAGTGCGGTCGGTATCATCGCAATGCTTGGCTTGTTTGCTTCCGCACAGCCTGCATTGAACTATTGGTTTGCGGAGAAGAGCGTAACGGTAGAACAACAGCATATCCAATTTGCACGCATCAATACCGTTGAAGAGCTAGAAATCCAGCTCATCGAAGCGAAAAAGCTGGGTAAACCAGTGATGCTCGATTTCTACGCAGATTGGTGTGTGGCGTGTAAAGAGTTCGAGAAGTACACCTTCCATCAAGCTGATGTTGAGAACAAACTTTCTGACTTCGTACTGCTTCAGGCTGACGTAACAAGAAACATGCCTCAAGATATTGAACTGCTTAAACAATTACAGGTACTCGGCTTACCAACGATTGAGTTCTGGGATGGCGAGGGTAACCATGTTCCAAATGCTCGTGTCACTGGTTTTATGCCTGCCGATGTATTCTTAAAACACATGCAAGACCACCAGCTATAACGACGACATTCGTCTAAATACAAGCTCTAACGCAAGCTGCACTGCTCCTCATAACGAGATGGCAGTGCGGCTTTTTTGTGATTATAGGAAACGCTTTCCAAGAACAGGGATAAAAGTCGATATGGTTCAGACTTTTAATGCATAGATATTGTCCACATACTCAATCAGGATGATAATAAATATTAACTAAATTGTTAAAAGTATGAACGTCATGGACTCGACCTATACCATCATCATTGCTGATGACCACCCTCTCTTCCGCAACGCCCTGTTTCAGTCAGTTCATATGGCGATCAGCGGTGCGAACCTGCTTGAGGCTGATTCTCTCGACGCCTTACTGGCTCTGCTTAAGAAAGAAGATGAACCCGACCTGCTGCTGCTCGACCTGAAAATGCCGGGTGCCAATGGCATGTCAGGCTTAATTCAACTGCGCGCTGAATACCCAGATCTACCGATTGTGGTGATTTCTGCCAGTGAAGATGCCAGCGTAGTGACTCAAGTGAAGAGCCACGGTGCGTTTGGCTTCATTCCTAAGTCGAGTGATATGCGTGAATTGGTGAGTGCACTGAATCAAGTGCTGAATGGCGACCCGTTCTTCCCTGAAGGACTGATTACCAACAATGCTGCCTGTAGCGACCTTGCAGAAAAGATTTCCACACTGACGCCTCAGCAGTACAGGGTATTAGGGATGCTTTCTGACGGCTTGCTGAACAAGCAAATCGCCTATGAATTGAATGTTTCGGAAGCGACCATCAAGGCACATATGACGGCCATCTTCCGTAAACTGGATGTGAAAAATCGTACTCAAGCGGTTATCTTGCTACAAGAAGTCCACAATTAGGCTTCGCTCATATCCTCTTCTAAAGTCGTCTTAGGTAAACATAAACCCAACCTGACGACTTTATGATCATCTATCTCTGCGACTACCCAAGTGATGTCATGCCACTCGAAGCTATCGCCCAATACTGGGTGCGCGCCAAGTTCGCGCTCAGCCAATTGTTTTAGCGTCATGTCGCGCTCTTCTTCCGAGCCAAGTTCAATGCCATAGCAGTCACTCACGGCAGCAATCGATAACCCAACCTCAAGGAAGAAATCACCAAAGAATCGAGCTGCATCTTCGGCTAAAGGTGCCTCACTGAATAGCTCACTTAGGCTATCTAGGTCTTTATCTTGACCAAGCACACAGAGAATATCGTTCGCCTCTAGCACGGTACTGCCCGATGGGTGAAGCAAGGTATCCTTTCTAAACAGTGCAGTAATGCGCGTTCCTTCCGGCATAGACAAACGCTTCAGTGGTTCGCCCACACACCATTTCTCTTCTTTCAGCTTGTAGACAAACATCTCCCACTCACTGGCAGGGTAGATTTCAATGCCTGTACGAGAAATCGGTGTCGGTGTTGGAGGTAAAGTCACTTGAGCCAATCTCGCGACTTTCATCAAGCTGCCGCCTTGAACAATCAGCGACACCATAACCACGAAGAAGGCGATATTAAAATACAGCTGAGCATTGGGCAGGCCAGCCATCATCGGGAACACGGCCAGAATGATCGGCACCGCACCACGTAAACCGACCCAAGAAACAAACCAACGTTCCTTGGTGGTAAAGCTTCTGAACGGCAGCAAACCCAACCAAACCGACAGCGGACGAGCAAACAAAATCATACCGAAGGCCAGTGCTAATGCAGGCAGAGCAATGTCCATCAGCGTCGATGGCGTCACCAGTAAACCCAATACCAAGAACATCACGATTTGGCTTAACCACGTCATGCCATCAAGGACATTAAGAATCGAGTGTCGAGAGCGTGTCGGACGATTACCAATGAACAAGCCCACTAAGTAAATCGATAAGATACCGCTGCCGCCAAGCATGTTAGAGAAGGCAAACAGAGCTACACCGCCACTGAGCACCAGAATCGAATACAGGCCATCAGCCAGCTGCACTCGATTGATTAAGCTCCACAGAACCCAACCGCCACCAAGGCCGATAAGCGTGCCGACACCAAACTGCATCGCGAAACTTTTCAGTAGGAAGTTCATTCCCATCTCGGCATCTGGGGTGCCAAGTAGCGTAATTAAGGTCACTGTCAGGAAGACTGCCATTGGGTCGTTGGTACCCGATTCGATCTCTAAGGTTGAGCCAACACGCTCATTGAGGCTTTGCCCTTTCAACAAAGAGAATACCGCTGCCGCATCGGTGGAGCCAACAATTGCGCCCACCAAAATGCCCTGCATCAGTGACAGGTCGAACAGCCAAGAAGCCATAAGTCCAGTTAAGGTCGCAGTACAGGCCACGCCTATTGTGGCTAGTGACAGTGACGGCCAGAAAGCGACCTTGAAGCTTGCAACCTTGGTCCGCATACCGCCATCAAGCAGGATCACAGCAAGCGCAAGATTACTCACCAAATAAGTTAGGGAGTAGTCATCGAAATTGATGCCACCGGGCCCATCTTCACCAGCTAACATGCCAACGAAAAGGAAGATCAAAAGAATAGGAACGCCCAAGCGAGAGGAGACTTGCGAAAAAAGCACACTGATGGCGATGAGCACCGCACCAGTTAAAAATAAGTGGTTAATAGTTATTGCGTCCAATTCGTCCCCCCAAAGAATAAAACCCGAGCTTTAAGCATGTTGATCTTCTGCCGTTAAGCAAGGCGCGGTCGGTAAAAGTGCCGCTGATACTATAACAAACTTATGTTTCGCTTCGTGTCATATGCAGGACTAAATACCGTTTCTCGGTCATTTAGTTGTTAAATTTTATGACTCGCACCCTAATTCATGCGTTTTTGTTAGACCTTAGGCTAATTTAACAACATTGTAACATCACATTTTTCTATGGTTATGTCTTCCAACTCCCATATTTCAGTGGATTAGTGCTAATCGCGTCCCGACTAAAGTTGCACAGATCCCTTTACTTATCCTTGCTACATTCTAAATCGTAACATTACGTTAACACGATAATTTTCTACAGAAACAGTTTCTACGGAAACGAAATAAAGGAGAAGGCAATGGCGTTCGAATCTACGGAACATGCTCAAGCCTACTGGAAGGAAAACTTGGGAATTATGGGAACACTGCTCGCGGTCTGGTTTGCAGTGTCTTACGGCGCTGGCATCTTATTTGTGGATGCCCTCAATACCGTTCAGTTTGGCGGGTTCAAGCTAGGATTTTGGTTCGCTCAGCAAGGTTCGATATACACCTTCGTGGCGCTGATATTTATTTACGTTGTTCGCATGAATGCGCTCGACAAAAAATACAACGTACAGGAAGACTAGAGGCTAGAACATGGATATTCAAACTTGGACGTTTATTCTCGTCGGTATTACTTTCGCGGTATATATCGGCATCGCAATCTGGGCTCGTGCAGGGTCTACGAGTGAGTTCTACGTTGCTGGCGGTGGTGTACACCCAGTAGCAAACGGCATGGCGACCGCCGCTGACTGGATGTCGGCAGCATCATTCATCTCAATGGCAGGTATCATCTCATTCGTTGGTTACGACGGTGCGGTTTACCTAATGGGTTGGACAGGCGGTTACGTACTACTTGCGCTATGTTTAGCACCTTACCTACGTAAGTTCGGTCAGTTTACGGTTCCTGATTTCATCGGTGAGCGTTACTACTCGAAAACTGCCCGTATGGTAGCGGTATTCTGTGCAATCTTCGTATCATTTACGTACGTTGCAGGTCAGATGCGTGGTGTAGGCGTTGTATTCTCTCGTTTCCTAGAAGTCGACATTAACCTAGGTATCATCATTGGTATGGGTATTGTGTTCTTCTACGCAGTGCTTGGTGGCATGAAAGGCATCACTTATACGCAGGTAGCTCAATTCTGTGTCCTCATTTTCGCCTTCCTTGTTCCAGCAATCTTTACGTCAATCATGATGACAGGTAACCCACTTCCACAAGTTGGTATGGGCTCTACGCTATCAGGCACAGATGTTTACTTACTTGATAAACTGGATGGACTCACCGAAGAACTCGGATTTACCGCCTATACCGAAGGTAACAAGAGCATGGTGGATGTATTCTTCATCTGTGCGGCTCTAATGGTAGGTACTGCGGGTCTTCCACACGTAATCATTCGTTTCTTCACTGTACCAAAAGTACGTGATGCTCGTATCTCAGCGGGTTGGGCTCTACTGTTCATCTCATTGCTATACACAACAGCACCAGGTGTTGCAGCATTCGCTCGTGTAAACATGATCGAAACAATCAACGGCCCTGACATGCAAGGTGTCGCAGCAGCAGACGCACCAAGCTGGTACAAAAACTGGGAAAGCACAGGTCTAGTAGGTTGGGAAGATAAGAACGGCGATGGAAAAATGTTCTACTCGGGCGATGAACGCAACGAGATGAAGATTAACCGTGACATCATCGTATTGGCTTCTCCAGAGCTAGCGAAACTACCAAACTGGGTTGTAGCACTGCTTGCAGCCGGTGGCCTAGCAGCCGCACTATCAACTGCCGCAGGTCTACTACTGGTAATCTCTACGTCGATTTCACATGACTTGTTGAAGAAAGGCTTCAGACCAAACATGACCGACAAACAGGAGCTGTTAGCCGCTCGTTTGGCAGCTATGGTCGCGATTGTCGGTGCAGGTTACTTGGGTATTAACCCACCAGGCTTCGTAGCACAGGTAGTAGCGTTTGCCTTCGGCTTAGCCGCAGCATCCTTCTTCCCAGCGATTATCCTAGGTATCTTCTACAAGAAGATGAACAAGGAAGGCGCAATTGCAGGTATGTTGTCAGGTATTGCCTTCACAGCAAGCTACATCATCTACTTCAAGTTCATTAACCCAGCAGCAAGCACACCTGAAAACTGGTGGTTTGGTATCAGCCCAGAGGGCATCGGTACGCTAGGTATGTGCCTAAACTTCGTAGTATCAATTGCTGTAAACAAGGTAACTGCTGAAGTGCCACAAGATGTACAAGATATGGTTGAGAACATTCGTTACCCGAAAGGTGCTGGTGAAGCTCACGACCACTAAGCAGAGATGTTTAGCAAAAAATGAATCAGTACTTACATTGTAGGGATTAGGTACTGAATCTCAGAAAGCCGATACGTTATGTATCGGCTTTTTCTTTTCCCGTTTTATTTTATAAAAAGACAAACAAAAGGTTGTTTTTAAAATCTCATTTGATAATAATTATCATTAAGATCCAGTAGGGAGATGCAAGTGATGATGAAAGAACAGCAGGGTCTCTATTCGAGGTTTTACAAAGCACAAGATCGCTTTGCTTCATTAGAACAAGTCCAAGGCCATGAGCCATTTGTGATTCGAGACTACATCGAGTGCGCACTGACGCTTTCCGCTTACTATGAAAAGCACGCCGCCCAAGAAAACATCTTGTTGTGCGAGCTGTACCTGCGCCAAGTTTTCTTCCATCTGATTGAAGCGATTGAGTCTCCTGAGCGCAGTTTCGCCTTTCGTCATATCTGCCTAGACTCTATTCACTCACCACTATTTTATTTGAAACGCCACTACTGCCAGCAGCCTCAAGGCCAAGCGCGTTTTTTGAATCTCAGCCAAACACTACAATAAGTCCAAGCCCCACTTGGCTAACAAGGATAGAACATGACCCTACAATATCGAATTGAGAAAGACAGCATGGGGGAAGTGAAAGTCCCTGCTGATGCGCTATACCAAGCACAAACTCAACGTGCTGCAGATAACTTTGCTTTTAGTTCACACAAGATGCCAACCAGCTTCATTCAAGCATTGGCATTCATTAAACAGGCCGCCGCAGACACCAACGCTCAGTTGGGTTTATTGGAAGGTGATATCGCCAACGCGATTGCCGAAGCGAGCCAAGAGATCATCGATGGTAAATACCTCGATCAATTCCCGATCGATGTTTATCAAACTGGCTCTGGTACTAGCTCCAACATGAATGCTAATGAAGTGATTGCAACACTCGCTTCAAGAAGTTTGCAGGGTAACGTGAATCCGAATGATCACGTCAATATGGGTCAAAGCAGCAACGATGTGGTACCAACTGCAATTCAAGTCAGTGTCGCTCTTATGGCTGAAAACAAACTACTGCCTGCATTAACTCACCTTTCTGAAGCACTTACCGTTAAACAGCAAGAGCTTGCTGAGGTAGTGAAAACCGGTCGTACTCATCTAATGGATGCGATGCCAATTACCTTTGCTCAAGAGCTTGGTGGCTGGAAGTTCCAGATTGAACACGCCAAGCAAGCCATTGAAAGCACCCTGCCCGCTATCAAGGCGCTCGCTCAAGGTGGAACAGCGGTAGGAACCGGGATCAATGCCGACCCACGCTTTGCCGATAAGTTTGCAAGTCACCTATCTCAATCGACAAAGATCAGTTTTAACTCGAGTGAGAACTTCTTTTTCAACCTCAGCAGCCAAGATGCGATCGTTGCCTTTTCAGGGCAGCTCAAAACTGCAGCAGTTGCGATCATGAAGATCTCAAACGATCTTCGCTGGATGAACTCAGGCCCGCTAGCAGGTTTAGGTGAGATCGAATTGCAGGCGCTACAGCCGGGTTCTTCTATCATGCCGGGCAAAGTGAACCCTGTGATTCCAGAAGCCGCAGCGATGGCAGCAGCACAAGTGATTGGTAACGACACGACGATTACTGTGGCAGGCCAATCAGGCAACTTCCAACTGAATGTGATGCTGCCAGTCATTGCTCATAACGTATTAGAAAGTATCGAGCTTTTAGCTAACAGCTCCATCGCATTGGCTGATAAAGCCGTTGCGACCTTTACTGTGCGCCAAGACAATCTTGATTTAGCACTTTCAAAGAATCCAATTCTGGTCACGGCACTCAACCCTGTGATTGGTTACTTGAAAGCTGCGGATATTGCTAAGAAAGCCTACAAAGAGGGTTTGCCAATCCTTGAGGTTGCAGAAAGAGAAACCGATCTCAGCCGAGAAGAACTCAGCAAACTGCTTGATCCAACCACACTGACGCAGGGTGGTATTGCTGGTTAAAACCAGTAACTCATAGCAAGTCTATCGGATCAAAAAAAGGCCTCATCTGAGGCCTTTTAGTCTCTAATAGTTAATTAAAAATAGTGATTTGAATTAACTCACGCGATTCAATACCGCTCTGAGTTTTAGCGGCTTCACAGGCTTGGCAATAAAACTAAAGCTGTTGGCCTTTATCGCTGCCAACATGTCATCTGTTCTATCGGCACTGATGATGACCCCTTCAAAAGAGTCTCCAAGGCGCAGTCGACACTGTTGCAACACCTCAAGTCCCGTTCGACCATTGTCGAGACGATAATCAGAGAAGATCACATCCGGCTGCCAGTCGTCATCGAGACACTTCAAGCTTTCAACCAGATCAACCGCGGTCTTAACCTCACAACCCCAACGACCAATCAGGTTCTCCATCCCGACCAAAATTTCGCGCTCATTATCGACACACAATATTTTCAGATGTTCGATGTCGCTGGTCGCCATTGGCGCTGAAGCTTGCACAACTGGAGCCACTTTTTCCGCTCGAGCTAAGGTGATGGAAAAGACACTACCTTGACCCGGCCATGAGCGCATCGAAATTTGATGACCAAGTACATGAGCAATACCTTTCGAGATGGCTAACCCTAACCCCAACCCTTGATCAGAACGCACTTGGCTGCCACGAGTAAATTCTTCGAAGATCTCTTGTTGCTTGTCTTCATCGATACCGGTTCCATTATCCCACACATCGATTCGCACTTGCCCGTTCACTCGCCTTGCACCCAGAACCACTTTGCCTTCCGGGTTATAGCGAAAGGCGTTGGTCAAAAAGTTCTGAATCACGCGCCTTAATAACTTAGGGTCAGAGTGAATGAACAATGACGATGGGATCATCTTGAACTCAATTTTTTGTTGTCTCGCTAAGGCACTAAATTCCGCATTTAAGTTGGTTAGCACATCGTGTACAGCAATCGCGTGAATGTTGGTTTCTAGCTTCCCTGATTCCAGTCGAGAGATATCCAGTAAGTCACCAATCAGATCTTCAGCAGCACCAAGCGCACTCTCGATATGAGATGACAGCTGCTTCACCTCTTGCTCTTTCGCCACCTCAGAAAGTGACGAAGCAAACAAGCGCGCAGCATTGAGCGGCTGCATTAAATCGTGGCTTACCGCGGCTAGAAAACGACTCTTGGATTGGGACTCTTGATCCGAAATCTGAGTTGCTTTTACCAAGCGATGATTCAGTTTCTCGAGCTCTTGAGTTCGCTCATGCACTCTTGATTCCAAGCTTTCGTTAGCATCTTTTAGCGCTTGCTCTGCTTGTCGGAATACCGTGATATCAGTGAAGCTCATTACGAAGCCGCCACTTGGCATCGGATTACCTTGCACCTCAATCACTCGGCCATCAGGACGAATACGGGAAGATGTGTGTCGAGTGCCTTGTTCAAGGTGATAAACACGGCGGCGAACGTGATCTTCTGAGTCACCCGGACCACACAAACCTTGTTCAGCATTATGACGAATCACATCTGAAATGGGTCGTCCAACCTGAATCAAACCCGCAGGGAATTCAAACAGCTCTAAGTAACGTTGATTCCACGCCACCAGCCTCATTTGTTTGTCTATTACTGCAATGCCTTGGCCAATATGTTCAATCGCGCCTTGCAATAAACCACGGCTGAAATCGTACAGTTCAGAGGCTTCATCAACGATGGTCGCAACCTCTTCAAGCTGCATATTTCTGCCTTGCAAGGCCGAAGTAAGTACTAACTTAGCAGAAGAGGCACCGAATACACCGGCGAGTACACGCTCTGCGTGTCGAATCAAACTCGCAGGTGCTTGTTGATTAGGAAGTAACGGCTGCCCGTGTTGTTGCCAATAGCTGTGTAAGGCACTTTTCGCTCGCTTTCGACCGACAAAACGCGACGCCAACATCTCTAATTCAGCCACGGTTACACGGCTTTGATAAAGGCTAATGTTCTCATTTTCAGGCAGCGGCGTGCCAACAAATGCTGCTGATTGTAAGCGCTCACTTAGGCTTGGCCTGGTCGACATCGAAACCACGGCATAGCACAAGGTATTAAGTACAATACTCAGCACAATGCCCCAGTTCGAACTGCTGATATTCCAGCTACTGAGCAGTTCTGGCGGCGTGATCATCCACAGCAAAAGGTTACTTTCACTATCGCCTGCCAACATGCTGGTTTGACTCATCAGGGTAATCAGCCAAATCACTGAACCGACCATTAAGCCGACATACACACCCTTTCGGTTACCCGGACGCCAGTACAAACCACCAATCAGTGCCGGAGCAAATTGAGCAATCGCCGCAAACGAAAGGAAGCCGATCGCAGACAAGGAGTGAATGGTGTCGAGCGCCTGATAGAACAACCAAGCACCAAGCAGAAGCAATAAAATAAGCCCGCGACGAATTACGAGTAGCAGCCCCGAAAAATGACGATGGGTTCTTTGAGTTAGGCGCATGCGACGCAGAAGCAATGGCATAACTAAATCGTTCGAAACCATGATCGCCAATGCGATAGTCGATACGATCACCATACCACTTGCGGCAGACGTACCACCAAGGAACGCAAGCAAGGCAATATGATTGGCGCCTTCAGCCATCGGCAGGCTAATCACATACGTATCTGCAGGCATGCTTGGAAGCAGCCCTTGCCCCGCCCATGCGATAGGAAGAACAAACAACCCCATCAAAATCAGATAAAGCGGAAATAACCAACGTGCTGTGTGTAGATCTTGAGGACGTTCGTTCTCTACCACCATGGTATGGAATTGGCGTGGCAGACAAACAATCGCCAACATGGTTAAAACGGTATGAATGATTAGAGTCGGAATATTCGGTGATTCGTAGGTGGAAGCCGCCAAATCAAGCAAGTCGATTTTGTCGCTGCTCATCGCCAAGTACATGATAAACAGACCAACAATCAAGAAGGCCGCCAGCTTAACGATGGACTCAAATGCCACAGCCATCATCATGCCACGGTGATGTTCCGTGTTATCTATATGCCTGGTACCAAACAACATCGTAAAGATGGCCAGCGCGCCAACCACAAACCAAGAAACATGATAATCCTGATAGCCAAAATCTTGAGCCAGACTAGGAGCAACAATATCGAGCCCCATGGTAATACCGCGCAGTTGCAGCGCGATATAAGGAAGAATACCGACCACTGCGATAACCGTCACAGCTACCGCTAAGCCCTGAGATTTTCCGTAACGAGCTGCGATAAAGTCGGCAATCGAGGTGATGTGTTCTCGCTTCGCAATCAGGATCAACCGCGCCAAGATCCGCCACCCTAGTGTAAAGACCAGAATCGGGGCGAGATAAATGGGTAAAAAAGACCAAGGGTTATTGCTCGCCTGCCCCACCGTTCCGTAGAAGGTCCAAGAGGTACAATACACCGCAATAGAAAGGCTATAGATCCATGGACGCCAGCGTGATAGCCAGCGAACTTGCCTGTCTCCATACCATGCGATCAGAAATAACACGCCCAAGTAAGCTAAAGAGACTGGAATTACTACCCATCCTTGCATTGAAAACCCTTTCTTCATCCATAAAAAAACCTCTCCATAAGGGAGAGGTTTCATTTAACTAGGGAAGTGCGTTTAACTCAATCGCATCGCTTAAATTATGTGCTTTGGGCTTTAATTCTGAGCATCAGATTGAGCTGAGGCTGTTTGATTGACTTCAACCACTGAACTTCTTTCATCCAGCTTAATGAACAAGGCCAATCCACCCATCGCAGCCATGCCCCAGAAAATATTCGCTCCCCAAAGCTCATAACCCCAACCACTTAAGGTCGTCATTAACGCGATAAAGGCACCTAATGGAATCGCGTTGTACAGAGCTTGCAGGGCAACCATCTTGTTCTGTTCTTCAGATTGGATGTATTGAATCGCCGCGATGTGTGCCATGGCGAATGTCACCCCGTGCAGCAACTGAGCCACTATCAATACTGGAATCGCAATCGTTGATGCTGTGATACCCCAACGAGCCATTACCCCGATGCCAGCAATCACAAACAGAGTGCGCAATGATAATCCAGCAAACAATCGCTTGCTCAGAGCAAATACAGCCACCTCAGCAACCACAGCCAAGCTCCACAGATAACCGATGATCGCCTCAGAGTGCCCGGCCTCTTTCCAGTAAATCGCACTAAAGCTGTAATACGCGGCGTGGCTTCCTTGAAGCAGTGCCATCAATGCAAGAAACTTCACTACCGACGATTCACGTAATAGTTGACCAAGTTTAGGTCTTTCAGCGACTTGCTCTGATTCTGTCACCGGCATTACGTTCGGGTTTCTCATCGCGAACAACAGAGAAACCAAAACTCCTGCCAGCGCAGTATACAAAATCATATCCGTGCCAAATTCAGCCACCAGATAACCAACCACCGTTGAACCAGCAATAAATGCCACTGAACCCCACAAACGTGTACGTCCGTAATCAAGCATCTTGAGACGGCTGTAATGGTTCGCCATTGCATCAGAAAGCGGAATAATCGGTCCATAGCAGAGGTTGAACATTACCGTTGCTAGCAACATCAATAAAAAGCTACCACCAGTAAAGAAATGGAAACCAACAAATAATAGCGCGACAAAACTGAGGCAACGCAATGCTGGTATTAAATGCTCAACTTTATGGATACGTGGGGTGATCACAAAGTTGGCAACACAACGCGTAGCCAAACCCACACCAATCAATACGCCAATGTCCCCTGCAGAAACGCCTTGGTCTTCAAACCACAGCGCCCAAAATGGCAGATAAACGCCATAGGCAAAAAAGAAACCAAGAAAATACTGGGATATCCAGCCATAAGGGGAAGGATTAAACATAGGCGACCTATAAAAATGTGTGGAACAAGGAAGCGCCAATTATGCCTAGGTCACAAAAGATGAAAAAGGGAATAATTACGGTGATAGTATTCCTATATTCAATTAGTTTGAATATCGCATTTAGACTAAAGTCGTCTGGAGCTTCGCTGGTATTTTGTCAGACTGATTAAAGACTCCCACTTCTTCTTGTGATGCTTATGCCTGACAAATTTAATATGCAGCACCCACCCTTCGATAGCCTGTCCGACACCGAACAGTTGAAGCTGCGATCTTCATTAGACGTGGTGTATTACCGTTCTCAAGAAGTGATACTAGAAGCCGATAGGCCAAGTCGACACCTGCACATTTTGATCAAAGGGGCCGTTGAAGAACGCGCCAGCAGTGACGGTGAGATTTACGCACATTATGCCAATGACGACATTTTTGATGTACGCAGCCAGTTTGAACCCCACACCAAACACCAATATATCGCGCTCGAAGACACATTAAGTTACCTGCTGCCCACCGATACTTTTCTCGATCTTTACCACGCCAATGGCCAATTCGCGGCTTACTTTGATAGTAACCTATCGACCCGAAAGGCACTGATTGAAGCCGCTCAGCAGCAACAGAATCTTGCCGAGTTCATACTGACCAAAGTAGACGACTCAATTTATCACCCACCACTGATACTTGAACCGAACCAACCTATCAACCAAGTCACTCAAACCCTTAAAGAACAAGGGTTGGATTCGGCTCTAGTTCATTTGGAACATAATGATCCAAAAGCTATTAGATCATCATATTCCTTCCCGTATGGAATCGTCACTCGAACCAATTTATTGCATGCTGTGATGCTCGATAATTTCCCATTGGATGCGCCTGTCGGTGAGATCGCAACCTTCCCGGTGATGCACGTGAACCAAGGCGATTTTTTATTTAACGCCATGATTACCATGACCAGAAATCGAGTGAAAAGGTTGATGGTTTGTGATGGTAAAAATGCGGTCGGCATGGTGGATATGACACAGATCCTCAGTGCATTTTCCACACACTCTCACGTTCTCACTTTGCGTATTGCGCGAGCCACCAGCGTTGAAGAGTTGGCCATGGCCTCTAACAAACAGCGTCAACTGGTCGAGAGCTTACTCAGTAACGGGATTCGCACACGCTTTATCATGGAACTGATTTCTGCGGTCAACGAACAGATCATAGAGAAGGCTTTTGAGTTGATTATCCCTCCTGCACTGCATAACCACTGCTGCCTAATTGTGTTGGGTTCAGAAGGTCGCGGAGAGCAAATTCTCAAAACCGATCAAGACAACGCTCTGATTATTCAAGATGGTTTGGAGTGGCATCAATGCCAAAGTGCCATGAACGACCTAACCCATACATTGCAGCAATTGGGTTACCCACTATGTCCGGGCAACGTGATGGTCAACAACCCGAAATGGGTTCATTCACAACAAGAGTGGAAGCAAACCCTCACCAGCTGGGTAAGCAAAGCAACGCCAGAGACAGTGATGGATATCGCCATCATGGCGGACGCACACGCTGTGGCGGGTAATAGGGAACTATTAAAACCAGTCAAGCGGCACCTCAGTGATTTAATGCTAGGACAAGAGTTGATTTTGACGGAATTCTGCCGCCCAGCGCTGAACTTCTCAGTACCCCTCACTCTATTTGGCAATGTGAAGCAATCCAAGTCAGGGCTCGATATCAAACAAGGCGGTATTTTCCCTACAGTGCATGGTGTGAGAGCACTTTGTCTTGAGCATGGTGTCACCGTAAACAACACCTTCGAACGCATTGAGCAGCTGGTCAGCAAGAAGGTATTAGAGCAAAGCACCGCGGATAATCTCAGTGAAGCACTCAAACAGTTCTTTAAATGGCGTTTAGCTCAGCGACTTTCACAACAACACAGCAGCAATAAAATCGACGTCAAACTGATGGAACGAGCAGACAGAGATTTGCTTCGTCATAGCCTGCACGTGGTGAAGAAATTCAAGCAATGGCTCGGCTACCACTATCAGATACGAGATTAGGCAATTGAACGATGAATAGGTTGGTTCGCTATTACTGGCATCACAAGCTCAAAGGCTCTCTTTACCAGCCTCTATTTACTGCGCCTATTGATCATGAATATGTATCACTCGATTGTGAAACCACCAGCCTAGACCCCAATCAGGCGGAATTAGTCACTATTGCCGCGACCAAGATCATCGGTAACCGAATCATTACTAGCCAACCTTTTGAAGTCCGATTGCGCGCCCCGCAATCGCTCGATTGCAATTCAATAAAAATCCACCGCATTCGTCATCAAGATCTAAAGCACGGCATCGAAGAAAAACAGGCTTTAGTTGAGCTACTGAACTTCATTGGTAATCGTCCTTTAGTCGGCTATCACATCCGCTATGATAAAAAAATTCTCGACCGCGCCTGTTTAAAACAACTTGGATTTCCACTGCCTAACCGATTAGTCGAAGTGAGCCAACTCTATCAAGACAAACTCGAAAGACAGCTGCCCAATGCCTATTTTGATCTCAGTATGGATGCGATTTGTCGCCAGCTCGATTTACCGATTCCAGTCAATAAACATGATGCATTACAAGACGCTATCTCCGCTGCGCTGATCTTTGTACGCCTTAAACATGGTGACCTGCCCCGTTTCAACTCTTCTTATTCTTAATTCAACCACTGGCGCTTCACATAGAGAGCAATATCTCAAAAATGAACTTAACTCGCTATTTTGTAAGTGAAAAGCAGCGTCTCATCCTAAAGTCTAATTGTGGAAATCGCCGTCCTAGCCGAGAGTGATAACACAAAGATGGTTCTGTAATAGACCTAGAAACTGAACACAAAGGAAGTTGCCAGTTCATTAGGAATGTAGGCACAAGGAGAGATGCAATGAGTGAAGCCCACGTTTATCCGGTAAAAGAAAATATTAAATCAACCACACACGCGGATAATGACACTTACCTAGCCATGTACCAGCAATCTGTTTCTGACCCTGAAGGCTTTTGGGGTGAACACGGAAAAATCGTTGATTGGATCAAGCCTTTCACACAGGTAAAAAACACCTCTTTCGACCCTGGCCACATCGACATCCGCTGGTTTGAAGATGGCACGCTTAACGTTTCGGCTAACTGTATCGACCGCCACCTTGCTGAACGCGGTGATGAAGTCGCTATCATCTGGGAAGGCGATGACCCGGCAGATGATAAAACTCTAACTTTTAATGAACTGCACAAAGAAGTGTGCCTGTTTTCGAATGCTCTAAAAGAGCAAGGCGTACGCAAAGGTGATGTGGTTTGTTTATACATGCCAATGGTGCCAGAAGCGGCAGTAGCAATGCTGGCATGTACCCGTATCGGTGCGGTTCACACGGTAGTATTTGGTGGTTTTTCACCAGAAGCACTGTCTGGTCGTATTATCGATTCAAACTCTAAAGTCGTTATCACTGCCGATGAAGGCGTGCGTGGCGGCCGTGCGGTTCCACTGAAGAAAAACGTCGATGAAGCTCTGACCAACCCTGAAGTGAAGAACATCGAGAAGGTTGTAGTATTCAAGCGTACTGGCGGTGATGTGGCTTGGCATGAACACCGTGATGTGTGGTGGCATGATGCTATTGCAAACGTATCGGCAGATTGCCCACCAGAAGAGATGAACGCAGAAGATCCACTATTCATCCTTTATACATCAGGCTCAACGGGTAAACCTAAAGGTGTTATGCACACCACAGGTGGTTACCTTGTTTATGCAGCGATGACATTCAAATACGTGTTCGATTACCAAGAAGGCGAGACTTTCTGGTGTACTGCGGATGTGGGCTGGATTACGGGTCACACATACCTTGTTTACGGGCCACTAGCTAATGGTGCAAAAACTATTTTGTTTGAAGGCGTGCCAAACTACCCGAACACAAGCCGTATGAGTGAAGTGGTCGATAAGCACCAAGTGAATATTCTTTACACAGCACCAACTGCGATTCGTGCATTGATGGCGAAAGGCAATGAAGCCGTTGAAGGCACATCTCGTGACAGCCTAAGAATCATGGGCTCAGTGGGTGAACCGATTAACCCTGAAGCTTGGGAGTGGTACTACAAAACGATTGGTAACGAACAGTCTCCAATTGTCGATACTTGGTGGCAAACAGAAACGGGCGGCATCTTAATCGCACCGCTACCGGGCGCAACCGATCTAAAACCAGGTTCAGCGACGCGTCCATTCTTTGGTGTGCAACCTGCGTTAGTTGATAACATGGGTAATATCATTGAGGGTGCAACAGACGGCAACCTAGTCATTCTAGACTCTTGGCCGGGCCAAATGCGTACCGTTCATGGCGATCATGACCGCTTCGAACAGACTTACTTCTCTACATTTAAGGGCATGTACTTCACCAGTGACGGCGCTCGTCGCGATGAAGACGGTTACTACTGGATTACTGGTCGTGTCGATGACGTACTTAACGTCTCTGGTCACCGTATGGGTACTGCTGAGATTGAATCTGCTCTAGTAGCGTTCGATAAGATTGCAGAGGCTGCGATTGTCGGTATCCCTCATGATATTAAAGGCCAAGCAATTTACGCTTACATCACGCTGAATGATGGTGAGTTCCCAACCGCAGAGCTTCATAAAGAAGTGAAAGACTGGGTACGTAAAGAAATTGGACCAATTGCAACGCCAGATGTATTGCACTGGACTGACTCTCTGCCAAAAACTCGTTCAGGTAAAATCATGCGTCGTATCCTGCGTAAGATTGCTACCGGAGATACAGGTAACCTAGGTGATACCTCAACACTAGCCGACCCAAGCGTGGTTGATAAGCTGATTGCTGAGAAAGCAGAACTGGCATAAGCAACCCGTTACACTCTGAATTACTGTTTAAAACAGACCTTACCTAAACCGTCACCTATGTGGCGGTTTTTTTATGGCTGATCTTGATCTCAAATATCCTCGACAAAATTAAGGCTATGACGCTTTTTTGTTAAGTTGGTAACAATTCCACGCTGTATCAATAGGAGATTAGACCAGTAAATTGCTGCGATTTGCGCTGAATTAGCTATAATCTGGTTCTAATTTTTAAATTTGGGTTTTTCTCACTGGAAATTAACCCCAAATTTTCAATAAAATGGCAACATTCACGTTCGTAAACACGATAAAGGAAGATAGCCCCACGATGTCTACAAAGTTTCGCATTCTAGTTTTAAATGGCCCAAACCTTAACCTGTTAGGCCTTAGAGAGCCTGCACACTACGGTTCTCAAACACTTGACCAGATTATTAGCTCACTGACCGAGCAGGCGAAAGCACACGATGTTGAGCTATCTCACTTACAGTCAAATCGCGAGTATGAACTGATTGAAGCGATCCATAGTGCTTATCAAAATGTTGATTTTATTATTATCAACCCAGCAGCCTTTACACACACCAGTGTGGCACTGCGTGATGCACTACTTGGCGTTGCAATCCCATTTATTGAGGTCCATCTATCGAATGTTCACGCGCGTGAGTCATTCCGTCACCACTCTTACCTATCTGATAAAGCAGAAGGTGTGATTTGTGGCTTAGGTGCCCAAGGTTATCAATTTGCTTTGACCGCTGCGCTCAGCAAGCTCAACTCAAAGTAAACATAAACAACGAACTATTACTAACCTACTCAGTCAAAGAGTAAGTTCAATTAACAGATAAAGAGAAAGAAACAATGGATATTCGCAAAATCAAAAAGCTAATCGAATTGGTTGAAGAGTCTGGTATTTCTGAGCTAGAAATCTCTGAAGGTGAAGAGTCAGTACGAATCAGTCGTAACAGCACTGCACCTGTAGCACCTGTTCAATATGCAGCAGCTCCAGCTCCTGTAGCAGCGGCAGCAGCTCCTGCGGCGGCACCTGTAGCAGCAGAAGCTGCGGCTCCTGCAGTTCCAGCGGGCCACCAAGTTCTTTCTCCAATGGTTGGTACTTTCTACGGCGCTCCAAGCCCAGACGCAAAACCATTCGTTAAAGTTGGTCAATCTGTAACTGCTGGCGAAACTCTATGTATCGTTGAAGCAATGAAAATGATGAACCAAATCGAAGCTGATAAATCTGGTGTTGTAACAGCTATCCTAGTTGAAGACGGTCAACCAGTAGAATTCGACCAAGCTCTAGTAATTATCGAATAATAGAGAGCACTCATTATGTTAGATAAATTAGTAATCGCGAACCGTGGTGAGATTGCACTACGTATTCTGCGTGCATGTAAAGAGCTTGGCATTAAAACGGTAGCGGTTCACTCAACTGCTGACCGTGATCTTAAGCACGTACTACTTGCAGACGAAACCATTTGTATCGGTCCAGCTCGTGGTATCGATAGCTACCTAAACATCCCTCGTATCATCAGCGCAGCTGAAGTTACAGGTGCAGTAGCAGTTCACCCTGGCTACGGCTTCCTATCTGAAAATGCAGACTTCGCAGAACAGGTAGAACGCAGTGGCTTTATCTTCGTTGGCCCTAAAGCTGAAACCATTCGCATGATGGGTGACAAAGTGTC
The DNA here is from genome assembly GCF_003050585.1 of Vibrio sp. ZF 223. Classification (NCBI taxonomy): domain Bacteria; kingdom Pseudomonadati; phylum Pseudomonadota; class Gammaproteobacteria; order Vibrionales; family Vibrionaceae; genus Vibrio; species Vibrio sp. ZF 223. The sequence continues at coordinate 118,228 of NZ_PIGB01000013.1, forward strand.
AGCTATCACGTCAATGAAGAAAGCTGGCGTACCTTGTGTACCAGGTTCTGACGGTCCTCTTGATGACGACGAAGCGAAAAACAAAGCGCACGCTAAGCGTATTGGCTTCCCAGTAATCATCAAGGCATCTGGCGGCGGCGGCGGTCGTGGTATGCGTGTTGTTCGTTCTGAAGCAGAACTAACAGAAGCTATCGCGATGACTCGCGCTGAAGCAAAAGCATGTTTCAACAACGACATGGTTTACATGGAGAAATTCCTAGAAAACCCACGTCACATTGAAGTACAAGTGCTTGCAGATGGCCAAGGTAATGCTATCCACCTAGGTGAGCGTGACTGTTCAATGCAGCGTCGTCACCAGAAAGTTGTGGAAGAAGCGCCAGCTCCAGGTATCACTGAAGAGATGCGTAAGTACATCGGCGAACGCTGTACACGTGCATGTATTGAGATCGGTTACCGCGGTGCAGGTACATTTGAATTCCTATACGAGAACGGTGAGTTCTACTTCATCGAAATGAACACTCGTATTCAGGTTGAGCACACGATTACTGAAATGGTAACGGGTATCGACCTAGTGAAAGAACAGCTACGTATTGCTGCTGGTCAGCCTCTATCATTCACTCAGGATGATATTAAGCTGCGCGGCCACTCAATCGAATGTCGTATCAATGCTGAAGATCCAGTTCGTTTCCTACCTTCACCAGGTAAGATTGAACGTTTCCACGCACCAGGCGGCATGGGCGTACGTTGGGAATCTCACATCTACACTGGTTACACAGTGCCACCACACTACGATTCAATGATTGGTAAGCTGATCACTTACGGTGAGAACCGTGATGTGGCTATCGCTCGTATGAAGAACGCATTGGGTGAAATGATTGTTGAAGGTATTAACGTTAATACTGAGCTTCAACTGTCTATTATGAACGACGAAAACTTCCAACACGGTGGTGCAAACATCCACTACCTTGAGAAGAAACTTGGTTTGTCATAATCCGTTCGTTTAAGAACAGTCAAAATGCTCACTTCGGTGAGCATTTTTGTTTTTGAGCCGCCGAAAAACTCAATCTTTAATCCCCATTATATTCCGTGGGGTTTTGGTGAATTTGCTCATATTTTCTGCTAGACTCGCCATCCAATTTTTCTCATATAGAAGATGCAGCCATGCCTTGGATTCAAATCAAGCTTAATGCTACCAATGAAAATGCCGAACAAATCGGCGACATGTTAATGGAAGAGACTGGTGCTCTTTCTGTAACTTTCCTGGATGCACAAGATACCCCTGTATTTGAGCCTCTGCCGGGCGAAACTCGCCTTTGGGGTGATACTGACATTCTCGCGCTTTACGACGCTGAGACTGATACTGGTGTCGTTCTAGCGCAGATTAAAGCAAGTAACATGTTCCCTGCAGACTTTGCTCATAAAGTAGAGCAAATTGAAGACAAGGATTGGGAACGTGAATGGATGGACAACTTCCACCCAATGAAGTTTGGTGAGCGTTTATGGATCTGCCCTAGCTGGCGCGATATCCCGGAACCTGACGCTGTCAACGTAATGCTAGACCCAGGCCTTGCATTTGGTACCGGTACTCACCCGACAACGGCACTGTGTCTTGAGTGGCTTGAAGGCTTAGACCTGACAGGAAAAACCGTAATCGACTTCGGTTGTGGCTCAGGCATCCTAGCGATCGCGGCGATCAAACTAGGCGCGGCAAAAGTTATCGGGATCGATATTGATCCTCAAGCTCTGCTTGCATCAAAAGACAACGCACAACGCAATGGCGTTGCTGAACAACTCGAAGTATTCTTACCACAAGATCAACCGGAAGGTTTGCTGGCTGACGTTGTTGTTGCCAACATTCTTGCAGGTCCATTACGCGACCTTTCTGGCATCATCAAAGGCCTAGTTAAGCCAAATGGTGTGCTTGCGATGTCGGGTGTTTTAGATACACAAGCGGAAGATGTGGCGACTTATTATCGTGATGAGCTTCACATTGATCCGATCATTGAACAACAAGAATGGTGCCGAATCTCAGGTCGCAAGCAAGGCTAGACAAGACTTTGGGCGCTAATTGACTGAAATTTAAACAAATTACAAAAACAAATTGTAAATGCTCAAATATTAGTCTTTTCACGCAGCGAAAAAATGCGTAAAATGCGCGCCCTTGCTGGTACAGAACTGTGATGACATTTTTGAAAATCGGAAATTATCAACTTAAGAACAATCTAATCGTCGCTCCTATGGCTGGCGTAACGGATAGACCATTCCGTGAGTTGTGTCTTCGCTACGGTGCGGGGATGGCAGTCAGTGAAATGATGTCCTCCAATCCGAAAGTTTGGAAAACGTCAAAGTCTCAGCAGCGTATGGTACATGAAGGCGAATCGGGCATTCGTTCAGTACAAATCGCTGGTGCAGATCCACAGCTTATGGCCGAGGCTGCTCAATTTAATGTCGATAACGGTGCGCAAATCATCGATATCAACATGGGTTGTCCAGCTAAAAAAGTGAATAAAAAGCTTGCGGGCTCAGCCCTACTGCAGCACCCAGAACTCATTGAAGACATTCTGAAGGCGGTGGTAAATGCTGTCGACGTTCCAGTAACGTTGAAAACGCGCACAGGCTGGGATACAGACAATAGAAACTGTGTCCAAATCGCGAAAATAGCCGAAGACTGCGGCATACAAGCTCTTGCGCTCCATGGAAGAACTCGCGCTTGTATGTACAAAGGTGAGGCAGAATACAAACACATTAAAGCAGCGAAACAAGCAGTATCTATTCCGGTTATCGCTAACGGTGATATCGATAGTCCGGAAAAAGCGAAGTTTGTGCTGGAGTACACCGGCGCTGATGCTTTAATGATAGGTCGACCTGCCCAAGGACGTCCTTGGATTTTTAACGAAATCCTACACTATTTGGAAAACGGCACCACGATGGACCCACTCCCGATTTCGGAAGTGAAAGACATCATGCTTGGTCATGTGCACGCTCTACATGAATTTTATGGAGAGTTTTTAGGCCCTCGCATCGCTCGTAAGCATGTGGGTTGGTATCTAAAAGAACATGAACAAGCGAGTGAGTTTCGCCGTACCTTCAACGCATTCGAAGCAGGTGATCTGCAGCTTGAAGCGCTAGAAGGTTTTTTTGATAACGTTGCACCATAATTACGAGAAGAGCTAGACCGAATATGTTCGAACAAAATCTGACTTCAGAAGCATTGACAGTAACTACAGTTACATCACAAGACCAAATCACGCAGAAGCCACTACGTGACTCAGTTAAAGCATCATTGAAAAATTACCTTGCTCAATTAAACGGTCAAGAAGTCAGCGAGTTATACGAATTAGTATTAGCTGAAGTTGAACAGCCACTACTAGACACTATCATGCAGTACACTCGCGGTAACCAAACTCGCGCAGCAACCATGATGGGTATTAACCGCGGTACTCTTCGCAAGAAACTTAAAAAATACGGCATGAACTAATCGTTCTTTCGTAATTTATTGAATTGAAAGCCAAGCTCATTTTTGAGTTTGGCTTTTTTTTGGCTTGTCGAACCGTGATAGGTAGCTGATTACTCTCCAGTGCGACAACAGCGCCCTTTGTCGACGTTTGCTGAATCCAAGGCTGCCAGAATAGAACAATGGCTTGCATCGTCGTCCACGTGGCCACAACACGCATCATTAATCTTTTTAAGTGCGGTGCGAATCTTAGTTAACTCGGTAATCTTCTCATCAATCATCTCTAGTTTTGCTGAGGTAATCGACTTCACTTCGGCGCAACTGTGCTGTGTGGCCTCGAGACGAATCTCAAGCAATTCTTTGATTTCATCTAAACTCAGCCCTAACTCTTTAGATTTGAGAATAAACGTCACCTGCTTTTGGTTATTTTCATCATATAAGCGATAACCCGACTCACTGCGACTGGCTGGCGCGATCAGGTTATTCTTCTCATAAAATCGCAAGGTATCGGCTGTTACACCGCATCGTTTCGCTAATTCACCGATCTGAAACATGTTTTTTCCTACTGTTTCGTCCATTCCACAATTAACCTTATCGTTACTTTTCAGGTTGAAATGGCACTTTTCATAATTAATTTTGAGATGCCAAACGATTGCGCGAGCTTTTTTGTAATAAATTAGTTAGAATCTGCGCCATCAAATTTGGAGTTGGTTATCTTATAGCTTAATCATAAGACTAACCCAAAAGGTCTTTACCAAAACTGGCCAATATTTTATCTCTTACTGGTATCTAAGATAATCCACGCTAAGAAGATAGAAACAAGTTCTTTTTTGGCAAATATCTTTATTTTAACCCCATGAATTTGAGGAAGATGGAAGCATGAATAACGCTCGTCCAATTCGCCGCGCTCTAATCAGCGTATCAGACAAAACTGGTATCGTTGAATTTGCACAAGCTCTTGCTAACCGTGGTGTAGATATCCTATCTACCGGTGGCACTGCTCGCCTGCTTGCTGAAAAAGGCATCTCTGTTACAGAAGTATCTGACTACACTGGTTTCCCAGAAATGATGGATGGCCGTGTTAAGACTCTGCACCCAAAAGTTCATGGTGGTGTTCTAGGCCGTCGTGGTCAAGATGATGACGTGATGGAAACTCACGGTATCAACCCTATCGATATGGTTGTTGTAAACCTATACCCATTCGCAGAAACCGTTGCTAAAGAAGGTTGTACCCTTGCTGACGCTGTTGAAAACATCGACATCGGTGGTCCAACAATGGTTCGCTCTGCAGCGAAAAACCACAAAGACGTCACTATCGTTGTTAACGCACACGACTACGAGCGCGTTGTCGCTGAAATGGACGCGAACGAGAAATCTCTAACGCTAGAGACTCGCTTCGACCTAGCTATCGCGGCATTCGAGCACACCGCTTCTTACGACGGCATGATCGCTAACTACTTCGGCACTATGGTTCCATCTTACGGTGCCTCTCTACTTGATGAAGAAGGAAAGAAGGCTGACGAAGAGTCTAAATTCCCTCGCACGTTCAACCAACAGTTCGAGAAAAAACAAGACATGCGCTACGGTGAGAACAGCCACCAAGCTGCTGCATTCTATGTTGAAGCGAACCCTGAAGAAGCATCTGTTTCTACTGCTCGCCAAATTCAAGGTAAAGCCCTTTCTTACAACAACATCGCTGACACCGACGCAGCACTTGAGTGTGTGAAAGAGTTCGACCAGCCAGCATGTGTGATCGTTAAGCACGCTAACCCATGTGGTGTTGCACTAGGTGAAGACATCCTAGAAGCTTACGACCGTGCATTCAAAACAGACCCAACGTCTGCATTTGGCGGCATCATCGCTTTCAACCGTGAACTAGACGCAGCAACAGCAACGGCTATCACTGAGCGTCAATTCGTTGAAGTTATCATTGCACCATCAGTTTCTGCTGAAGCAGTAGAGATCGTAGCGGCTAAGAAAAACCTTCGCCTACTTGAGTGTGGCGAGTGGACAACTAAGACAACTGGCTTTGACGTGAAACGCGTTAACGGTGGTTTGCTAGTTCAAGACCGCGACCAAGGCATGGTGTCTGAAGATGACCTTAAAGTGGTTTCTAAGCGCCAACCTACAGCTGAAGAACTAAAAGATGCTCTATTCTGCTGGAAAGTAGCGAAGTACGTTAAATCTAACGCTATCGTTTACTCGAAAGGCGATATGACAATCGGTGTAGGCGCTGGCCAGATGAGCCGCGTTTACTCTGCGAAAATCGCAGGCATCAAAGCTGCAGACGAAGGTCTACAGGTTGAAGGTTGTGTGATGGCATCTGACGCGTTCTTTCCATTCCGTGACGGTATCGACGCGGCGGCAGAAGCTGGCATCAAATGTGTTATCCAACCGGGCGGCTCTATGCGTGATGACGAAGTTATCGCAGCAGCAGACGAACACGGCATGGCGATGATCTTTACTGGCATGCGTCACTTCCGCCACTAATTTCCTCTTCGTATTTGGCACTGTGGCGTCGTTAGCTGCTTTCGTCCACCCCGGTCACATAGCGGGCTATGTGACCGGGGATGGGCTCAATTGCTGCCTAGCCACATCACCAACTACTTTGAGCAGAATTTATAATTTTGTTTTTTAAATATTCCGATATTTGAAATACGTAGAGCAAGTCAGTGACTTTAGTTCAAGGAAAACACGCGGAGCTTATGACTATAAGTGAGCATGCTTGACACAGAAATAAAGGCTCTGAAGCAGCTATAAGGATTTTAAAACATGAACGTATTGATTATTGGTGCCGGCGGTCGTGAGCATGCACTAGGTTGGAAAGCGGCACAAAACCCAAACGTTGAAACGGTATTCATTGCTCCAGGTAACGCAGGTACTGCACTTGAGCCGAAACTTGAGAACGTAAACATCGGTGTTGAAGACATCGCTGGTTTAGTGGCGTTTGCTCAAGAGAAAAAAATCGAACTGACTATCGTTGGCCCTGAAGCGCCATTAGTTATTGGTGTGGTTGACGCATTCCGCGAAGTGGGTCTGCCTATCTTTGGTCCAACTCAAGCGGCAGCACAGCTTGAAGGTTCGAAAGCATTCACTAAAGATTTCCTAGCTCGTCATGACATCCCAACGGGTTACTACGCGAACTTCACTGAGATTGAGCCGGCTATCGCTTACGTACGTGAGCAAGGCGCGCCAATCGTAGTAAAAGCTGACGGTCTTGCAGCAGGTAAAGGCGTTATCGTTGCGATGACACTTGAAGAAGCTGAAGACGCAATCAAAGACATGCTAGCGGGCAACGCATTTGGCGAAGCTGGCAGCCGCGTGGTTATCGAAGAGTTCCTTGAAGGCGAAGAAGCAAGCTTCATCGTAATGGTTGACGGTTCTAGCGTGCTTCCTATGGCCACCAGCCAAGATCACAAACGTGTTGGCGACAAAGACACTGGTCCTAATACTGGCGGTATGGGTGCTTACTCTCCTGCTCCAGTTGTGACGCCTGAAATCCACAACCGTATCCTTGAGGAAGTTATCTACCCAACGGTACGTGGTATGGACGCTGAGGGCGCACCTTACACTGGTTTCCTTTACGCTGGCCTAATGATCGATGCTGACGGCACACCTAAGGTTATCGAATACAACTGCCGCTTCGGCGATCCAGAAACGCAACCTATCATGATGCGTATGGAGTCAGACCTTGTTGAGCTTTGCCTAATGGCTATCGACGAGAAACTAGACGAAGCAGAATCGAAGTGGGATCCACGCGCTTCTATCGGTGTTGTTCTTGCGGCTGGCGGTTACCCTGCTGACTACGCAAAAGGTGACGTAATTTCACTACCAACAAGCGAAGTTGAAGGCCAAAAGGTTTTCCACGCAGGTACGACAAATAACGAAGCTGGCGACGTGGTGACAAACGGTGGTCGTGTACTTTGTGCAACGGCACTGGGTAACACGGTTTCTGAAGCTCAAGAGCGTGCTTACGCGTTGACGAAGCAAGTTAGCTGGAATGGTATGTTCCACCGCAATGACATTGGTTACCGTGCGATTGCGCGCGAGCAAGAGCAGTAATCAATTTTGTTACTCGCTTACTTTCCATAACAGTAAGCAAATAGCAGTAAGCGAATAACAGCAAAAGGCGCCTCGATAGGCGCCTTTTTTATTACTCAATCTTTCTAGGAATCTGCGCCTGTACAGACAAATTAGCACTTGGCCTACAGTAGGCCAAATACTCTCAAACCTTTGATTGTTAGCTATTCTTTCAACAATGATGGCCTAACGACACAATCATGGCTGTCTTCAGCCAGCATCAGTAACTCTTTCACGCTCATCTTACCCAGTGAATCACTGCCAAGAAACGCCGCATAGCTTTCCACAGATGCCAATCGGTCGATCACGAAGCTTGGTAAAGTCTGGTTAAATTCAATGCGATCAAATTCACCACCAGCGCACGTCTTAAAAGAGCTGCCATCCCAGTAACCCTGAACCAATCTTAGCCCTTCGTCATTCTGCTTCATCGTAGTCTCTAGAACCGATTTAGCTTCTTTCTGGTAGTTTTCAAGCTGCTTAGCTTGGATAGGTAAGATTTTGCTGTCGATACGATACTGTTGATACACAGCTTCGCCCGACTTATTGAAACGCACATGGACACGATAAGGAACCAGCTTATTAGAAGAGTTACGCTGCTCGCCTTCACGAATGAATTCACGAAGCACACTTTCTGACCAAGCATAGTCAGTTTGGTACCAGCCGTAATCGCCTACAGTGACGTAGTCAGCTGAAGTATGAGGTTGTGTTAGCTTGTTTGTAACCCAGTAAAAACTTGTCGCGTCGCCCATGACTTGGCCGCCGGTGTGAGTTTCAAATTGCTCTAGGTTTTTGCGAGGGCTTGTTGAAGAACAGCCAATAAGAAATGTAGATAATAGTGAAACGAGAAGAAATGCTTTTTTCATAAAAACCTGTACCGAGGTGGAATACGACTACCTCGGTACAGTTTAGATTATTTCACTGAATCTTTCAGCGCTTTACCTGCAACAAATGCTGGAACATTTGCAGCAGCGATTTGGATCTCATCACCAGTTTTTGGGTTACGACCAGTGCGAGCTGCACGGTGGTTTACTTTAAAAGTACCAAAACCAATTAGCTGAACTTGATCGCCATCTTTAAGAGCATCTGTAACACCGCCAAGAGTCGCTTCTAGAGCAGCTTTAGCTTGTGCTTTAGAAAGGTCCGCTTTTTCAGCAATAAAGTCGATTAATTGAGTCTTGTTCATTTTAGGTTTCCCTTCTTTGTATTTTTGAATTCAATTCACTCTAAAACATAAATGCCCCATCTGGCAAAGGTTTGTCGTCGATCTTTAGCTCTAATGCCGTAGTTTTAGCCATAATATGAGTAATAACTCACAATTTGTTACTGATTTTATTAAGCAAGCCCTTGTTTAAAAGGGGCTGAGAGCAAAATTAATGATGACCTAGCCACTACTTTTTCACTATAATCCACGCTGAATCGCTGCTAAAGCGTACAATTTAATTTAAGGGCAAACATGCTGCTGCTAACTATTTACGTCTCCATTGCTATTGGAGTTTCTTTCATTTGTTCTGTTTTGGAAGCTGTACTTTTGAGTATTAGTCCGAGCTACATTGCTCAACTAAAACAAAATGGGCACCCTGCAGCAGAGTCTTTAGACAAACTGAAAACAGATATTGACCGCCCGCTTGCGTCAATTTTAACGCTCAACACCATCGCGCATACTATCGGTGCTGCGACAGCAGGTGCACAAGCGGCTGTCGTTTTTGGTAGCCAATGGTTAGGTGTCTTCTCTGCCGTGCTAACGCTAGGTATTTTGGTACTGTCTGAGATTGTTCCAAAAACCATTGGTGCAACCTACTGGCGTCAACTTGCTCCTACTTCAGCAAGTGTGCTGCGTTGGATGGTGTTCTTCCTAACACCGTTTGTATGGTTCTCAGAACAGATCACCAAACGTCTTGCTCGTGGCCACCAAGCACCCAAAATGCGTGATGAACTATCTGCAATGGCGATTTTGGCAAAAGAGAGCGGCGAGTTTGCAGAAGGCGAATCAAAAATCCTGAGCAACCTACTGGGTATTCAAGATGTACCCGTGACTCAGGTAATGACGCCGCGCCCAGTGGTATTCCGTGTTGATGCGGAAATGAGTGTGAATACCTTCCTAGAACAACATAAAGATACGCCATTCTCACGCCCGCTGGTTTACAGCGAGCAGAGTGACAACATCATCGGTTTTGTTCACCGCTTAGAGCTGTTTAGATTGCAGCAAGCCGGTTGTGGTGAGAAAGCTCTGGGTGAGGTAATGCGCCCTATCCACGTGTTGCTGAACAACATGGGCTTGGCTAAGGCCTTTGACCAGATGATGGCAAACCGCCTGCAACTGTCTTTAGTTGTGGACGAGTACGGCACCATTCAGGGCATCATCACCCTAGAAGATATCTTTGAACACCTAGTGGGTGAAGAGATTGTCGACGAAGCGGATAAGACGACTGACATGCAAGAACTGGCGTTCCAACGCTGGGAAAAGTGGAAAGAGACACACGGTGTTATCGAAAACCGCGATGACGAGGACGAGCTAGAGGAAGAAACTCCAGCAGACAACGATTCCTCAGATTCAACATCAGCGGATGACGACGACGCATCAAAAGATAAGGCATCAAAAGACAAAGCGCAGAACGAAGACAAAAAAGACGCTTAATCTAAATTTGATATCGTCAGATACAATAAAGGCTCCCTAGGGAGCCTTTGTTTTTATTCGTACCTTGGTGCGATAGCGAATTATAACGCAACACCAATGTTACTGACTGGGTCTTCACGCAGTTCGTGGCGTAGGTCTTTGATCAACTCTAAGTCACGCTCAGTCGTTTCACGTAGAGGTCGGAAAATGGCCCACTGAACGTCCCACTCTTCACATACCGCTTCGTTTTCTTTCTGGTTTTCGTTGGTCACTTCTTCAGCGCCTTGAGCAAACTCAAGCTCAGCAACCGTCTTCACCGATTGTTGACTCACTTTAATTACCGCTTCCAACATATGTTCACGGTCAAGCAGGCCATGAATTAGCGTTGCTAGGCCTTGGCATGCGTCCATTGCTGGGTAAACACCATAAAAATCAAAATCATCACCGCTAGGGAATAGCTCTTCAACCTTCTCAAGTTGACGCTCAAAGTTCACCTTTGCTGTTTTAACCGTCAGGATTTCCCAAATGCTATCCAAAACATCACGATAGATTCGAGCTTCCGCAAATTCTGTATTCTCACAAAACATGGCATAGTTAGGGTACATACGCTCACATAGACACGCCATAAAGGTAATTTGTTGCCAAGGTTCTAACTTTTCAAGACGAACCTGCAGTGGATTCTGAAGCATAGTCACTCAATAATTGCAGAAAAAGACAGCGAAAGTGTACTTGATAAACCCTGGGGGGAAAAGGTAAGCCGATGAACAATTTCACGAATAAGCTCTATATTCTTACTGAGCATAACGATACCTATACGCAACTGATTCTAAACCAGGATTTACCCGACCTAGAAATTACTCAAAACCCCGAGTTAGCTGAAATTGTATTAGCCTCGCCTCCCCTGATAGCCGAGCGCCTTGGCGAGTTTAAAGAGCTAGACTGGGTACAGAGTACCTACGCTGGCATCAATAAACTCACTCAGCCAGACCTTCGTCAGGATTACACGCTGACCAACGTCAAAGGTATCTTCGGTCCTGCTATCGCGGAGTACGTTTTAGGTTACGCAATCAGCCACTGTAGACACTTTCCTCATTACCACCAGCATCAACAACAACGAAACTGGCAGCCACAGCTTTATACTAGCCTAACTGACAAAACTATGGTGATTTTAGGAACAGGTTCAATCGGCAGTCATTTAGCAAAAACCGCGGCCGCTTTTGGTATTCATACCATAGGTGTCAACCGTACGGGCATCCCATCCAAACAAGAAACCTTTAAAGAGACGTTCCACATCAATGAGATAGAGGCTGCCCTCAAGCAGGCCGATATTGTGGTCAACACCCTGCCATCAACTGCTGAAACCTATCAGTTGTTGAACCAAACCACGTTAGGCTACTGCTCTAATGTGTTGCTGTTTAATGTCGGTCGAGGAGAGAGCATCGACAATAAAGCCTTGTTGCTCGCCATAAAAAACAGATGGGTAGAACACGCATTTTTAGATGTGTTTGAAAGTGAACCCCTCTCGCAAGAACACCCTTTCTGGAAACTACCGCAAGTTACCATCACTCCGCACATCGCTGCACTCAGTGAGCCAAGACAAGTGGTCGAGATCTTCGCAGAGAATTACCAACAATGGCGAGATGGCTTTACACTTAATCATGTCATCGATTTTGATAAAGGTTACTGATGTCCTCTTCGTTACTTAAAGAGATTCGACAATGCCGAGCTTGTGAACCTCACCTATCACACGGTGCCAACCCAGTGATTCAAGCACACCCAAATGCGCGTTTGCTGATCATAGGTCAAGCGCCGGGTATCAAGGTGCACGAGTCGTCGATCCCTTGGAATGACGCCAGTGGCGAACGATTAAGAGACTGGTTAGGGATAGACAGCGATACTTTTTACGACGAGCATAAAGTCGCGATTGTGCCTATGGGGTTTTGTTATCCGGGAAAAGGAAAGAGTGGCGATCTGCCACCACGCAAAGAATGCGCAGAGCTCTGGCACAAAAAGGTACTGCAGTCATTGCCCAACATTCAAATGACACTATTGATTGGTCAATATGCGCAAAACTATTATTTAAAGGAAAGAACCACCAAAACGCTGACAGAAACAGTCAAAAACTGGCAGGCTTGGGCGCCTGAATTTTTGCCATTACCTCACCCTTCGCCACGCAATAATATCTGGCTAAAGAAGAACCCTTGGTTTGAAAGTGAAGTCATTCCCTATATCAGGAAACACATCTCAGAGCATTTGGCCTACCATGATCCAAATACCTAATTAACTGCACACAACAAGATTAAACCGCGATCAAATACCAATTTCAGACAATAAAAAAGCGCTGTTGGTTTCCCAACAGCGCTTTCAGTCATCTTACTCAGAGTTACTTGTGGTAAGGCTTAGACAATTCGTGAACAGCGTCAACGAATACACCAGCGTTCTCTGGCGGTACATCTAAGTGGATACCGTGGCCTAGGTTAAATACATGACCTGTACCACCGTCGCCGAAGCCTTCTAGGATGCTGCCCACTTCTTCGCGAATACGTTCAGGCTGAGCGTAAAGCATTGAAGGATCCATGTTACCTTGCAGAGCAACTTTGTCGCCGATGCGAGCTTTTGCATCTGCGATGTTGATTGTCCAGTCTAGACCAACCGCATCACAACCTGTTGCTGCGATAGACTCAAGCCACATGCCACCGTTCTTAGTGAACAAAGTAACCGGTACACGACGACCTTCGTTTTCACGGATTAAGCCATCAACGATTTTGTGCATGTATTGCAGTGAGAATAGGTTGTAGTCACGAGGAGTCAGTACACCACCCCATGTATCAAATACCATTACTGATTGAGCACCCGCTTTAATTTGCGCGTTCAGGTATTCGATAACACTGTCAGCCAGCTTGTCTAGAAGCAGGTGCAGTGTTTGTGGTTCTGCGTACATCATCTTTTTGATCTTAGTGAATGCTTTAGAGCTCCCACCTTCAACCATGTATGTCGCTAGAGTCCATGGGCTACCAGAGAAACCAATCAGCGGCACTTCGCCTTTCAGGTCTTTACGGATCTGACGAACGGCATTCATTACGTATTGAAGCTCACCTTCTGGATCGGGTAAGCCAATCTTCTCTACGTCAGCTTTACACGTGATAGGACGCTCAAACTTAGGACCTTCACCTGTTTCAAAGTACAAACCTAAGCCCATTGCATCAGGGATAGTTAGGATGTCTGAGAACAAGATTGCCGCATCAAGCGGGAAACGACGTAAAGGTTGAAGTGTTACTTCTGATGCCAGTTCCGCGTTTTTGCACAAAGACATGAAATCGCCCGCTTCAGCGCGCGTTGCTTTGTACTCAGGAAGATAGCGGCCAGCTTGGCGCATCATCCATACCGGTGTGTAATCAACAGGCTGTTTTAAAAGTGCGCGTAAATAGCGATCGTTTTTTAATTCGGTCATTCCGTTAAATTCCAATTCAATCTTGTCTAGTTTTGATGGCAAGTATTCTAACACTGATTGAAGGGTAAAAGCTGTGTGCTTTGCAACCTAGATCAAGTTATTAACTTTTAAATCAATGCTTAATTTGCACCCAATTACGGGAGCATGTTAAAAATTTGTTCGCTAGCGAAAATTACAATTATAACATCTGAGTAGTCACTACTCAGCATCTCATAACGACATCTTACTTACCCCCTCCACTTGTGGAGGGTTTTTTTTAGCTTTTGACTACCCATAGGCTAAATACTATCACAGGCCAATTAGTGCTCTAGCATCTGCTCCGTCACACCATCTTTCATCACGTCATCAACTGTTTTCTCAATCAACTGTCTCGCAATGGTTCCAACAGGAGCAACATCAGGTAGGCCTGTTACGCCAAACCATTGAGCATCCGATAGCTCGCTATAGTCAGGCTTAAGCGTACCACCAGCATAATCTGCAAGAAAGCCCATCATCATACTCGATGGAAACGCCCATGGCTGACTGCCAAAGTAACGAATGTTGTCGACATCGATACCCGTTTCTTCTTTGACTTCTCTTGCCACACACTGCTCTAAGGTTTCTCCGACCTCTAGGAAGCCCGCTATCACGGTATACATGCCTGTTTTATGTCTTGGGTGCTGCGCAAGCAATATCTTGTTGTGGTTTCGTACAGCGACAATGATGCACGGGAAGATACGAGGATAATGAAGCGTGCGGCAATCTCCACACTGCATCGCCACCTGGTTATGATTGAGGTGATTACGGCCGCCACATTGAGGGCAAAAGCGCATACTTTGAGTCATATGCCCATATTGGATGGCTTTGCTTGCAGTCAAGAAACTCGCTTCAGGCCAGTGCAGCAACTCTCTTAGGCTGACCATGCTCAACTTATTCTCCACATCACAATCGTTGAGCCAATACACCTTGCGACCTTGATGTTGACCAATACAGATTGCATGCTCAATACTCAGCCCTAGCTCTTCAGCAGAGCCAAACGGAAACTGATCATTATTAACCCAAATATCACTACCAGAAACGACGCACCAATAAGCTTGCTCTGTCATTTTTTTATCACTTTTTTTTAACATCCCTATGCCTCATTGCTTGCAGTTCGTTCATTTTACTGGCAATCTAATTTCATACTAGAGTTGTAGCAGAGAATATTTCAAGCTATTACTTTTAGTAGCTACCAATAAAACGGACCCTGCTTAGGCAATTACTTGATCACAAGGTTGTGATCAGATCATGAGGACATGGTCATGCTAAATAAATTCAAACAAATACAAGAACAATGGGGTGGCTCTAATGAGGTCATCGATCATTGGCTCGAAACTCGACAGTCTCTAATCGTTGAGTATTGTAAGCTTGCCGCTCTGCAGCCTTCATCGTCGAAAGCAACTGCAATCACCGAACTGCCTTCTCCAGAAGAGCTCCAAAAATTCAGCCAACACCTTGTTGATTACATCTCTGAAGGTCATTTCAAAATCTATGACATGGTGATGGATAAATGGCAGTCTACTGGCTTCAAAGCAACAGACGAAATCAACCAATCTTATGGTCATATCGTTCTTACCACAGATCCACTGCTCAACTTCACCGATAAATACGCTGCCATTGAAGCGACCGATACATTAGAAAGCTTTGATAGTGAGCTATCACTCGTTGGTGAGATTCTTGAGGCGAGATTTGCGGTTGAAGACCAACTGATACAACAAATTGCCGACAGCCTAGCGGTCCCACCAGGAGCGTAATGGCTTAACATCTTCTAAGCTTGCCTCTGTGCAAGCTTTTTGTTTTGTCTGTAGCGTTACCTAAAACATCCAACTCTTCTACCAGAGGTTATTGGTTCGTCCCTACTCTGATGTTTTGCGATAACCAGACTTAACACTTGTCACCAGTTTCACCCTCACGCTCTTCCTGCAAACACTCAAAACTACCTTCGAAAAAGTACTCGTGACTAAGTCCACCAGCCAAGCAATCAAGCAATCAAGCAATCAAGCAATCAAGCAAACCTATCAGATTCTAATCTATAGGCCCTCGTTAAACACCAATACGCCAGATACAAAAAAGGCACCCAAAGGTGCCTTTTTCTTATCTCTTAGAGACTACTCGTAGAGCTTACTCTTCTGAAGAGAAACCAGCGTTTAGAAGTGCTGCTAGGTTGTCAGTAGCTTGTTCAGCTGAAGGACCTTCTTGCTCTTCTTCACGTTGCTTTTGACGCTCTTGGTGGTATGCGAAACCAGTACCAGCTGGGATCAGACGACCAACAATTACGTTCTCTTTCAGACCGCGAAGGTCATCACGCTTACCAGAAACCGCAGCTTCTGTTAGTACGCGAGTCGTTTCTTGGAACGATGCAGCTGAGATGAATGACTCAGTTGCAAGAGATGCTTTAGTAATACCTAGTAGATCACGTTCGAAACGTACTAGTTCTTTACCTTCAGCTTCTAGCTTACGGTTAGCAATCTTAACATTGTGGTACTCAACTTGTTCGCCAGGTAGGAACGGAGAGTCACCAGAATGAGTGATTGTACACTTACGTAGCATTTGACGAACGATAGTCTCGATGTGCTTATCGTTAATCTTTACGCCTTGTAAGCGGTAAACTTCTTGAACTTCGTTCGCGATGTACTGAGTTACTGCGTGGATACCACGTAGACGCAGGATATCGTGTGGAGTTTCAGGACCGTCGGCGATTACATCACCACGTTCAATCTTCTCACCTTCGAACACGTTCAATTGACGATGCTTAGGAATCATCTCTTCGTAAGCGTCACCGCCTTCACGAGTGATTACTAGACGACGCTTACCTTTCGTTTCTTTACCGAAAGACACAGTACCTGTGTGCTCAGCAAGGATCGCAGGCTCTTTAGGCTTACGAGCTTCGAATAGGTCAGCTACGCGTGGTAGACCACCGGTGATATCTTTGTTTCCGCTCGATTTTTGAGGGATACGAGATAGTGTGTCACCAATGCCAACTTCAGCGCCATCTTCAATGTTTACAATCGCTTTGCCAGGTAGGAAGTAGTGAGCTGGCATATCAGTACCAGGGATCATTACGTCGTTACCTTGCTCATCAACAAGTTTGATAGCTGGACGCATATCTTTACCTGCTGCTGGGCGAGCTGCTGCGTCTGTAACTTCACTTGAAGAAAGACCCGTTAGATCGTCAGTTTGACGAGAAACTGTAATACCATCGATCATATCTACGAATTGGATACGACCTGCCACTTCAGTGATGATTGGCATGGTATGCGCTTCCCAGTTAGCTACAACTTCACCAGCAGTAACTGCTGCGTTGTCGCCTTTGGTTAGCATCGAACCGTAAGGAAGTTTGTGCTTCTCTTTAGTACGGCCGAATTCATCAATAATCGTCATCTCAGATGCACGAGAAGTGATAACCAGTTTCTTATCTTTGTTAACTACGAACTTAGCATTGTGAAGTTTCACAGTACCAGTTGTCTTAGCTTGGATGCTGTTCTCTGCTGCTGCAGTAGATGCCGCACCACCGATGTGGAACGTACGCATCGTTAGCTGTGTACCCGGTTCACCGATAGATTGTGCAGCGATAACACCAACTGCTTCACCTTGGTTCACTAGGTGACCACGTGCTAGGTCACGACCGTAACACTGTGCACAACAACCGAAGTCTGCATCACAGGTAACAACAGAGCGCACTTTCATGCTATCTACTGAGTTGTCTTCCATGATTTGACACCACTTCTCATCAATCAGAGTATTACGTGGAATCAGTACATCTTCAGTACCAGGCTTAAGAACGTCTTCAGCTACTACACGACCTAGAGCAAGCTCAGAAAGTGCAACTTTAACGTCACCACCTTCGATGTGAGGCATCATGTCGATACCTTCATGCGTGCCACAGTCATGTTCGTGTACTACAACGTCTTGAGCAACGTCTACTAGACGACGAGTTAGGTAACCCGAGTTTGCTGTTTTCAGTGCTGTATCCGCAAGACCCTTACGAGCACCGTGCGTTGAGATAAAGTACTGAAGGACGTTTAGACCTTCTTTAAAGTTCGCGGTGATCGGCGTTTCGATGATTGAACCATCTGGACGCGCCATCAGACCACGCATACCTGCTAGCTGACGAATCTGAGCTGCAGAACCACGTGCGCCCGAGTCGGCCATCATGTAGATGCTGTTGAACGATTCTTGCTGTTCTTCTTCGCCGTCACGGTTGATAACTGTTTCAGAAGATAGGTTATCCATCATTGCTTTCGCAACGCGGTCATTCGTAGATGCCCAGATATCGATAACTTTGTTGTAACGCTCACCCGCAGTAACAAGACCAGATTGGAATTGCTCTTGGATTTCGCGAACTTCTTCTTCAGCAGATTCAATTTCATCGTATTTCGCTTGAGGTACAACCATATCGTCGATACCTACAGAAACACCAGAAAGTGCAGCGTATGCAAAACCTGCGTACATGATTTGGTCAGCAAATACTACTGTATCTTTTAGACCAAGCTTACGGTAACACTCGTTAAGAAGAGTAGAGATCTGCTTCTTACCTAACTTTTGGTTAACGATGCTGTACGGTAGGCCAGCTGGAACGATTTGCCATAGCATTGCACGGCCGACAGTTGTATCAACCATCTTCGTTTCAGTAGTGCTGTTACCATCTTCGTCTACTACAGTCTCGGTGATACGTACTTTAACGCGAGCGTGTAGCTCAGCAGTCTTAGTACGGTATGCCTTTTCAGCCTCAGCAGGGCCAGCAAGGTACATACCTTCGCCTTTCACGTTGATCTTGTCACGTGTCATGTAGTAAAGACCCAATACAACGTCCTGAGAAGGTACGATGATCGGATCACCTGACGCTGGCGACAGAATGTTATTCGTCGACATCATCAGTGTACGTGCTTCAAGCTGTGCTTCTAGAGTTAGAGGCACGTGTACCGCCATTTGGTCACCATCGAAGTCGGCGTTGTATGCCGCACACACTAGTGGGTGAAGCTGAATCGCTTTACCTTCGATTAGTACTGGTTCAAACGCTTGGATACCTAGACGGTGAAGTGTAGGTGCACGGTTAAGCAGTACTGGGTGTTCGCGGATTACTTCGTCTAGGATATCCCAAACGATAGCTTCTTCGCGCTCTACCATCTTCTTAGCAGCTTTGATTGTCGTAGCCATGCCACGAGTTTCTAGCTTGCTGTAGATGAACGGCTTAAATAGCTCAAGTGCCATCTTCTTAGGAAGACCACACTGATGTAGACGAAGGTATGGACCTACTGTGATTACAGAACGGCCAGAGTAGTCTACACGTTTACCTAGAAGGTTCTGACGGAAACGACCCTGTTTACCCTTGATCATATCAGCAAGAGATTTCAGAGGACGCTTGTTCGAACCAGTGATAGCACGACCACGACGACCGTTATCTAGAAGTGCATCAACAGACTCTTGCAGCATACGTTTTTCGTTACGTACGATGATGTCCGGAGCAGCTAGCTCTAGAAGACGCTTCAAACGGTTGTTACGGTTGATCACACGACGGTAAAGGTCGTTCAGATCTGAAGTCGCAAAACGACCGCCATCTAGTGGTACTAGAGGACGTAGATCTGGCGGCAGAACCGGAAGTACAGTCAGAATCATCCATTGCGGATCGTTACCCGATGCAATGAACGCTTCAACTAGCTTCAGGCGCTTAGTAACTTTTTTACGCTTAGTTTCTGAGTTAGTTGTTTCTAACTCTTCGCGCATTTCTTCCACTTCTTGATGAAGGTCCATTGTTGCAAGCAGATCTTTGATCGCTTCAGCACCCATCTTAGCAGTGAATTCGTCACCCCACTCTTCTAGACGATCCAGATACTCTTCTTCAGTAAGCATCTGAGATTTTTCTAGATCAGTCATACCTGGTTCAGTTACTACGTACATCTCGAAGTAAAGAACACGTTCGATATCACGTAGAGGGATATCCATTAGTAGACCGATACGAGACGGTAGTGATTTTAGGAACCAGATGTGAGCAACTGGTGAAGCTAGCTCGATGTGGCCCATGCGGTCACGACGAACTTTAGTTTGTGTAACTTCAACGCCACACTTCTCACAGATAACACCACGGTGCTTCAGGCGCTTGTATTTGCCACAAAGACATTCGTAGTCTTTAACTGGACCAAAAATACGTGCACAGAACAGACCATCACGTTCAGGTTTGAACGTACGATAGTTAATTGTTTCCGGCTTTTTAACTTCACCAAAAGACCATGAACGGATCATGTCTGGTGAAGATAGACCGATTTTGATTGCATCAAATTCTTCGGTCTTATGCTGTGCTTTTAGAAAGTTTAATAAGTCTTTCACATTCAGCTCCTGTAAGGAGTTAAAGGAGCTCACTGCTGTAGCAAGCTCCCTTTTACCAAATAATCCTATCTTCTTTTAAAAAAGAGGAGGGATTACTCTTCGTCTTCTAGCTCGATGTTGATACCTAGCGAGCGAATCTCTTTCAACAGTACGTTGAACGACTCAGGCATACCAGGTTCCATGCTATGGTTACCGTCTACGATGTTCTTATACATCTTAGTACGGCCGTTAACGTCATCCGACTTAACTGTTAGCATTTCTTGTAGAGTATATGCAGCACCGTATGCTTCTAGTGCCCATACTTCCATCTCACCGAAACGCTGACCACCGAACTGAGCTTTACCACCAAGTGGTTGCTGAGTTACTAGGCTGTAAGAACCAGTTGAACGAGCGTGCATCTTGTCATCAACCAAGTGGTTCAGTTTCAGCATGTACATGTAACCAACAGTTACAGGACGCTCAAACGAATCACCAGTACGACCATCAAACAGTTTAAGCTGACCAGATTCTGGCAGATCACCCAGTTTAAGTAGTTCTTTGATTAGAGATTCAGAAGCACCGTCGAACACAGGAGTAGCAATCGGTAGACCGCCACGTAGGTTCTTGATCAGTGTACGAACTTGATCATCAGACAGTTCAGCAATATCAACTTTCTGACGAGTATCACCAAGATCGTAAACCTTCTGTAGGAACTCACGGAACTTATGCAGTTCTTGTTGTTCCTTAACCATTTGGTTGATCTTGTCACCGATACCTTTCGCAGCCAAACCTAAGTGAACTTCTAGGATCTGACCGATGTTCATACGCGATGGTACACCCAGCGGGTTAAGTACGATGTCTACAGGCTGACCTTTCTCATCGTATGGCATGTCTTCAACAGGGTTAATCTTAGAGATTACACCTTTGTTACCGTGACGACCGGCCATCTTATCACCAGGCTGGATACGACGTTTAACCGCTAGGTAAACTTTAACAATCTTAAGAACGCCAGGCGCTAGATCATCACCTTGAGTGATTTTACGACGCTTAGTTTCAAACTTCTTATCGAAGTCTGCTTTTAGCTCATCCCACTGCTCAGCAAGTTGCTCAAGCTGTGTTTGTAGCGCATCGTCTTCTAGAACTTGCTCTAGCCATTGCTTACGACCGATAGTATCAAGCTTAGCTTCAGAGTAACCACCAGACAGAAGTACAGCTTTAACACGGTTAAGAAGGCCACCCTCAAGAATTTGGAACTCTTCAGTTAGGTCTTTCTTAGCTTCTTTAAGCTGCATCTGTTCGATTTCAAGTGCACGCTTGTCTTTCTCTACGCCATCGCGAGTGAAGACTTGTACATCGATGATAGTACCCGAAACAGAGTTTGGTACACGTAGAGAAGTATCTTTAACATCAGATGCTTTCTCACCGAAGATAGCACGTAGTAGCTTCTCTTCAGGAGTCAGTTGAGTTTCACCTTTAGGGGTTACTTTACCAACTAGGATGTCGCCACCCTTAACTTCAGCACCAATGTAAACGATACCTGACTCGTCTAGTTTAGACAGAGCAGACTCACCTACGTTTGGAATATCAGCTGTGATCTCTTCAGAACCCAGCTTAGTATCACGAGCCACACAAGATAGTTCTTGGATGTGGATTGTCGTGAAACGGTCTTCTTGAACTACGCGCTCAGATACTAAGATCGAGTCTTCGAAGTTGTAACCGTTCCAAGGCATGAATGCGATACGCATGTTTTGGCCAAGAGCAAGTTCACCAAGGTCTGTTGAAGGACCATCAGCAAGAACATCACCGCGTGCAACTGGTTCACCTGGAAGTACAGTTGGACGTTGGTTAATACATGTGTTTTGGTTCGAACGCGTGTACTTAGTTAGGTTGTAGATATCGATACCAGCTTCGCCAGGTACCAATTCATCTTCGTTAACCTTAACTACGATACGAGAAGCGTCTACAGACTGAACTTGACCACCACGTTTAGCAACCGCTGTAACACCAGAGTCAACTGCGATGTTACGTTCGATACCCGTACCTACTAGAGGCTTATCAGCCTTAAGTGTTGGTACAGCTTGACGTTGCATGTTGGCACCCATCAATGCACGGTTCGCATCATCGTGTTCTAGGAACGGGATAAGCGAAGCAGCGATAGATACAACCTGGTTTGTCGCAACGTCCATGTAGTCAACGTGATCGCGTGGGTGAAGACCAGATTCACCTTTTTGACGAGCTGTGATTAGCTCATCTGCAAACGTACCTTCTTCAGTAAGAATGGTGTTTGCTTGCGCGATTACGAATTGACCTTCCTGGATTGCAGACAGGTAATCAACTTCTTCTGTTACTACACCATCAACTACACGACGGTACGGAGTTTCTAGGAAACCGTAATCGTTACAACGTGCAAACGCAGATAGCGAGTTAATTAGACCGATGTTTGGACCTTCAGGCGTTTCGATCGGACATAGACGACCGTAGTGAGTTACGTGAACGTCACGTACTTCGAAGCCTGCGCGCTCACGAGTAAGACCACCAGGACCTAAAGCAGAGATACGACGTTTGTGCGTAACTTCTGACAATGGGTTGTTTTGGTCCATGAACTGTGAAAGCTGTGAAGAGCCAAAGAATTCTTTAACTGCAGCAGAGATCGGCTTAGCGTTGATAAGATCTTGAGGCATGATTGCATCAAGGTCACCAAGGCTTAGGCGTTCTTTAACGGCACGTTCTACACGAACTAGACCAACACGGAATTGGTTTTCTGCCATTTCACCTACAGAACGGATACGACGGTTGCCAAGGTGGTCGATATCGTCCACTTCACCAATACCGTTACGGATACCAATCAGTTTCTTCATCACTTCGATGATGTCTGATTCATCCAGAGTACCGCGCTCTTCTTCTTCTTCACGCTCGATAGAGCTGTTGAACTTCATACGACCTACAGTTGATAGGTCGTAACGTTCTTCAGAGAAGAATAGGCTTTCGAATAGAGACTCTGCAGCTTCTTTCGTTGGTGGCTCGCCAGGACGCATCATGCGGTAGATTTCTACCAATGCAGAGATGCGATCTACTGTGCTATCTGCACGTAGAGTGTCTGACATGAATGGACCGTGATCTAGGTCATTCGTGAACAGAGTTTGTAGAGCCTTGTGGCCTGCTTGAGACAGGTTAGCAAGTGCTTCTAGGCTAATCTCTTGGTTCGCGCCAACGATGATCTCACCAGTTGCTTCATTGATGTAATCTTTAGATGCAACTTTACCAACGATGTACTCTACTGGTACTTCGATGTGCTCAACGCCATCTTTCTCAAGTTGACGGATATGGCGAGCAGTAACACGACGACCAGTCTCAACGTAAGTTTTGCCGTTTGCTTCGATGTCGAATGACGCAGTTTCACCACGTAGACGATCAGGAACCAACTCCATAAGAAGAGTTTGGTCTTTAACTTCGAAGTTCACTTTGTCGAAGAATAGATCAAGGATCTCTTCAGTCGATTTACCAAGTGCACGAAGAATAATCGATGCTGGTAGCTTACGACGACGGTCGATACGTACGAATAAGTTATCCTTAGGATCGAACTCAAAGTCTAACCATGAGCCACGATAAGGAATTACACGTGCGTTATAAAGAACTTTACCTGATGAGTGGGTCTTACCCTTATCACTGTCGAAGAACACGCCTGGGCTTCGGTGCAGCTGGGATACGATAACCCTCTCGGTACCATTAATTACGAAAGTACCATTGTCTGTCATAAGCGGAATTTCGCCCATGTAGACTTCTTGTTCTTTAATGTCTTTTACAGTACCTGCTGGTGCATCTCGATCAAAGATAACTAGACGTAGTTTTACGCGTAGTGGCTTTGAGTAAGTAACACCGCGGATTTGACATTCTTTAACGTCAAAAACTGGCTCACCAAGACGGTAGCTAACGTATTGCAGCTCAGAATTGCCGTTGTAGCTCTGAATTGGAAATACAGAACGGAAAGCAGCTTCAAGACCGTATTGACCTTCTGGATCCTGTTCGATGAATTTGTCGAAAGAATCAAGCTGGATCGATAACAGGTATGGAATGTCCAAAACTTGTGGACGAGTACCAAAATCCTTACGGATGCGCTTTTTCTCGGTATAAGAGTAAACCATGGGGTTCCTCAGCTCGCTGATAAGTGACCCAAACCACCCAAAACACTCTTCAGAGGGGGTGGTGACAAACAGCTGTTTAGTGGTAGTGAACAATCATTTCGAAAAAATGACTGTTTTTTTGCTCGGATTATGACGGTTAAACAGCGGAAATTTCGTCATAGCCCTACAGCGCAAAAAGGCCGGTGGTTAATAAACCACCAGCCATTAGCCTTGCGGCTATGAAATTAAGTAATAATTACTTGATTTCAACAGAAGCGCCAGCTTCTTCTAGCTGTGCTTTAAGAGCTTCAGCTTCAGCTTTGTCAACGCCTTCTTTAAGCGCTGCAGGAGCTGAGTCTACAAGACCTTTAGCTTCTTTAAGACCTAGGCCAGTTGCGCCACGTACAGCTTTGATAACTTGTACTTTGTTAGCGCCAGCAGCAGTTAGGATAACGTCGAATTCAGTTTGCTCAGCAGCAGCGTCGCCGCCAGCTGCGCCGCCAGCTACAACAGCAGCAGCTGCAGTAACGCCGAATTTCTCTTCCATAGCTTCGATAAGCTCAACAACTTGCATTACAGACATTTCTGCAACTGCGTCTAGGATTTGCTCGTTAGTAATAGACATAACAATTCTCTTTTAAGTCAACAATAAGTTTAAATAGCAACCAGTGAAAAGCAAGGCTTATGCCGCAGCTTCTTCTTTTTGGTCGCGAACAGCAGCGATAGTACGAACCAGCTTGCCAGCAGAAGCTTCTTTCATGCACATCATTAGGCGTGCGATAGCTTCGTCGTAAGTTGGTAGTGTCGCTAGTACTTCAGCATCAGTAACTGCGCCTTCAAATGCAGCAGCTTTGATCTCGAAATCTTTATTCTCTTTAGCGAAGTCTTTGAAAAGACGCGCTGCAGCACCTGGGTGCTCATTAGAGAATGCGATCAGAGTTGGACCAGTGAAAGTGTCTACTAGACACTCGTAGTCTGTACCCTGAACCGCACGGCGTGCTAGTGTGTTACGAACAACTTTCATGTAAACACCCGCTTCGCGAGCTTGTTTACGTAGAGAAGTCATTGCGCCAACTTCAACGCCACGAGAATCAGCTACAACTGCAGAAAGTGCACCACTGGCAGCTTCGTTGACTTCAGCAACAATTGCTTTTTTGTCTTGAAGATTTAAAGCCATTTGGATTAACCTCTGGTTGTGATTACAGCACTCAATACAAAATGTAATGAGCGTTTACGATGTTATTTAAAAATGAATAAATTCACTTCAAACCACAACATCGCCTACGTAGGTTTTATTAAGCTATCAATAATCTAATGAAAATCGACAGCGCCTACGGTCTTGGGATAGATGATTTCAAATTGCTTTAAAACCACCCAACCACAAATATTAGGCGCAGAAGTATACACTAAATCTGCGCCTAAGCAAATTAGTTTGCTTGAGTGTCAAGACTAGCTTGATCAACAGCAACACCAGCACCCATCGTAGTAGAGATGCTTACTTTCTTCAGGTAAGTACCCTTAGCTGAAGAAGGCTTAGCTTTCTTAAGAGCAACTAGAAGAGCTTCTAGGTTCTCTTGAAGCTGGTTAGCTTCGAAAGATGCTTTACCGATAGTAGTGTGGATGATGCCGTTCTTGTCGTTACGGTAACGAACCTGACCAGCTTTAGCGTTCTTAACCGCTTCAGCAACGTTAGGAGTTACAGTACCAACTTTAGGGTTTGGCATAAGGCCGCGTGGACCTAGGATTGTACCTAGTTGACCAACAACACGCATTGCATCTGGAGAAGCAACAACAACGTCGAAGTTCATTTCGCCTTTTTTCACTTGCTCAGCAAGATCTTCCATACCAACGATATCTGCGCCAGCTGCTTTAGCTGCTTCTGCGTTTGCACCTTGAGTGAACACAGCAACGCGGATGTCACGGCCAGTACCGTGAGGTAGCACAGTTGCGCCACGAACGTTTTGGTCAGATTTACGAGCATCGATGCCTAGGTTAACAGCAACATCTACAGACTCAACGAATTTAGCAGTCGCTAGTTCTTTAAGAAGAGCAACAGCTTCGTTGATTTCGTATTCTTTAGTCGCGTCAACTTTGTCGCGGATTACGCGCATACGCTTAGTAAGTTTAGCCATGATCTTATCCCTCTACCACTAGGCCCATTGAACGAGCAGTACCAGCAATAGAACGCTTCATTGCTTCGATGTCAGCACCAGTCATATCAGCAGCTTTAGTTTCTGCGATTTCCTGTACTTGAGCGTCAGTTACAGTACCAACTTTCTCAGTGTTTGGACGACCTGAACCAGACTTAACGCCAGCAGCTTTCTTAAGAAGAACAGCAGCAGGTGGAGTCTTAGTTACGAACGTGAAAGAACGGTCGTTGTAAACAGTAATAACTACTGGAGTAGGTAGACCTTTCTCAACAGATTCTGTTTTTGCGTTGAACGCTTTACAGAATTCCATGATGTTCACGCCGTGTTGACCTAGAGCAGGACCAACCGGTGGACTTGGGTTTGCCATACCAGCTGCAACTTGCAGTTTGATATAAGCTTCAACTTTCTTAGCCATGATATTTCCTAATATTTTGGGTACATGCGCTAGCCGTAAGGCGAGCTCCCCATAAATTCAATTAACTCTTTTTTACTTCCGCAGAAGCAAAAAGGCGCGAAATTATAATCATAATTCGCGCCTTTAACAACCCTAAAAAGGTGATTTTTTATACTCTTTTATTTTGAACAACTTATGAAGCATTTATCCACAGCTTGCTCAAATGTCAGAGTTTTAGTCCAGTTTTTCAACCTGACCAAATTCAAGCTCAACTGGTGTTGCACGACCAAAGATCGATACAGATACCTTAATGCGGCTTTTCTCGTAATCTACTTCTTCAACAGTACCGTTGAAGTCAGCAAATGGACCATCGTTCACACGAACCACTTCACCCGCTTCGAACATTGTCTTAGGACGTGGAGACTCGCTCGCTTTCTCTAGACGGTTCAAGATAGCATCAGCTTCTTTATCAGTGATTGGTGCAGGACGATCAGAGGTACCACCAATGAAGCCCATAACACGCGGAATGCTGCGTACTAAGTGCCATGATTCATCATTCATGATCATTTGAACTAATACGTAGCCAGGGAAGAATTTACGTTCACTTTTACGACGTTGGCCAGCACGCATTTCCACTACTTCTTCAGTAGGTACTAGCACATCGCCAAATAGTTCTTCCATGTTGTGCATTTTAATATGCTCGCGTAGCGACTGTGCAACACGACCTTCAAAGCCAGAAAAGGCTTGAACTACATACCAACGTTTTTTTGGAGCTTCACTCATGAATCAGAACCCTCTACACCCCAGTTGCTAGAGAAACTAGACGGACCATAATGCCGTCAATTCCCCAAAGCACTAGAGACATAACAATACATACAGCTAAAACGATCAATGTAGTTTGCATAGTTTCTTGGCGAGTAGGCCAAACAACTTTACGAATCTCCATACGAGATTCTTTTGCAAAATCGATCGCAGCTTTACCTTTAGTTGTTGTTGCTGCAACGCCTAGTGCGGCAGCAATCAGCACAACTACACCTGCAGCGCGAATTACAACAGACAATTCACCATACAGGTAATTACCCACAACAGCAGCAGCCAACAGAACAAAAGCGACAATCCACTTCATTGTATCTGCTGCACCTGAGCTATCAGGAGTTTCAGCGTTTGCTTTCATAAAACCAACCTGTGATAAGTCTTAAATATAGACGACAATAACCCCGCTGTTGCAGGGCACATTCCTTTGCGTTGCAAAACAACACATCTAACAGTCATTTTAGTCAAAAAGACCGTTTAATTCTTTGCTAAGAGCAAAAATCGATGTCAAAACATCCAACTCTTTTTTTAGCGCAGAAAAAGGGCATCAAATGATGCCCTTTTTACTAGTGGTTCGTCAAATCTTATGCAAAGATTTTAGCTACAACACCAGCACCAACTGTACGGCCACCTTCGCGGATTGCGAAACGTAGACCTTCGTCCATTGCGATTGGAGCGATTAGCTCAACAGTCATTTGAACGTTGTCACCTGGCATTACCATTTCTACGCCTTCTGGTAGAGTGATGTCGCCTGTTACGTCAGTTGTACGGAAGTAGAACTGTGGACGGTAACCTTTGAAGAAAGGAGTGTGACGGCCGCCTTCGTCTTTAGAAAGTACGTATACTTCAGACTCAAACTTAGTGTGTGGGTTGATAGAACCTTTCGCAGAAAGTACTTGACCACGTTCAACGTCATCACGCTTAGTACCACGTAGAAGTGCACCAACGTTCTCACCTGCACGACCTTCGTCAAGCAGTTTACGGAACATTTCAACACCAGTACAAGTAGTAAGAGTAGTCTCTTTGATACCAACGATTTCTACTTCGTCACCTACACGTAGGATACCGCGCTCGATACGACCAGTTACAACAGTACCACGACCTTGGATTGAGAATACATCTTCAATTGGTAGTAGGAACGGTTGGTCAACTGCACGCTCTGGCTCAGGAATGTAAGAATCTAGTGCTTCTGCAAGCTCAACGATCTTGTCTTCCCACTGCTTCTCGCCGTTTAGTGCGCCAAGTGCAGAACCTTGGATAACTGGTAGGTCATCACCTGGGAAGTCGTATTCAGAAAGAAGTTCACGAACTTCCATCTCAACTAGCTCAAGTAGCTCTTCGTCATCAACCATGTCACATTTGTTCATGAATACGATGATGTAAGGGATACCAACTTGACGACCAAGTAGGATGTGCTCACGAGTTTGAGGCATAGGGCCGTCAGTCGCAGCAACAACTAGGATACCGCC
>NZ_PIGB01000014.1:0-88556 GCF_003050585.1 Vibrio sp. ZF 223
TCGCTCCAATCGCAATGGACGAAGGTCTACGTTTCGCAATCCGCGAAGGTGGCCGTACAGTTGGTGCTGGTGTTGTAGCTAAAATCTTCGCTTAATAGCATTTAGATTTTTGCACACTCTTCATTAGAAGAGCACGCATCTGAAAAAGGGGAGCTTCGGCTTCCCTTTTGTTTTCTCTAAAGAAATATCACCTTCCATCTATCTTCTTCTCTCTCGATACAAAACCAACTTCCAATAAATTCCGATTATTTTTCCAACACTACTTGCATACTAAAGTGTGATCTGTATAATGCATCGCACTGGCTAACGCTGGTTGTGAACCAATGAGCACTGAGGAGTAGGTCTTACCTAGTAATGTATACTCAGCTTATGTTCGCGGTTAATAAAAATAGTGAACTTTTTGTTTGCTTCAAAAGTTAACTGACAATGCGTCCTAATTTTGGATGCTACGGTTTCACATAAATCAATCGGCATTCTCTCGTTTTATCGGGTTTGAGTGGCGATATTGTTTGTGTAATTTTTAATAATTGGAGCTCTGTCTCATGCAGAACCAACGTATTCGTATCCGCCTTAAAGCGTTTGATTACAAGCTAATCGATGCTTCAACTGCGGAAATCGTTGAAACAGCAAAACGTACTGGCGCACAGGTTCGTGGTCCTATTCCACTTCCTACTCGTAAAGAGCGTTTCACTGTTCTTACCTCTCCACACGTCAACAAAGATGCACGTGATCAGTACGAAATCCGTACTCACAAGCGTTTGATCGACATCGTTGAGCCAACAGATAAAACTGTTGATGCTCTAATGCGTCTTGATCTTGCAGCTGGCGTTGATGTTCAAATCAGCCTAGGTTAAGGGAGATAAGAATAATGATTGGTCTAGTCGGACGTAAAGTGGGTATGACCCGCGTATTTACTGAAGAAGGCGTTTCTATCCCAGTAACTGTTGTTGAGGTTGAAGCGAACCGTATTTCTCAAGTTAAAACTCTTGAGACAGACGGCTACGCAGCAATCCAAGTAACTACTGGTGCTAAGAAAGCTAACCGTGTAACTAAACCTGAAGCTGGTCACTTCGCGAAAGCGGGTGTAGAAGCAGGTCGCGGTCTTTGGGAATTCCGTTTAGAAAACGGCGAAGAGTTTGAAGTTGGCGCTGAGCTAAACGTAGAACTTTTCAACGAAATTAAAAAAGTAGACGTTACTGGTACATCTAAAGGTAAAGGCTTCCAAGGCGCTATCAAGCGTTGGAACTTCTCTACTCAAGATATGACTCACGGTAACTCTTTGTCTCACCGCGCACCGGGTTCAATTGGCCAATGTCAAACTCCAGGCCGCGTGTTTAAAGGCAAGAAAATGGCAGGTCACATGGGTGCTGAGCGTGTAACGACTCAAAACCTAGAGATCGTACGTGTTGACGCTGAGCGCAATCTACTCCTTATTAAAGGTGCAGTACCGGGCTCAACAGGCGGAAACGTGATCGTAAAACCTGCTGTTAAAGCATAACGTCTAGGAGTAAGTAATGGAATTGATGGTTAAAGGTGCTGATGCACTAACTGTTTCCGAGACTACTTTCGGACGTGACTTCAACGAAGCTCTTGTACACCAAGTAGTTGTTGCATATGCAGCAGGTGCTCGTCAAGGTACTCGTGCTCAAAAGACTCGTTCTGAAGTATCTGGCGGTGGCGCTAAGCCATGGCGTCAAAAAGGTACTGGCCGCGCACGTGCTGGTACAATTCGTAGCCCAATCTGGCGTACAGGTGGTGTTACTTTTGCTGCGAAACCACAAGATCACAGCCAAAAAGTAAACAAAAAAATGTACCGCGGTGCTATGAAGAGCATTCTTTCTGAGCTAGTTCGTCAAGAGCGTTTAATCGTTGTTGATAACTTCTCTGTAGAAGCACCAAAAACAAAAGAACTTGTAGCTAAGCTTAAAGAGCTTGAGCTAAGCGACGTTCTGATTGTGACTGGCGAAGTAGATGAAAATCTATTCTTAGCTGCTCGTAACCTATACAAAGTAGATGCACGTGATGTTGCTGGTGTTGATCCAGTATCACTAATCGCTTTCGACAAGGTTCTAATGACTGCTGACGCAGTTAAGCAAGTTGAGGAGATGCTAGCATGATCACTGAAGAGCGTATCTTAAAAGTTCTACGTGCTCCGCACATCTCTGAAAAAGCAACTATGGCAGCTGAGAAAGCGAACACTATCGTTTTCAAAGTAGCTAAAGATGCAACTAAGAAAGAGATCAAAGCAGCTGTAGAAAAGCTATTTGAAGTTGAAGTTAAGTCTGTAAATACTCTTGTATTAAAGGGTAAGACCAAACGTCAAGGTATGCGTGAAGGCCGTCGTTCAGACGTGAAAAAAGCCTACGTTACTTTGAAAGAAGGTCAAGATCTTGACTTCGTTGGCGGCGCGGAATAACAGGAGTAGTAAAAATGGCTATTGTTAAATGTAAGCCGACTTCCCCTGGTCGTCGTCACGTCGTTAAAGTTGTTAACGCTGACCTACACAAGGGTAAGCCATACGCACCACTTCTAGAGAAAAACTCTAAGAACGGTGGTCGTAACAACAACGGTCGTATTACAGTACGTCACATCGGTGGTGGTCATAAGCACCATTACCGTGTAATTGACTTCAAACGTACTAAAGATGGCATCCCAGCGAAAGTTGAGCGTCTAGAATACGATCCAAACCGTAGTGCTAACATCGCTCTAGTTCTGTACGCAGACGGTGAGCGTCGTTACATCATTGCACCTAAAGGTGTTAACGCAGGCGACCAGATTCAATCTGGCGTAGATGCTGCAATCAAAGCAGGTAACACTCTGCCGATGCGCAACATCCCAGTAGGTTCTACTGTACACTGTGTTGAACTTAAGCCTGGTAAAGGTGCTCAACTAGCTCGTTCGGCTGGTGCTTATGCTCAAATCATCGCTCGCGATGGTGCATACGTAACTATCCGTCTACGTTCTGGTGAGATGCGCAAAGTACTTTCTGAAGGTCGTGCAACGATCGGTGAAGTTGGTAACTCTGAGCATATGCTACGTGAACTTGGTAAAGCTGGTGCTTCACGCTGGCGCGGCGTACGTCCAACCGTACGTGGTGTAGTAATGAACCCGGTGGATCACCCACATGGTGGTGGTGAAGGCCGCACATCTGGTGGTCGTCACCCAGTTTCTCCTTGGGGCGTTCCTACTAAGGGCTTCAAGACTCGTAAGAACAAGCGCACTGACAAGTACATCGTACGTCGTCGCACTAAATAATTTATAAAGAGGAATCGCCATGCCACGTTCTCTCAAGAAAGGTCCTTTTATTGACCTACACTTGCTGAAGAAGGTAGAGAAAGCGGTGGAAAGCGGAGACAAAAAGCCTATTAAGACTTGGTCCCGTCGCTCAATGATCATCCCAACAATGATTGGTTTGACCATCGCTGTCCATAATGGTCGTCAGCACGTTCCAGTTTTCGTTACCGAAGAAATGATCGGTCACAAACTGGGCGAATTTGCACCAACTCGTACTTATCGCGGTCATGCTGCAGATAAGAAAGCTAAGAAGAAATAAGGAGTAGATGATGGAAGCTTTAGCTAAACATAACTTTGCTCGTATTTCTCCACAGAAAGCTCGCTTAGTTGCAGACCAAATTCGCGGTAAGTCGGTAGACCAAGCTCTAGAAATTCTAACTTTCAGCAACAAAAAAGCTGCTGTATTAGTTAAGAAGGTTCTTGAGTCAGCTATCGCTAACGCGGAACATAACGAAGGTGCAGATATCGACGATCTAAATGTCGCAAAAATCTTCGTAGATGAGGGCCCTATCATGAAGCGTATTATGCCTCGTGCTAAAGGTCGTGCGGATCGTATCTTGAAGCGTTCAAGCCACATCACTATTGTTGTAGCAGATCGCTAAAGACTAGGAGAGTAAGCAATGGGTCAGAAAGTACATCCTAATGGTATTCGTCTTGGCATCGTTAAGCCTTGGAATGCTACATGGTTTGCTAATACCAACGAATTCGCTGACAACCTAGACGGCGACTTCAAGGTACGTCAGTTCCTTACAAAGGAACTACAAAAAGCATCATTATCTCGTATCGTTATCGAGCGTCCAGCTAAGAGCATCCGTGTGACTATTCACACTGCTCGTCCTGGCGTTGTTATCGGTAAGAAAGGTGAAGACGTAGAGAAGCTACGCGCAGCTGTAGCTAAAATCGCAGGTGTACCAGCGCAAATTAACATCGCTGAAGTACGTAAGCCTGAGCTAGATGGTCAGCTTGTAGCTGATAGCATCGCGTCTCAACTAGAGCGTCGTGTTATGTTCCGTCGTGCAATGAAGCGTGCGGTACAAAATGCTATGCGTCTAGGCGCTAAAGGCATCAAAGTACAAGTAGGCGGCCGTCTTGGCGGTGCTGAAATCGCACGTTCTGAGTGGTACCGTGAAGGCCGTGTGCCTCTACACACTCTACGTGCAGACATTGATTACGCAACTTCTTCGGCTCACACTCAATACGGTGTGATCGGCATTAAAGTTTGGATCTTCAAAGGTGAGATTCTAGGCGGTATGCCAGCTGCTAACGCAGTAGAGCCAAAAGGCGATAAGCCTAAGAAGCAGCGTAAAGGCCGTAAGTAAGGAGTCGAACGATGCTACAACCAAAACGTACTAAGTTCCGCAAGGTTATGACTGGTCGTAACCGTGGTCTAGCTAAAGGTACTGAAGTAAGCTTCGGCGAATTCGGTCTTAAAGCTGTTGGCCGTGGTCGTCTGACTGCACGTCAAATCGAAGCGGCACGTCGTGCTATGACACGTCACATTAAGCGTCAAGGTCAAATCTGGATCCGTGTATTCCCAGACAAGCCGATTACTGAAAAGCCTCTTGAAGTTCGTCAAGGTAAAGGTAAAGGTTCAGTTGCGTACTGGGTTGCTCAAATCCAACCAGGCAAAGTTATGTACGAGATGAATGGCGTACCTGAAGAGTTGGCACGTGAAGCGTTCCGCCTAGCGGCACGTAAACTGCCTGTTAAAACTACTTTTGTAACTAAGCAGGTGATGTGATGAAAGCACAAGATCTACGCGAAAAGAACGTTGAAGAGCTTAACGCTGAGCTATTGAATTTGCTACGTGAACAGTTCAACTTGCGCATGCAAGCTGCAACTGGTCAACTACAGCAAACTCATACTCTAAAAGCTGTACGCCGTGACATCGCACGTGTGAAAACTGTTTTGACTGAAAAGGCAGGCGCATAATGAGCGAAACTAACCGCATCCAGCAAGGCCGTGTAGTAAGCGACAAGATGGACAAGTCTATCGTTGTTGCTATTGAACGCACTGTAAAACACCCAATTTACGGTAAGTTCATCAAACGCACGACTAAAGTACACGCACACGACGAAGACAACACTTGTGGCCTAGGCGACAAAGTTGAAATCGCTGAGTGTCGTCCTCTGTCTAAGACTAAGTCTTGGACATTGGTTAAAGTTCTAGAAAAAGCGAAGATTTAATCTTTGTAATTCTATAACTTATAAGCGGCTCCAAATAATTTTTTGGAGCCGCTTGTTTTTTGTCTACCCAATTTAAAAAAAGGGTGGTACAATTCGCGTCCCTTTTAAAGAGGCAGCCCGACCCGAGAGGGTCTAGTTTTAATATTTAGCGGAGCACTAACAATGATCCAGATGCAAAGTACACTTGACGCAGCAGATAACTCTGGCGCGCGCAAGGTAATGTGTATTAAGGTTCTGGGTGGCTCTCACCGCCGTTATGCACATATCGGTGACGTCATCAAGGTTACAGTGAAGGAAGCGATTCCTCGCGGTAAAGTAAAAAAAGGTGATGTTCTGAAGGCGGTAGTAGTGCGCACCCGTAAAGGCGTTCGTCGCCCAGACGGTTCTGTCATTCGCTTCGACAGTAATGCTTGTGTATTGTTAAATGACACTACTGAGCAACCAGTCGGCACACGTATCTTTGGTCCTGTGACTCGTGAACTTCGTAACGCGAAATTCATGAAGATTGTATCACTAGCACCTGAAGTTCTGTAAGGAGCGGCAATATGGCAGCTAAAATCCGTCGTAATGACGAAGTAATCATTCTTGCTGGTAAAGATAAAGGCAAGAAAGGTAAAGTAACTAAGGTTCTGACAACTGGTAAAGTTATCGTTGAAGGCATCAACCTTGTTAAGAAACACCAAAAGCCGGTTCCGGCTCTAGGTCAACAAGGTGGCATCGTTGAACAAGAAGCAGCTATTGATGCTTCTAACGTTGCTGTTTTTAACGCGGCTACTGGTAAAGCAGACCGTATCGGTTTCCGTATCGAAGATGGCAAGAAAGTTCGTTTCTTCAAATCTAACGGCGAAACTGTTTCTAACTAATTAGAAGTAATTTGGAGTTCTACTATGGCGAAACTGCATGATTACTACAAGTCGTCTGTAGTCGCTGAGCTTACCAAAGAGTTCAGCTACACAAGCGTCATGCAAGTCCCTAGGATTGAGAAAATCACCCTAAACATGGGCGTTGGTGAAGCAATCAACGATAAGAAACTGCTAGAAAACGCAGCAGCTGATATGGCAACGATCTCTGGTCAAAAGCCACTTATCACTAAAGCGCGTAAATCTGTAGCTGGTTTCAAAATTCGTGAAGGCTACCCAATTGGTTGTAAAGTAACCTTGCGTGGTGAGCGCATGTGGGAATTTTTAGAGCGTTTAATCTCTATCGCACTTCCACGTGTACGTGATTTCCGTGGTGTTAGCGCTAAGTCTTTTGACGGTCGCGGTAACTACAGCATGGGCGTTCGCGAGCAAATCATCTTTCCGGAAATCGACTACGATAAAGTCGATCGTGTCCGCGGTCTTGATATTACTATCACGACTTCTGCGGGTTCCGATGAGGAAGGCCGAGCTCTGCTGGCTGCCTTTAACTTCCCATTCCGTAAGTAAGGGTAGGGTTACTGTTATGGCTAAACAATCAATGAAAGCACGTGAAGCTAAACGTGCAAAACTAGTAGCTAAGTTCGCTGAAAAGCGTTCTGCGCTAAAAGTTATCATTAGCGATGTAAACGCATCTGAAGAAGATCGTTGGAATGCGGTTCTTAAACTGCAATCTCTTCCACGTGATTCAAGTGCATCACGTCAGCGCAACCGTTGCAACCAAACTGGTCGTCCACACGGTTACCTACGTAAATTCGGTCTAAGCCGCATTAAGGTTCGTGAAGCTTGCATGAAAGGCGAGATTCCGGGTCTTCGTAAGGCTAGCTGGTAATTGCCACTTAATCATTTGGAGTAAATCTTATGAGCATGCAAGATCCGATTTCGGATATGCTGACCCGAGTTCGTAACGGTCAGGCAGCAAACAAAGTTGCTGTAAAAATGCCTTCTTCAAAGCTTAAAGTTGCAATTGCTGCATTACTTAAAGCTGAAGGTTACATCGTAGACTTCGCTGTTAACAGCGAAGCAAAACCTGAGCTAGAAGTTACTCTTAAGTACTTCCAAGCTAAACCTGTAATCGAGCAAATCAAGCGTGTATCACGTCCTGGTCTAAGAGTTTATAAAAATAAAGACTCTTTACCTACAGTGATGGGTGGTCTTGGTATTGCAGTTGTTTCTACTTCCAAGGGTCTGATGTCTGACCGTGCTGCTCGTAAAGCAGGTCTTGGCGGTGAAATCATCTGTTACGTAGCTTAAGGAGTAGATTATGTCTCGTGTTGCTAAAGCACCTGTCGCTATTCCAGCTGGCGTAGAGGTGAAACTAAACGGCCAAGAAGTTACTGTAAAAGGTAGCAAAGGTGAGCTTACTCGCGTTCTTAACAGCGCCGTAGTTATTGCACAGGAAGAAACCAACCTAACTTTCGGTCCGAAAGAAGGTGTTACTAACGCATGGGCACAAGCTGGTACAGCTCGCGCTCTAGTTAATAACATGGTTATGGGTGTTACTGAGGGCTTCACTAAGAAGCTAACTCTTAAGGGTGTTGGTTACCGTGCTGCTATGAAAGGCAACTCTGTAGCTCTAACTCTTGGTTTTTCTCACCCAGTAGAGCACGCTCTACCTGAAGGTATTAAAGCTGAGTGCCCTAGCCAAACTGAGATCATCATTACTGGTTGCGATAAGCAAGTAGTAGGTCAAGTTGCGGCTGACATTCGTTCTTACCGTGCTCCTGAGCCTTACAAAGGCAAAGGTGTTCGTTACGCAGATGAAAATGTGCGTACTAAAGAAGCTAAGAAGAAGTAAGGTATCACTATGGATAAGAAAGCATCTCGCATCCGTCGTGCTACACGTGCACGTCGTAAGATTGCAGAACTTGGTGCAACTCGCCTGGTAGTACACCGTACTCCTCGCCATGTTTACGCACAAGTTATCGCGGCAAACGGCTCTGAGGTTATCGCAGCTGCTTCTACTGTAGAAAAAGCGATCCGTGAGCAAGTTAAGAACACTGGTAACGTTGATGCAGCTAAAGCAGTTGGTAAAGCTGTTGCTGAGCGCGCTCTTGAAAAAGGCGTAGCTTCAGTTGCATTTGATCGTTCTGGTTTCCAATACCACGGTCGAGTAGCGGCGCTAGCAGAATCTGCTCGCGAAGCTGGTCTGAAATTCTAAGGTAGGGTTGGAAGATGGCTAAAGAACAACAACAAGCTAATGATTTGCAAGAAAAGCTGATCGCAGTTAACCGTGTATCTAAGACGGTTAAAGGTGGTCGAATCATGAGCTTTACTGCACTAACAGTAGTTGGTGACGGTAACGGTCGCGTAGGTTTCGGTTACGGCAAAGCTCGTGAAGTACCTGCTGCGATTCAAAAAGCAATGGAAAAAGCGCGCCGTAACATGGTTACAGTATCGCTTAACGAAGGCACTCTTCACCACCCGGTGAAAGGTCGTCATTCGGGCTCTAAAGTTTACATGCAGCCAGCTGCAGAAGGTACAGGTGTTATTGCCGGTGGTGCAATGCGTGCTGTACTTGAAGTTGCGGGCGTACATAACGTACTTTCTAAAGCATACGGTTCAACGAACCCGATCAACATCGTTCGTGCAACGATTGGTGCTCTAGTAGACGTTAAGTCACCAGAAATGGTTGCTGCTAAACGTGGTCTAACTGTTGAATCTATTTCGGAGTAAGCACACGATGGCAACTATTAAAGTAACTCAAACTAAAAGCTCAATTGGTCGCCTACCTAAGCACAAAGCGTGTCTTAAAGGTCTAGGTCTTCGTCGCATCAACCATACAGTAGAACTTGAAGATACTCCGTGCGTACGCGGTATGATCAACAAGGTTTACTACATGGTTAAGATTGAGGAGTAATCAGAATGCGTTTGAATACTCTATCACCGGCTGCTGGCTCTAAACCTTCTAAGAAGCGTGTAGGTCGTGGTATCGGTTCTGGCCTTGGTAAAACAGGTGGCCGCGGTCACAAAGGTCAAAAGTCACGTTCTGGCGGCTCTGTTCGTCCAGGTTTTGAAGGCGGTCAAATGCCTCTAAAACAACGTCTACCTAAATTCGGTTTCACTTCTCGTAAGAGCCTAGTGTCTGCTGAAGTTCGTCTAGCTGAGCTAGCGAAAGTAACAGGTGACGTAGTTGATCTTAACAGCCTTAAAGCTGCTAACGTTATCACTAAGAACATCGAATTTGTTAAGATCGTTCTTTCTGGTGACCTAAGCAAAGCTGTGATTGTTAAAGGTCTACGCGTGACTAAAGGCGCTAAAGCTGCAATCGAAGCTGCAGGCGGTAAAATCGAGGAATAATCTCGAGGAACGAGGTACAGATGGCTAAGAAACCAGGACAAGATTTTCGTAGTGCTCAGAGCGGCTTAAGTGAACTAAAGTCGCGCTTATTATTCGTAATTGGTGCACTTTTAGTATTCCGAGCCGGCTCTTTTGTGCCGATCCCTGGTATTGACGCAGCTGTACTTGCCGATTTGTTCGATCAGCAAAAAGGTACCATCGTTGAAATGTTTAACATGTTCTCCGGTGGTGCTCTTGAGCGTGCATCTATATTAGCATTGGGTATCATGCCGTACATTTCGGCATCGATCGTAGTCCAATTGCTAACTGTAGTTCATCCAGCGTTAGCGGAACTCAAGAAAGAGGGTGAAGCAGGCCGTCGTAAGATAAGCCAATATACACGCTACGGCACGCTTGTACTTGCAACATTCCAAGCTATTGGTATCGCAACAGGCTTACCAAACATGGTCGACAATCTGGTTGTTATCAACCAAACCATGTTTACGCTTATTGCTACCGTGAGTTTAGTAACTGGTACCATGTTCTTAATGTGGTTAGGTGAACAAATCACTGAGCGAGGAATCGGTAATGGTATTTCCATTCTGATTTTTGCAGGTATTGTTGCTGGATTGCCTTCTGCAATCGGTCAAACAATCGAGCAAGCGCGTCAAGGTGAATTGCATGTGCTTCTTCTGCTGTTGATTGCTGTATTGTCTTTTGCTGTTATTTACTTCGTAGTTTTCATGGAGCGTGGTCAACGTCGTATCGTCGTTAACTATGCGAAACGTCAACAAGGTCGTAAAGTTTTTGCAGCACAAAGCTCTCACTTGCCTCTTAAGATTAATATGGCAGGTGTTATTCCAGCGATTTTTGCATCGAGTATTATTTTGTTCCCAGGAACATTAGCACAGTGGTTTGGTCAAAATGGTGAAAGCAGCGCGTTCGGTTGGTTAACTGACGTGTCATTAGCTCTTAGCCCAGGTCAACCTTTGTATGTAATGCTTTATGCAGCAGCTATAATCTTCTTCTGTTTCTTCTATACAGCGTTGGTGTTTAACCCACGTGAAACAGCTGATAACTTGAAGAAGTCTGGTGCATTCGTACCCGGTATCCGCCCAGGTGAGCAGACAGCGAAATATATCGATAAAGTGATGACTAGACTAACCCTTGCGGGCGCTCTATACATTACTTTTATATGTCTGATTCCTGAGTTCATGATGGTCGCGTGGAACGTTCGTTTCTACTTCGGCGGCACATCACTACTAATCGTAGTGGTAGTTATCATGGATTTCATGGCACAGGTACAGACTCATCTGATGTCACAACAGTATGATTCTGTGTTAAAGAAAGCGAATCTGAAAGGTTACGGCCGTTAATTCGGTGGTAATTATTTCGATTCCATTTACGGAGTTTAGCAATGAAAGTTCGTGCTTCCGTTAAAAAAATCTGCCGTAACTGTAAAGTTATCAAGCGTAACGGTGTCGTTCGCGTGATTTGCAGTGAGCCAAAGCATAAGCAACGCCAAGGCTAATTAGCAGAAATTTTTACTTGAAATACAAGGTAGAGTCGAGTATATTCCTCGGCCTACCTTTTGCGTGCAAAAGAAGTAGTATGCCGCAGCGTATCCATAACGGGCTTTGCTGCGGATAATTCTTTTATGAACCCCTTAGGAGTGAATAATGGCCCGTATAGCCGGCATTAACATTCCTGATCATAAGCATTCTGTAATTGCACTTACTGCAATCTACGGTATCGGTAAAACTCGCTCTCAAGCTATTCTAGCTGAAGTGGGTATTGCTGAAGATGCTAAGATCAGTGAACTAACTGAAGAGCAGATCGATCAACTGCGTGATGGTGTAGCTAAGTACACTGTAGAAGGTGATCTACGTCGTGAAGTATCGATGAACATCAAGCGTCTTATGGACCTTGGCTGTTACCGCGGTCTTCGTCATCGTCGCAGTCTACCACTACGTGGACAGCGTACTAAAACCAACGCTCGCACCCGTAAGGGTCCGCGCAAGCCGATCAAGAAATAGTCGGATAAGGTAGAGTACAATGGCAAAACAACCAACTCGCGCGCGTAAGCGCGTACGCAAGCAAGTAGCTGATGGCGTAGCGCACATTCATGCTTCTTTCAACAACACAATCGTAACTATCACTGACCGTCAAGGCAACGCTCTTGCATGGGCTACAGCAGGTGGTTCAGGTTTCCGTGGTTCTCGTAAATCTACTCCGTTCGCAGCACAAGTTGCAGCTGAGCGTTGTGGTGAAATGGCTAAAGAATATGGCCTAAAGAACTTGGAAGTTATGGTTAAGGGTCCAGGTCCAGGTCGCGAATCTACTGTTCGTGCACTGAACGCTGCTGGTTTCCGTATCACTAACATTGTTGATGCGACACCAATCCCTCATAACGGTTGTCGTCCACCTAAGAAACGTCGCGTTTAAGTTTCGTTTCTAGGAATATTGGAGAAAGATCATGGCAAGATATTTGGGTCCTAAGCTGAAGCTTAGCCGTCGCGAAGGTACTGACTTATTCCTTAAGTCTGGTGTCCGTGCGATCGATACCAAGTGTAAAATTGATAACGCACCAGGTGTACACGGCGCTCGTCGCGGTCGTCTATCTGAGTATGGCGTTCAGCTTCGTGAGAAGCAAAAAGTTCGTCGTATCTACGGCGTTCTAGAAAAACAATTCCGCAACTACTACAAAGAAGCTGCACGTCTTAAAGGCAACACAGGTGCAAACCTGCTTCAGCTTCTTGAAGGTCGTCTTGATAACGTAGTTTACCGTATGGGCTTTGGCGCTACTCGTGCTGAATCTCGTCAACTAGTTAGCCACAAGTCTATCCTAGTTAACGGTAAAGTTGTAAACGTTCCTTCTTTCAAAGTAGCGGCAAACGACGTTGTTTCTATCCGCGAGAAAGCTAAACAGCAATCTCGTATTAAAGCGGCTCTAGAAGTTGCTGAACAACGTGAAAAGCCAACTTGGATTGAAGTAGATGCTGGCAAAATGGAAGGTACATTCAAGCGTATGCCTGAGCGTTCTGACCTATCAGCTGACATCAATGAACACTTGATCGTCGAACTTTACTCTAAGTAAGGTTAAAAAAAGAGAGGACACAATGCAGGGTTCTGTAACAGAATTTCTTAAGCCGCGTCTTGTTGACATTGAACAGATCAATACGACACACGCGAAAGTAACTCTTGAGCCATTAGAGCGCGGTTTCGGCCACACTCTAGGTAATGCTCTTCGCCGCATTCTTCTATCTTCTATGCCGGGTTGTGCCGTAACAGAAGTTGAAATTGAAGGTGTGCTACACGAATACAGCACTAAAGAAGGCGTTCAGGAAGATATCCTGGAAATCCTTCTAAACCTTAAAGGTTTGGCTGTACGCGTTGCTGAAGGCAAAGATGAAGTGTTTATTACACTGAACAAATCAGGCTCAGGCCCTGTTGTTGCAGGTGACATCACCCACGATGGTGATGTAGAGATCGCTAACCCTGAGCACGTAATTTGTCACCTAACGGATGACAATGCTGAGATCGCTATGCGTATCAAAGTAGAACGTGGTCGTGGTTACGTTCCAGCTTCAGCTCGTATCCATACTGAAGAAGATGAGCGTCCTATCGGTCGTCTACTAGTTGACGCTACTTACAGCCCGGTTGATAAAATCGCTTACGCTGTAGAAGCGGCACGTGTAGAGCAACGTACTGATCTAGACAAGCTTGTTATCGATATGGAAACGAACGGTACTCTAGAACCTGAGGAAGCAATCCGTCGTGCAGCTACTATTTTAGCTGAACAATTGGATGCGTTCGTAGATCTTCGTGATGTACGTGTACCTGAGGAGAAGGAAGAGAAGCCAGAATTCGATCCTATCCTACTACGTCCTGTAGACGATCTTGAACTAACAGTTCGCTCTGCTAACTGTTTGAAAGCAGAAGCGATTCACTACATCGGTGATCTTGTACAGCGCACTGAGGTTGAGCTACTTAAAACGCCAAACCTTGGTAAGAAATCTCTTACAGAGATTAAAGATGTGCTTGCTTCACGTGGTCTTTCTCTAGGCATGCGTCTAGAAAACTGGCCACCAGCGTCAATCGCTGAAGATTAATCGAAAAGTTAGAAGGATTAGGTCATGCGCCATCGTAAAAGTGGTCGTCAACTCAACCGCAACAGCAGTCATCGCAAAGCGATGTTCAGCAACATGGCTAGCTCTCTTGTTCGTCACGAAGTTATTAAAACTACCGTGCCTAAAGCAAAAGAACTACGTCGCGTAATTGAGCCATTGATTACCCTAGCTAAGACAGACAGTGTTGCTAACCGTCGTCTTGCATTTGCTCGCACTCGTGATAACGAAGTTGTAGCAAAACTATTTAATGAACTAGGCCCGCGTTTCGCGGCTCGCCAAGGTGGTTACACTCGCATTCTTAAATGTGGTTTCCGTACTGGTGATAAAGCTCCAATGGCTTACATTGAGCTTGTAGACCGCCCAGCTGCTGAAGAAGCTGCTGAGTAATCTATACTAGATTCTTAATACAAAAGCCGAGCATTAGCTCGGCTTTTTTGTATCTGTCGAATAAGGAATAGATAATAGAAATTGCACCATGATGTTTGGCATTTTTGCTTGTCTTATCTGCTCCATTTTTCAACAATATCTCATCTCATCTCATCTCATCTCATCTCATCTCATCTCATCTCATCTCATCTCAAATATCTTTTCTTCCACGCATAAAAAAGAGCACCGAAGTGCCCTTATCAAATTCTTAAGCTAGTTATTAATAACTAACGGTTATTGCCATATAGCTGCAAGTGAATCCATCAAGCCGCTTGTTGCGCCTTGAGATTGCAGTGTTTGCAGAATGATTGGTGCAAACGTTGATACCATCGATGGATCCATACCTAAACTAGAAAAGGCACTTTCAACTCCGCCTTGTGAGTTTAGTAGTGTTGATAGCCCCGTAGACTCAAGAGTCGACATGCCAGGAATCAGCGTTGTAAGTTCTTTGTTGTCAGCAGTGCCAAGAGAGTTTTGAGCAAGAGCCAACATTGAACCGATACCGCCAATAGCTTGATCGCTGGTAACAGAAGCTTGGTCGGCAACGGTATCTGCAAGCGGCGTTGTTTCGTTTTGTTGAGACCACATATTCACTGCTGCCATTAGTGCAGTTTGGGATAGTTGGGAATAGTTAGTATCTGATGATGAACTGGTTTGTTCAGAGTCACTAGTGCTAGCGCAAGAGACAACAGCAAGGCTGCTTAAAACTGTGATGAGTACTTTCTTCATTATTCGTCCTTAAGTAATAAAGTAATTTACTCTTTCACTATAAACGAAAAACGGCGATGTAGTCACATCGCCGTTGGATTATTTCAATTTTATTTGCCTATAGTATTTTGTTTTACTATAGGTTTTTATAAAAATTAAAGAATTGCTAGAAGTTCTACTTCAAATACTAGAGCAGCAAATGGTGGGATTGCAGCACCTGCGCCACGCTCACCGTATGCTAGATCTTGAGGGATGTATAGCTTCCACTTAGAACCAACAGGCATCATTTGTAGAGCTTGTACCCAACCTTGAATTACGCCAGTTACTGGGAACTCAGCAGGTTGACCGCGAGATACAGAGCTGTCGAAAACAGTACCGTCAGTTAGTTCGCCGTGGTAGTGAACACGTACTTGCTTGTCTGCAGTTGGGATTTCGCCAGTACCTTCAGTTAGTACTTCGTACTGAAGACCAGACTCAAGAACCGTTACTTCTGAACGAAGAGCGTTGTCAGCTAGGAAAGCTTCGCCGTCAGCAGCAGCAGCTTTAGCTAGTTCTTGACGTGCAGCTTCACCACGAGTGTGTAGCTCTTGTAGTGCGTTGTTGATTTCGTCAACTTCGATAGCTGGCATGTCGCCAACTAGAGCTGTTGCGATACCAGCAGCGATTGCGTCAACGTTTAGGCCTTCAAGACCAGAACCAGCAAGTTGTTGGCCCATTTGTAGACCGATACCGTAGCTAGCTTTTTGCTCTACAGTTTCAAATTTTACTTCAGACATGAAAAGTCACTCTTTTTGTCAGTACGAAAAGGGTAAGAATACCAGTATTAGCAGCGTGAAGAAACGGCTAGCCTCTGATCACTTGCGCTTTACCGTGCCCAAATCACAGCCATGTCAATTTTCTCGCTTTGAGCCTTGTTGTGACGGAAAGATCTATACTGTTGGTACTTTGGTTTTTATACTGTAGTTATTCAATGTATAGGACGCAGTGGTATGAATCGTCGTCAAAAGAAAAAACAGAAAGTTGACCACTTAGCAGAATTCAAGGATCGACTGAATCAGGTCAAAGAGAAATTGAGTTCGATCGATGTGAAGAAAATGAAAACCTCGACAGCGCAAACTTGGGGCTCATTGCCGAAGTTACACCAAAGACTGTTGATGGTTATTTCTCCGATCGTACTG
Source organism: Vibrio sp. ZF 223 (assembly GCF_003050585.1). NCBI lineage: Bacteria > Pseudomonadati > Pseudomonadota > Gammaproteobacteria > Vibrionales > Vibrionaceae > Vibrio > Vibrio sp. ZF 223. The sequence goes on from NZ_PIGB01000014.1 coordinate 16,119, forward strand.
ATATTACTTTTTGTGCCGCTACCAGAACCTAAAGTAGACGTTGCACCAACAACATCGCGCGTTGAGCTAGAGATAAACACCGTTGGCTTAAGCGAACAGCAAAATGCCAAGAGCAGTTCATCAGAAACGAGCAACAACAACTGGCAGGAGTACCTCGTAAAGCAAGGGGATACGTTAGCACAGGTTTTTCGAAACAACGACTTACCGTTGTCAGACTTGAATGCGCTAGTGCGTATTGAAGGCTCAGACAAACCACTAAGTCAGATTCGTAAAGGCCAGTTAGTTCGATTCAAACTGGCCGAGACCGGGCAGCTAGACATTCTTCAGTTAGAAAAAGGCAACACTTCGGTGATGTTCTTCCGCTTGTCTGATGGCGGCTTTGGCCGTAGTAAATAAGTGCCTGCTTGAGTTATGAACTCAACAGCATGATAGAAAAGAGCTAAGCATTGGCTCTTTTTTTTGGTCGCTTGAAAGGGGCGAGTGGCAAGATGATCAGCATAATACCGATAAAGGTTAATGTATCTGGAATCTCATCGAACCAAATGGCGCCAATTAGCGCGACAAACACCAAGCCTGAATATTCTGCCAAGGCGATTTGGCTTGAGTGTGCTTTTTGGTAGGCAGAAACCGCAAGGCCGTTATAGCTTAAGATTAACGTTGCACTTAGTGCTATGTACCCCAAGTGCTCGACAGACACAGGTTGCCAGTATAAGAAGCACAGTATAAATGATGCAGGAATAGAGAATAAGGTTGTCCACCACAGTGTCGTGACTACAGATTGCTCACTAGGGAGTTTTCGTACCAATACATTGAATAGTGCGAGTGTCAGCGCTGTACCCAAAGCAAACAGTGCTGCCCAATGAAATTGTGATGGCCTTAAGACAATAAGGGCACCGATGAAACCTATGGTCGTGGCGATGACCTTGCCGAGTGCTGGTTGCTCTTTCAATAACAACATAGAGAGCGGCAACATCAATAAAGGCGCGACATAAAATACAGCGTTGGCGGTTGCCAAAGACAAGTGAGTGATCGCGACCAGCATACACCCACTACCAATTAGAATTAATTGACCTCGAATGAAGGTTACTTTGGCTTGCTGTAAGCGTCGTTGTTCTTTTTTCTGCTGTAACCACAGTGGGGTGATGATCAGAAGAGATATCAACTGTCGGAAAAAAATATATTGAAGAGGCGGTACCTCGCCATTCAATAGCTTTACTGCTACATCGGAAAGCGAGGCAAACAAATTACCTGCAACCAACAATAGAATACCGGCAGTGATATTCGTCATTATTTTTCTAATCTCATATCTACATGAGGAATGTCATCTTCGAGGTACATATGCGAGATGGTCTTGAAGCCGTGGCTCGCATAGAACTTCTCTAGGTGCTGCTGCGCCCCAATATCAATAGTCGTACTCGGCCAAAGAGACTCACAGTGTGCTAACGCCTCTTTGATCAATTGATGCCCTAAACCATCGCCTCTTGCTGATTGCTTAGTTGCCACTCGGCCGATGCTGGTGTTGTCATAACTCGTGCCTGGCGGCAACAATCGCGCACACGCCACTAACTCCTCATCTGCGTAACCAAGAAGGTGGTGAACACCAGCGAGTGTGTCTTTACCGTCAAGTTCTGGATAAGGGCAGGTTTGCTCAACCACAAATACATCTACTCGCAGTTTAAGTAGTTGATAAAGCTGATGTGTTGAAAGTTCAGAGAAAGGAATTGAGTGCCAAGTGATCATGTTTACGTCCAGAGATTATCGATGCTCTGAATGTACTATGCGCGATGAATGTTGGCATTAACTATTGTTAATTCGACCTTTAATTCTGCTCAAGCTTATCGCGGTTATTCCTAAATAAGCGGCAATTTGATTGTCGTTGAGGCGCTGTTCAAGGTCTGGATAGTGTTCGCAGAAAAGCTGGTAACGTTGCTCAGGGGTATAAAGCAGCATGAAGCGTTCTTTGTTTTCCTTATGCATCAGTTGTGTTTCTAACAGCTTTAAATACAAAGGGTTATTCGATGCACGCCACTCGATTACCGCATTCATTGGCAGTTCTAACATTGTGATGGGTGTTAGTGTTTCAAGCAGATACGGGGAAGCTTGGTTTTTTATCAGACTCTCAAAACCGATGATCCAATCTTGTTCCCAGTAGAACTCTTTGCTGTATTGCTTACCATCATCAGTGAGGTAGCAAGCATGGCACAAGCCTTCAAGTACGAAGTAGATTGAGCCAGCCATCTCACCTTGGTTAATAAGGATGTGTCTGGTCGGTAGCTCAAGTGGCTTGGCGACAGCGACTAGAGATTCAATCTGACTTTCTGAGAAGTCGAAGCTTTGCAGTTGTTCGATAAAAGAGGTGTGCATGAAAATAACCTAACCCAAATAAGTGCCGAAATCATCGCACTTATTTGAGTGTAGGTACAGTTCGGGCTAAATCAGCGTCGAGCGTGTTGCTCTAGGTAGTTTTGAGCGAGTTCTCTACCCATGTATTTACCTAAGGTCTTCAAAGGTACCTTCTTAAGGTTCACGACAATCAAACCATCTAAGGCATCATTAAATGATGGGTCGACGTTAAAGCAAACCAGTTTCCCGTTCATCCCTAGGTATTGGCGCAATAATACCGGTAAGCCTTTTCCTTGTTCCATCCGTGCTAATACTTTTGAAAGTAGGGGCACACTCGCCAGTGACGACAATAGATGATTTTGCCAGAACACATGACTACTGGTATTGAGTGGTGAAGAAGGGGAAACCAGATTCGCTTTTTCTTCATCGTAGTGGTGAATTGATAAAGTGGTCGCGATCAACAGGCGTGCATTGTGGCTGTAATCATTACTGATACTGACCGGGCCAAATAGGTGGGTGTATTGAGGATGACGAGACACAAAGGTTGCGATACCTTTCCATAGCAATAACAGTGAGTTAAGGCTCTTTTGGTAAGGCTTGCTCACGACAGAACGGCCAAGTTCAATGCTGTTGTCTAACGTATCGATAAACTCTTGGTTATAGTTAAACAGACTGCGGGAATAGAGTTGGTCCAACCCGTGCTCTGCGATTAACTTGTCGACCATACCCAGTCGATAAGCGCCGACCAATTCTGCCTTAGTTTTGTTCCACACAAACAGTTGGTGGTAGTAAAGGTCGTACTCATCTAAATCACAAGCAAGCCCACTGCCTTCTCCAACTTCACGGAAGCTCTCTTCTCTGACTCGACCAATCTCACGCATTAAGTTTGGAATAGATTGGCTTGGCGTGCAGTAGACCTCGAAGTCGCCTTGTTCGAGCAGCTTCATCTCTTCAGGGAGTGAGCCTACCTCTATTGCCAATACTTCTGGTGATATTGGCGCTATCACTTGAGTATCGAAAGAGGGCGCGTGGATTGGTGTATTCGTACTATCTTGTTGACTCATTAGGTAGGTATTAAGTCGTAGGTAGTTGACGATATCCATCTCTTTTTCAAATGATTTTATCTCTGAATACGGAATCGATGAGCCAATCGAGATAGAGATAGTTGTCGCTTGTTTATTAAGAAGTTCACGCCCGAGTAGAGCGGTTCTCAACAGTGGATGTACACGACCCGCTTGGTAGAAAAGCTCACTGTTTTTTCCATTGATAAAGATAGGAACCGTAGTGGCTTGATGACGTTTGACGAACTTCGCGACTGATTTGCTCCATTCGATATCAGTTAGTGTTTTAGCCCCTTTGCGGTAACTTGAGACTTCCCCTGCAGGGAACACGATCAATAGCCCGCCGTCGGCTAGGTGACGATTGGCATCACGAATGGCTTTGGCATTGGTGCGCTTCGATTCTTTACTATTAAAGACATCAACACCTATGAAAAGGTCATCCAGTTCAGGCAGTCGCTTGAGTAACTCATTCGCTAATACTTTCACATCCTTTCTTACCGATCCTACGAGATCAGCAAGGATCACACCTTCAATGGCGCCAAGTGGGTGGTTCGCCACAATCACGACTGGTCCTTCTTCCGGGATGTATTCCGTGCTTCCCGATGCAACCGAGTAGTCGATATTGAGCGCCGATAGGGTGTAATTCATGAATTCAAAGCTAGATAACTCGTTTTTTCGATCTTGGTAGAGTCGATCTAGCTTAGATAGCCCAGTTGCCCACTCGACAACAGACTCACCTAAACCAAAAGGCGTGTAACGTGGTAAACGAAAAGGACTATCAATCATAATGAAGCTACCTTATTGACTAAAGTTGTTTAGGAAACCGTCTTGATTCTTGAAATCTTTCACACTTAAAAACGCACCGCATAACCAAACTAGGCATGCCATGCCAAACAATAACCCGCCGTCGTAACCGACAATTTCACCCGCTGCATTGAACTCAGGCATTTGAATACCTAATGGCGTAAATAGGTGGAAGAATATTGCGCCACTCATGATCCCCACACTCATAATGGCGCCAAGGCCATGCCAACGAGTGAATAGTAGAATGGCCGCTATTAATTCAGCGAATCCAATCAAGTAGCCGCCAAACGAACCGAACCAGCTTAAGCCTGACCATGTTGCTAGCGTGCCAAAGATATGCTCTGTCTCGTACGAGCCGGTGAACTTAAAGAACAGCGACTGAATAAACACAAAAGCGATAAATGCTGCTGGGAGATGTTTAGCAGGAGTGAATGTCATGGTTATTCCCTTACTTAATCAGCTGCGGCCAAGCTTTATCGGCTTGTTGAATATGCTGTGCACGGTCTTGCTCCCAAGTGGCTTGAATCTCTTGGTCGTAGTTAAGATAAAGTTTGTCATCAACTATGGTCCAGTACTGTGGATCGCCTGGTGCGAAGTCGTTTTTGGCAGAAACGGCCCATGCGCAATAACCACCATATTGAGGGGCATATTTTTCAGGATTATTAACAAATAAAGTCAGATTCTTTTCAGAAGAGAAATACCAGTCCGCGCCTTTGTACTCTGTGCTGAACTTCTTGCTCCCTTCAACAGGCTTTCCAGAAGTGAAGTATGCGACGGTATCGTAGCCATCGAGTGCCTTACTGCTAAAGAAGCCGGTATAGATTTCATCGGCAGCAAATACGTACGGGCTAACAAGTAGCATGACCATGGTGATTAGTTTTCTCATGATGGACTCCATCTATAGATTGATTGCGGGTGACAAATCGAAGGTAAAGCGCTGTTGATTTATCTGGCATGGGTTTATTGGTTCGCAAGGTGAGCCGGGTGCATAAAATATAGAGGCTTGACCGTGCAGATTACGTAAATGGGTAAAGCTGACTGTGTGTGCATCTTCACGATGCATACAGGTTGCTAAATGGGGCTGTTCACTGTGATGGTGAGAATGAAACTTGAGTAAGCTCTGTTGATTCTTACCTGTTGCCATAAGCTGATCGTATTTTGCTTGTCGGTAAGCTTGCACTCGCTCTAAATCAACCCCGGATGAGAACAGTGGTGAGTCGGTTTCCACTATTTTCTGTTGAATGCCATCCCACATGTAGGCAATCACCAAACCATTGTGTTGAGTTAGGTTCGGTGCGAAAGCCAGCAAGGTAAACGGGGCAAAAGAGTGGAGGTCGAGCTTATGAAACGCTTCAGAGAGCTGACTGATATTACGACTTGAGGATAGGTTCTTAAGTAACAAACCACGGCTGACCAAAGGACCAACTGGAACAAGGCCTTGATAGTTATTGAGTAGGCATAGCGAAAGCCCGAACTCATTAATGCTTATCCAGCTACCACCGCCAGTTGGGTCGAGTGGCATGATGATATCGACACCGTTAACTCGGTACTGCTTAGGTGGCATTGCTAATGCTCGGGTCTTTTGCTCATCACGATTAAAAAAGACCTGATAGCCATTTTCTTCAAGCAACCAAGATACTGAACACATAGTTATTGCTCCCTCAGATAGCTACTGGTGGTTGGGGCATAACCAAAGGTGTTGCAGGTTTCAATGTCTAGGAAGGTGGTGATCACCTTGATCATCGCGTAATGATGATTGGCATGCAGCGCCGCAAAAGTCACTTCTCTTTCTAGCGTAGAAGGTAGGCTTGCAAATACTTGAACATCCATCGAAACCTCGGTTTGGATCATGATAGGCGCTTCGAGATCGTTGCGGTCTAATCGTTCAAGCCAGTTGATCACATAGTGGATCTCTTTTACTGCGATTGAACGATCGTATTCGACCGGATGACCACGGCGACGAGTGTTGTAATCAACGGTCGCGTTCTCTTTTAAAATCAGCGCATGAAAAAGATCGAGCGTGTGGCGAGTGTGCTCACCAATAGAGCTTGTGACGTGCGGCTTCGCTCGTGTCAGATAGTCGCTGTCAGAAATCGCTAATAGAAACTCTAAACCCTGATTCAATATTTCTACCGCTCCCTTGATACTAGGAGAGAAAGAAGTGAGGGCGCTCGGTTGGGCTGTGGGGTTCATTCATGATCCTCGTACAAAGTTAATCGGTGGTCGGATATTGTTGAACAAGACGTCGCTCTTCTTGCCACGCGTTAAACAGGCTCTTAAAAGAAGGAGGTTGATGGCCTCTTTGTTTCTGTTGAGCGCCAATATCAAAAAGAATGCGGTATTGAAGAAGTAGTGTGGAAAATATCTCTCGCAGTGGTGTGTTGCGATCCCAGATGTGCCCAGCTTCACTGCTTGCACCATTGACCTCAAGGATCGTGAAATCCTCACCTCTCATTAGGCTGTGCATGTCCTTAAACTTGACGTCGAGTCGACCAAAATGAAAACCGTCGAAGTCGTCGAATATCTCATCTAAACGTTCGGTTAAAGCTTGAGTAATGTATTGATTGCCGTCTCGGAAGATACAGCCACGGCTATGGCTACCCGCGAACGCAAGTTGGAACTCTTCGCCCTCTGCGAGCACTTGAGCCAACTTATCTTCATGCCTCGGCAGGTATAGGTGACTGAGCTGTCCTGCACGCGGACTGTTCTCGATTAACTGTTTGAGTGTCGAGGTTCCATCTCCAATCACCATTGGCGAATATTTGAGAGTGATCGAGATGATCTCGCCTTGTTTTCTGTTCGGGTAACGAATATAGAAAACACCAGCCTCGGCTTGATAAGGCGCCTTTTCTTGCAGAAGAAAGCGAGCATGATTTGGGAAAGATTCAATATATTGCTCAAGTTGATCTTGGTTGTTGATCAGCTTTACGCCAACACCTCGACAGCCAAGATCCGGCTTTGCCACGATAGGGAAATCAAGATCTGATTGTATGAGTGCGCTGCGTGCATCTTCAGCTTGTTTCTTACTACTAAGATCGGTTTTGGTTAAAGTGATAAATGGAGAGATCCAACGCTTGCTCGACGATCCGGCAAGGCTCAGTATCTCGTGTTTCGATTCGCCGACCATACCACTGAGTTTAATGCTCGGGTTGGCGATGAGTGGTAGCGCCCAATCACAGTGCCGTAACCCTTGCATCAGGCTTTGAATCACTACTGGAGTGTAGAAGAACCACGTCGGAAGAAATTCATAAGGAGAGACACTGCGCACGGTATCTTTTTCAAGCAGGGGCATGCCGGCATTAATTTGATGTGCTGGAATGATGTGAATATCTTGCGGTGAACTCATGATAATCCTCTAGAGTAGGTTTTATTCATTAATCGATTGCCGATTAGCAGCAAAGCGATGGCACACGGGATGACGATCCATTGATATTCAGAGGCTTGCAGCCACGCTGATGTCCCTAAATAGTAGATGGTAGAGAAGACAGCGCCAGTCCAGATCGCTGTTGCGCTAATAACGGCAAACAAGAAAGTAGGCAGTGGTATGGCGAAAAAACCACTTAAGGTAAAACCAACGGTACGAAGCCCCGGTATAAAGCGGATGACAAAAAGACTGCTGAATGCGTTTTGACGTAATTTGGTGCGAAGCGCTAGAAAGTATCGGTTGGTGAGGGCTTTGTAACGAACGCCTCGGAAATAACGGCCTGATTTCCCAAGGTAATAGAGGCCAAGATCACCTGTGGCAATGCCGATAAAAATCGCAAGTAACGCATATTGAGGTGGGATGAGCCCTTGAGTCGCTAAACCTGCCGCAGTAACGATGGCCAGATCTTCAAGTAGGTAAGAAAGCGCGACAATGCCAAGCATCAGCCATAGCAGCGACTCCTCCCCTGAATTTAACCATGCTTGAATGCTCTCGACGGTGCCCATCAAATGTCCTTATCTATCCTATAGATGAATGGCTTATTGGCCATTCATTGAGTGTAGTAAATTAAATAGACAGGAGGAGCTCAGAAAAACTTACAGTGAATTGCTTCTTTTTTACGTTGATTTGATTTAATAGATGATTTGAGGTGTGCGATTTAGATGAAGAATGAGCAGGTGTTTAAGGTTCGAAAGTTAAGGCTTTAGACTGTGAATTTAGATAAGAAAAGAAAAAGGCTGAGTTGTTAAACTCAGCCTTTTAAAAGGTTACCTATTGATTACTAGAGTAATCTATTTAGTTAGGTCAATTTGGTAAACGCCGAAACCAACATCGTCAGTCGCTACACGTTTCATTGGGTATTGACCCTTCTCTTTGATGAACTGTGCCGCTTTCTCACTTGGCGACGTTTCAAAGCGGATATCTAGCTTTTTATCTGTTTTGATTGGTGCGAATGACCAGTTGTTGTCAGCCGTTGGGCTTACTTGGCCTTGCTCTTTACTTACGCGAGAGATGTAGTTTGCAAGCACAGTACGGTTCTCATCTGGTGCATCAAATGCGATGAAATCTTCACCTGTACCTGGGAACTTAGCACTGTATGCACGGTAGTTGTTGGTCGCGATCAAGAAGTCTTGCTTCATGTCGATTGGCTTACCTTGGTAAGTTAGGCCAACAATACGCTGTGAGTCAGGGTTAACGACTTTACAGTTTGCATCGTATTTCGCAGGTTGAGTTACGTCGATTTGGTAATCAACACCGTCGATAACATCGAAGTTGTAAGTACGGAAGTTATCCCACTCGATCAGTTGTTGTGGTGCTGTTGAGTTCACGTCGATCTGGTTGAATTGACCAGCAGAACACTCAAGCCACTCTTTTACTTCGTGACCGGTTACCTTCATCGCAACTAGCGTGTTCGGGTAAAGGTACAAGTCAGCTGCGTTACGGAATGTCAGTTGACCAGATTCAACTTCAGTGAAGTTTGCTGGGTCATTCTTACGGCCGCCCGCTTTGAACGGTGCAGCTGCTGAAAGTACTGGCGTGCCATCTAGGTCTGGGTCACCTTGGATGAATTGCTCAACGTAATCTTTCTGTGCAAGGTTAACAATCTGTACTGTTGGATCGTCTTGTACTAGAGACAGGAAGCTGTACATCACATCGTCTGCTTTACCAATTGGCTGGTTAACAAACTCACGAGTACCTGCGTGGTCTTTTTCTAGTGCTGTTACGATGCCTTCATCTGCAGCAGCAAGCGACTTCTTCTCGATCTTGTCGTAGATAGGGCGTGCTTCTGATTGGCCTTTAACCACTTCCCACTTACCGTCTTTTTGTGCCAGTGTTAGGTCCATAACACCTACGTGGCTACCCCAACGGCCTGGCATGACTGCCGCAACACCGTTCATGGTGCCGTTTTCGTTATCAACACCTTGGATGTTGTCGAAGCCTTTACCAGGGAATACCGCGTGAGAGTGACCGAATGCGATAGCATCAATGCCTTCTACTTCAGAAAGGTAAAGCGTAGAGTTTTCTTCGCCTGCTTTGTATGGGTCTTGAGATACGCCAGAGTGAGGGATCGCAACGATAACGTCTGCACCTTCAGCCTTCATTTGAGGCACTAACTCGTTAGCAGTTTCAATGATGTCGCGAGCAGTAACTTTACCTTCAAGGTTCTTCTTATCCCACGTCATGATTTGTGGTGGAACGAAACCGATGTAACCCACTTTGATCTCATGCACTACGCCAGCTGTATCTTCAAACGTGTGTGTCTTGATGATGTAAGGCGTGAAGTAGTGCTCTTTCGTTTCTGCGTCGTAAACGTTAGCACTGATGTATGGGAAATCAGCGTCGTTGATAGACTCTTCTAGGAACTCAAGACCGTAGTTGAATTCGTGATTACCGATGTTTGCTGCATCGTAGCTTAGTTGGTTCATTGCTTTGTATGCAGGGTGAACTTCACCTGCAACGATGCCTTTGTCTGCCATGTAATCACCCATTGGGCTACCTTGCAGCAAGTCACCGTTATCAACTAATACGCTGTTGGTTACTTCGTTTTGAGCTTCTTTTACTAAAGTTGCAGTACGTGCTAAGCCGATTTTTTTCGATGGCTTGTCTTTGTAGTAATCGTAATCCATTAGGTTGGTATGGATGTCCGTTGTCTCTACGACACGTAGTTTAATCACTTCATCGGTATCTGGTGTTGTTGTACAGCCTGCTAGAGTCAAACCAAGACCCGCAAGTACAGCCAATGACAAAGGTTTCATTGCAACTTTCATTTTGTAGCTCCAAAGTGGATAGTAGAAAATTCGTTGCGTAATGTAACAAAATGGAATGAAACAATGATTACAACGAATGTTAATTCGTGACTTAGATCGATTACTTTATGGTGTTCTGCAAGACGCCTCCCAAAGCTGTTCAATCGATGCGCAATTGGTATCAATTATATTAGTCCATTCATTTCACTTGCTTATCGATAAATTCAATCCCTTATCAGCTTTTCGAATAAAAAATGAAATTTTAGAATTTCCAGTAATATGAGAGGCTCGTCATAATGCCTATATCAAGGACGTATCAGGCAGATGAATAGCAAGGATAGCTCAACACGAAGCTTCTGTTTTCTTCTAGTGCCAATACTCCCATTCACTTAAGTGGATGAGTTAAATCCCTTGCTTGGCAAGACCAAGTAATGAATTGCTCGTAACGCGAGCCTTAAAGGAAGCACTGAAATGGACCAAGAACGTTTAACCCACCTAAAACAGCTAGAAGCGGAAAGTATTCATATTATCCGTGAAGTAGCGGCTGAGTTTGATAACCCAGTAATGATGTACTCCATCGGTAAAGATTCTTCTGTGATGCTTCATTTAGCTCGCAAAGCGTTTTACCCAGGCAAGATTCCATTCCCACTGCTACACGTTGATACGGATTGGAAATTCCGCGAGATGATTGAGTTTCGTGATCGTACGGCTAAAAAGTACGGCTTCGACCTTTTAGTACATAAGAACCCAGAAGGTATTGAGATGGGATGTAGCCCGTTCGTGCATGGTTCTTCTAAGCACACTGACATCATGAAAACTCAAGGCCTTAAGCAGGCGTTAAACAAGTACGGGTTCGATGCCGCTTTTGGTGGTGCGCGTCGTGACGAAGAAAAATCTCGAGCGAAAGAGCGTGTTTATTCTTTCCGCGACAAGAACCATACATGGGATCCAAAAAACCAGCGTCCTGAGCTTTGGCACACCTATAACGGTCAGGTGAATAAGGGCGAAAGCATTCGTGTATTCCCATTATCAAACTGGACTGAACTGGATATTTGGCAATACATCTATCTAGAGAGCATCGATATTGTTCCACTTTACCTTTCAGACAAGCGCCCGGTTGTTGAGCGTGATGGCATGCTTATCATGGTTGATGATGACCGCATGGAGCTGCAAGAAGGTGAAGTGATTGAAGAGAAAAGCGTTCGTTTTCGTACTTTAGGCTGTTACCCACTAACCGGAGCGGTTGAATCTGAGGCGAATACGCTAACAGGCATTATTGAAGAGATGCTGGTGGCTACGTCTAGTGAGCGTCAAGGTCGAGCGATTGACCATGATCAGTCAGGCTCTATGGAGCTGAAAAAGCGCCAAGGTTATTTCTAAGAATCTAAGGAAAGAAAAATGAATAGTGCAGTAGAAGCCGAATTGGCTGAACTAGGGATTGAAGGTTATCTAAGTCAGCATCAGCATAAATCTATGCTTAGATTTTTAACTTGTGGCTCAGTAGATGACGGTAAAAGTACGCTAATTGGTCGCTTGCTCCATGATACAAAACAGATTTATGAAGATCAGCTAGCCGCAGTTCACTCGGATAGCCAACGAGTGGGTACTACAGGTGAGAAGCCTGACTTGGCACTGCTTGTTGATGGCTTGCAGGCTGAACGTGAGCAAGGCATCACGATCGATGTCGCTTACCGCTACTTCTCGACGCAAAAACGTAAATTCATTATTGCTGATACCCCTGGGCATGAGCAGTACACGCGCAACATGGCTACAGGCGCTTCAACGTGTGATCTGGCGGTGATCTTGATTGATGCTCGTAAGGGCGTACTGGATCAAACGCGTCGTCACTCGTTTATTTCTAACTTGCTTGGTTTGAAGCATTTCATCGTTGCAGTCAACAAGATGGATCTCGTGGAATATTCACAAGATCGTTTTGAAGAGATTCGCGATGAATACCTAGAGTTTGCTGAAAACCTAGAAGGCGAAACTAACATTCAGATCCTGCCAGTTTCGGCGCTTGAAGGCATCAACGTTGCTGCACCAAGTAAAGAGCTAGCATGGTTCGAAGGTCCATCTCTACTGGAAGTGTTAGAGAACGTCGATATTGATCAAAAGCGTTCTGCGGGAGAATTCCGTTTCCCTGTGCAGTATGTGAATCGTCCGAACTTAGATTTCCGTGGCTTTGCAGGCACAGTGGCCTCTGGCCGTGTAAGTGTTGGTGACGAAATCAAAGCACTGCCGTCAGGCAAAACGTCTAAGGTCGCACGTATCGTGACCTTTGATGGTGATTTGGAATCTGCACAAGCGGGTTTGGCGGTAACACTGACTCTTGAAGATGAAATTGATATCAGTCGTGGTGATTTGATTGTGCTGGAAAACGCTCAGATTGAATCTACTAACCACGTATTGGCTGACATCGTGTGGATGACAGAGCAACCACTACAACCGGGCAAAGCTTATGACATCAAGATCGCAGGCAAGAAAACCGTCGGTCAGGTTGAAACCGTTCGTCACCAATACGACATCAACAACCTGTCGACTCACGCCGTTGATGAGTTGCCACTGAATGGCATTGGCTTGTGTGAATGGTCATTGAACGAGACAGTTGCGCTGGATAAATACCGTGAAAGTGCCGATACCGGTGGCTTCATCGTTATCGACCGTCTAACTAACGTGACGGTTGGCGCAGGTTTGATTCGAGACCGTTTGGACTCTGTTGAACAGCAAGTGGGTAACTTCTCTGCATTTGAACTTGAGTTCAACGCATTGGTTCGCAAGCATTTCCCTCATTGGGATGCCAAAGATTTAAGCCAACTACTGAAGTCATAAACGACTAAGTAACAGCTTATTGAATCAGGCGGAAACCGATCGTTTCCGCCATAAAGGACGGGTATATGTGGCAACAAGGATTTGTATTAGCGATTTTGCTCGGCATTATTACTTGCCTGCTCGTTACCCGTATTAAGCCAAGCTTTATTTTTGCTGGTGCGGCGTTTATTGCTTTTATGGCTGGTATGATCGACTTGTCGAGCTTAGCCAATAATTTCACTAACTCCTCATTACTGACTTTAATTCTTCTGATCCTCGCATCAAGTGCGTTGGAGAAAACTCGCTTAATCAGCTGGGTTAGCCGCAATATCTCTGAAGGTAGGCTAGGTACTGTGGTTGCGAAGTTAGGTATTTCCACAGCGTTACTTTCTTCTTTTACTAATAATACGGCAGTAGTTGTCTCTTTGATCGGAGCGATCAAACGTAATCAACAGCATGCGCCATCTAAGTTACTTATTCCTTTGTCATACGCTGCTATTCTTGGTGGAACACTGACATTGATCGGTACCTCAACCAACTTGATCATCAATAGCTTTGTTGAAGATGCCGGACTGCCAAGCTTAAACTTTTTTACACCCACTTTGATCGGTTTAGCGGTTTTAGTCGGCGGTGTGTTGATCCTTATCCCTCTGAGTTACTTCTTACCAAGCTACGATGATGGTTCCCAAGATGATCTGCCTTACTTTCTAGAAGCGAGAGTTGAGCCCGGCTCACCGTTAGTCGGCCGCAGCGTAAGTGAAAATAACCTCCGAGCATTGAGAAAACTGTTCTTAGCGGAAGTGATTCGCGACGGTAAAACCACGGCTTCGATTGACCCTGATTTTATTCTTCAAGCTCGTGACCGATTGCTGTTTTGTGGTGATGTCGAGAGCGTGGCGACACTGCAAGAAATCCAAGGACTGACTCTGTTTGGTCAGCACCATTTGAACGGTCAGAGCTTCGTTGAAGTTGTGGTGAGTTCATCGGCAAGCTTTTGTAACAAAACACTGAAAACCAGCCAGTTTAGAGACCGTTTCGATGCAGTTGTGGTTGCTATTCGTCGTGGTCATGAACGCCTTGAAGGTGGGTTAGGGAATATCACATTGACCGCTGGTGATACCTTGATTTTGGTTCCCGGTAAACGCTTTGAAGAACAGCGCCAACAACACAACAAAGAGTTTGTGTTGATGAATGACTTAGATTCGAGTGCCAAGCTTGATGCCGATAAATCGACGTTTGTGTTGCTCGGCTTTGCTAGCGTAATTGGCCTTGCTCTTGTTGATGTAGTACCTATTATCAAAGGCTTAGCTGGTTTCTTACTATTGCTGGTGGCATTTGGCGTGGTACAACTTGGTGAACTTCGTCGCCGTTTTCCGGTTGATATTGTGGTGATCGTGGGCTCTGCGCTGTCTATTGCTCAACTGATGATTTCATCAGGACTATCTGAGCGCATGGGGTTGATGTTCATGGAGGCCTTTAATGGTTGGGGAGTGTTCGGCGCGTTAGTTGCGACTTACTTTATGACTTTGGTTCTGACTGAGCTTGTTACCAATAATGCGGCTGCAGCACTCTCATTTCCTATTGGTTACAGCATGGCGGTAGGCTATGGCGTCGATCCCATGCCGTTTATCATGGCGGTACTATTTGGTGCCAGTGCTAGTTTCATTTCTCCATACGGCTACCAAACCAACTTACTAGTTTATAGCGTAGGTAATTACCATCTTACGGATTACCTACGTATTGGTATTCCAATCTCGATTGTTTACTCGGGCTTGGTACTGACCCTAATTCCTTACTTTTTCCCATTTTAATGCTGTTTATTTAAAGGACTATTTATGACCGCAGTACTCAAACACAAAGATGAGAATGTTGTGTGGCATCAACACTCGATTGATAAAGGATTCCGCGCGGATCTGAAATCACAAAAGCCAGCTGTGCTCTGGTTCACGGGGTTGTCTGGTTCTGGTAAATCGACAGTCGCTGGCGCATTAGAAAATCGCTTGGCACAGCTTGGTTACCATACTTACTTATTGGATGGCGACAATGTGCGTCATGGATTATGTAGTGACCTTGGCTTCTCTGAGCAGGATCGTAGAGAGAACATCCGTCGTATTGGTGAGCTCGCTAAATTGATGGCGGATGCAGGCTTGATCGTGTTGTCAGCCTTTATTTCTCCGCACCAAGCAGAAAGACAATTGGTACGTGACTTACTGCCGGAAGGTGAGTTTCTGGAGGTGTTCGTCAATACGCCATTAGAGGTTTGCGAACAGCGTGATCCTAAAGGTCTGTATAAGAAAGCACGTGCCGGAGAGATCCCGAACTTTACAGGTATTAGTTCAGTGTACGAAGCGCCTCAGAACCCTGAGATTGATCTACCTGCAGGTGAGAAGACGCTCGATGAATTGGTTGAACTGTGTATTGATGCGTTGGAGAAGCGAAATATTTTAGCCAATTGAGATCGTTGGTATGATTAAGGCTGTCCACTTGCTTATCGGTTTGTTCATAACTGACAAGTAATACAGTCTTGGTTTACCGAGACAAGAAACCTATCCTCTATATTCTCTTTATTCTTCTCAATCCACTTCACTTTTTACACCGTCTATTTCTTAAACTCTATTATCTAGACGGTGTAATTCACGCTGCTTTTCACTTCTGTCTGAACCGTGAATTTCTGGCTCAATAGTGCAATCAGCTGGTCGTAATACTGTGTGTTTGGCTTGTTGCCAAGCAAGGTACAAAGCTCATTACCTGTTGGGCTGAATCGGTAGTAAACCAGCTTCACCCCTTTTGATAACGGTGCCAGTGACATACTTTTACCTTGATAGGTTAGGTGCAGAGCTGGATCGAAATCAATTTCTCCAGACTCTAACTCAGTGCCGAGAATAATCCCGAGTTCAATCAAATGGAGCAGGCTAGAGTAGGGAAGGTTATGCCCACCAAGGTTGATGGTGTTGGTGGTGTCTCTTTTACCAAAGCTGAACAGCCCTGCATGAGATTTGAAGCCGAGTAAGAGCTTTCTGCTGTTATCGCTACCAAAGCTACAACCCAGTGATGCCGCTCTTTGTAGGGTCAGTGCTTCCTTTGGCGTCATGTCTTTTAAGATCTGAAGCGCCTTCATCGACGTCGAGCCTGGGTTAGTGACTTCTCGTTTCAGTACTTGAGCCCATAGCCTTTGCATCGATGTATTGTGGATCTCTTGTGCCATATCGAAAAAGCGGTACAGCCAGTCCTGATCCGGGTCGCCCGCCGCTTCATCCTTACATGAAGAGTGCGCCAACTTTAGAATCTGTTCTAGGTTCTTTTGGCGAAGCTCTCTACGTTTTTTCTCTCGCAATAGTGCCCGTTCGATAAGGGTACTCTCACCTTTATCGTTTGGCTTTGCATTGTGACTAATTAAGGAATCGAGGCCGAAGCTTTGTGCGATGTGCAGCATTCTGCTGGCACTGTCGGCAATATGAGGCTTTTTCTCATGCTTGTGCTGTGTATCGCTAGCATGCTCGATGATCACTGGCTGTTTGGTTTCTGACATAAGAGTATCCTAAGGAAACGACTTAACTGTCTAAAATGTAACTCTTTATCTGATTGGTGGCTAGATTTTGCGTGCAGAGTTGAAGGTTTCAACAAAATTTTACTTTTGCTAATGATAATAAAATGTTAAATTTGTTGTAATTCTCAAGGAGGAGTTATGAATCAAGTCAATGATAACAAGCTGAAGAAACAGCTCAGTATAGGGTTATTGCTCGCGACTTATGTTGCTGTTCTAGCTTACTTATCTAATTACATCGCGTAATTCAGAAGAAAATTATCGTTATTAAACTGTTATTGAATGATCTCACTCGTTCAGTGACGGCAGCTCATCCTTGAACCACCCTTCTAATGACTACATGTCGTCATATTCTTCAATCGCAGTACCTTCAATAAGATAACCTGTTTGCGCTAAGTCATGGCTGATCGACTCAGTTTTTAGCGTACCGACTAAATAAATCACATCCCATAACTGCTGTATTGGCGCACCTTTCGGGAACTTCACGTAGATGATTTGGTTCGGTGGCGGCGGTGGCACGTGGATACATGCGCCAAAGTACGGTACCAGCAGAAACTCAGTGATCATATTCTCATCACCTTCCAATGGAATCACAAAGCCTGGAATCTTCACTGTGCTGCCATTCAGCTCTGGGCGAACAGCACCAAGTGTCGATTGTTGAGGTTTGTCCATACTATTGTGGTCAACCATTGGCATACCAAATGAATCTAGTTGAGCGCGCTCTGATTCTGGAATCAAATCAATCCATTCAAGTGTTAATACCGATTCGTCATTCTGAGTGGTTTCAGCGTGAGCTGTACTGATAAATGGGAACAGAAGTAGCCCAAGTATCAGTAGGAATTTGCGTTGCATCGTAGGTTCCTATTTTAGATTCGAATCGTCATGCCATCAGACAATGACTGGCGGTAAGCCCTGAAAGCGGGAATAAAGCCGATAATGATTCCGGCAACTTGGACCAGCATAAGCAGTTTCCACTCATGAGGTGTGATTGCGGATATCGATATGTTGATACCATAACTTTGTTGCACAATAGGAGCAACCACTGCGATCAGCGCAAATAACACCGCAACACCTAATGTAATGCCAAGGAAGGTCAGCGCACTGGCTTCACTGATCAGTAAACCAAACACATGGCGAGGTCTTGCGCCCATTGCACGCAGGATGGCCATCTCGCGACGCCTTTCTTGCAAACTAGTGAGTAGGCTACTGAGCATGCCCAATAAACCGGCGACAACAACAAATCCTGAAACAATTAACAATGCTTGTTCTGCTACAGCCATCATTCCCCACAATTCGTGAAGGGCAATGCCCGGCATAATGGCGCTCAAAGGTTCTTGACGGTAGTTATTGATTTCTCTTTGCAGTGCGAAGGTTTGGATCTTCGAATTCAGCCCGAGCATCATTGCGGTAATCTGCTTCGGTTGGAAATCAAAAGTCTTTAAGGTTTCGGCATCCGGTGTGTGTCCTAGGTTAGCACCTGACTCCCAGCCAACATGAATCGCTTCAATAGCCTCTAACGAAACATGCACGGTCTTGTCTACCGGCGTTCCTGTTGGTGCAAGTATTCCTACAATCTTGAAGGGCAGATTATCGTGACGGCTGAACGCCACATCGCTGATACCGTGTGCAAGAATGATCTGGTCACCGATTTTGTAATCCAGTTTCTTAGCGACATCGGCACCAATCACTACATCGAATAGCTGTTCAAATTCTTTACCTTGTTGGAAAGTAAGTAACTGCTTACTTCCATAGCGATAGTTTTCAAAGTAACTATGATTTGTACCCATCACGCGGAAGCCTTTGTGTGAATCGCCCAATGAGATTGGGATCGCCCACTTTACTGCGTTGTGCTGGCTAAATTCTTGGTAGCTTTTCCAGTCGATGTTGTTGGTCGCATTACCGATTCTGAATACTGAGTAAAGCAGTAGGTTTACCTGACCAGAACGGCCACCGACGATAAGGTCTGTACCTGAAATGGTATTCGCAAAGCTGCTCTTGGCTTCGGTTCTTACGCGCTCTACACCGAGCAAGAGAATGACAGACACCGCCACGGTAAGAATAGTCAGAATAGCCGTGGCTTTACGATTGAGTACGCTTTTTAAGGCTAAGTGAGTAATTACTTTCATACGACAACCTTAGCTTGGTTAACGGTTTTTAAATCTATGGTTCGAGTGAACAACTTTTCGAGTGTTGGATCGTGACTCACAAAGATAAGCGTCGAGCCCGCTTGATTGGCCTGTTCTAGCAACAGTTCGATAAAAGCTTCTCGGTTGTCATGATCTAAAGCCGAGGTTGGTTCGTCGGCAATAATGATTTTGGGTTGGCCGATCAAAGCACGAGCGGCAGCAACACGTTGTTGTTGGCCAATACTCAGCTCAGTAACAGGTTTATCCATTAAGGCTTGAGGTAGCTTTAGTCGTAATAATAAATCTTGAGCGGTTGCTTGCAGGCTGTTCTTACTTTCCGTTACTTGTTGCTTGCGAATAGCTGAGAACTGGCAAGGAAGCGTCACGTTGTCGATTACTGATAAGTAAGGGAGCAGGTTAAATTGTTGGAAGATATAACCTATATGGTCGGCTCTGAATTTGTCTCTTTGACGAGGTGTAAGCTGAGTCAGGTCTTGGCCTAAGATAGAGACTTCACCTTGTTCGGCTTGGTTGATTCCAGTCAGCAGGCCTAACAATGTTGATTTCCCACAACCACTTGGCCCTTTTATGAAAAGGTGCTCTTGAGCTTGGATGTGCAGAGAAGGGATCTCCAGCGTTGGCGGTAATTCAGGCTTCCAACGAAAGCTAATATTTTCGAGTTTGACCACAAGTGATGAACTGTCAGAGGGCATGCGAGCTCCAATAATTAAAGCGGTGTATCTACTGGACAGCAATTAGAAGCATAAATTCCCTAGAGCACACCGATTTGAACAGCCAAGTAAGTAGGTACTTACTTGGCTGCTTATTTACGTTTAATCCGATCTGGGAGTGATTAGAATCGGAAACTAATACGCTCTGCGTTAAGTACTTCTTGTACTTGAGCTGTGTCTGTTAGTAGGTTCACCGTCATTTTTTCAGTGTTGCTGAACTTAGAGAACCACTGAGTGCTAACTGTGTCTAGCTTAGCAACATCTGAACATTCATAGTGGTACTCAACAGTGAACTCACCGTGGCCACCTTGTGAGTGATCATGGCCTTCATGGTCGTGGTGCTCGTGACCTTCATGGTCTTTGTGGTCATCATGATCATGATCATGATCATGATCATGTTCAGCATGGTCATGGTCATGGTCTTTGTGGTCATCATGATCGTGTTCAGCATGGTCATGGTCTTTGTGGTCGTCATGATCGTGCTCAGCGTGGTCTTTGTGGTCGTCATGATCGTGCTCAGCGTGGTCTTTGTGGTCCTCATGACCGTGTTCAGCGTGATCATGGCCTTCATGCTCATCATGATCGCCTTCTAGCGTGTTAGTCACTGATTTAAACTTCAGAGTACAGCTCGCATTGTTAAAGCTAAACAGTTCGTCTGGCTTGTTCAGTTGTGCGATAGCTTGTTCAAACACTTTCTTTTGCTCAGCGCTTTCTGGTGCATGTTCAAAGCCAACCACATCGGCGCCTGGTGCTGTTACTTCAACAAGCAGTTCTTGCCCATCTTGCGCGATGTTTACTTCAACTTGACCATGTACGTGTGCATCATGAGAGCGGAATTCTTCGTTAGCTAGAACATTTGTAGAGACAGTCATGCCGATAACAACGGCTAAAATAGAAGGTTTCATGTTTTGTTTCCTGAATAAAGGTTAATTAAAAAGTAGTGGTAATTAAGCGATATTTACAGGAGGTGAGCGTGCCAAGTAAGCGAAGTATAGCCGCTGTAGTGAAGTTACTGATTCTGTGATAACGGCAGTAAACTCTGAATGAAACTCTGGAACTTGTGGCAGCGAGTGTGCCGTAGTGAACTGATTTATTGAAAACAGCTCACAGTGATGCGAAGTGTGGTGCTCTGGGTCAATGTCCACCATGTGTGTTGCTGCTAACACGCTTAGCATGAGCATCAGCCCAAGCAACAAGCCTGTTTTGCGTTTCACATTGTTGGGTGTGTCTTGCCACATCAGGATGATTAACCACAGAATAAAAAAAGGATACTGTTATAATATAACAATATCCTTTGATAAGATCTCGAAAAAGAGGTGAATATCTGATTAAAGACTCGCTTTAATCAATTCAATGACTTGCGTGACCTCTGATTCGTTAAGTGCGCCTTCTTTCACAAACAAGATTTTCCCTTGTTTATCTTGAACGATAATCGCTGAGCTCTCTTCTTTCAGAGCCCAAGATGAAGCGACGGTGCCATCTTCGTCTAACACCATAGAAGACCATGGAAACTCTTCTTTGCTGCTTTCTGCTGACGATTTAACAAAAGAACCCGTACCCCAGATAGCATCATCTTGGTTGATGATGGTGGTGGTTTGGTAGCTGTCTTCTGAGAACTTCGAGGCGGTAATGGCTGCCATCAATGGTGCGTTTAGCTCTTTAGAGCTGCTACGGCCAGCGATAGCTTGAACGACGCGAACTTTACCTAGGAGGTTGCTGGTTGCCCAAGTTTGATATCCGGTATTACCGTCGTTTAGAACGATTTCACCATAGTTGCTAACATCAACAGCAGGCAGAGTTGAACCTACAGATAGATTGTGAGCATTGGCGAAGAGTGGAGAGGCTGCGGCTAAAAAAGCCAGTAGAGTTTTGTTTTTCATTATATTTTTGTTCCGCTTATTGGTTTGCACTGGAAGTATAATATGAAATTTGAAAAATGCCTCTTTAACTTTTTTATCGTACGATGTAGAAATAAGTTGCAGGCTTGTTACCAAAAGGTATAATGCATCAATATCAAGATGAACAATAGATTATCTTGCTGTTTGCTAAAGGAATTAGCGATTAAATGTGCTTCGAATACGGTGGTGTTCAGGTGTGTGACTGTAGTACTCAAATGGAATTGAGGTTGTATTATGTTAAGAAAATTTTCTACTTACCGTCCACATCAGGTGGCGCGTTTCGTTAAAGTCCTGTTCAAGGGCCAATTTGCTATCGAAGGTGTCGGAGAGTTTCGCTTCGACCAAGGCAAGGTGCTTCTTCCTGAAGTTTCAGACAAACAAAAGCTCACTATTTTTAAAGAAGTTAACGGCACGATTGCTGCGTTGCCGGTGTAACTGCGCTTTATCGATTTGTTTGCACCGAATAGATTAACAATGAAGAGGGCTTCCTAATGGAAGCCCTTTTTTAATGCGTGTCGTTCTCGCTGGTATGTCGAACGGCACTTTATTGTGGAGGGAAGCAGACACCGGTTCCACCCAACCCGCAATAACCATTCGGGTTTTTAGCTAGGTATTGCTGGTGGTAGGTTTCTGCGAAAAAATATTTTCCAGCAGGCAGAACTTCCGTCGTGATCTCGTTGCCTAATGATTCAGTCATTGCTCGTTGATATTCACGTTTAGAGTGCTCAGCGATAGATTGTTGTTCTTCACTGAAGGTGTAAATCGCGGAACGGTATTGAGTCCCTAAATCGTTGCCTTGGCGCATCCCTTGAGTTGGGTCATGACGCTCCCAAAAGGTTTCAAGTATTCGAGCTAGAGAGGTTTGTTCGCTATCGAAAATGACACGAACGACTTCGGTATGGCCAGTTTGTCCAGTACATACTTGTTCATAAGTGGGGTTAACAGTGTATCCGCCAGCGTAACCAACGGATGTTGAAATAACGCCATCCAATTGCCAAAACAAGCGCTCAGCTCCCCAGAAGCATCCCATACCAAGTAGGACTTCTTGTTGAGAACTCGTAGGCGCATCGAGCAGGTCAGTTTGATTGACGAAATGGCGCTCAGTAATTCGAATTGGGTCAGCATTTCCCGGTAATGCGGTTGCTGCAGAAACCAGTTGTTGTTTGTTTAGCATGTTATATTCCTTTTCGCATACGTTTACCGCGCTGGCTTTTATTTAACATGGGTTCATATTAACTGTTGGTCAATATTGAATAAGTCTTTAAATTAGACCGTGTTATTCCAGGATTTATTACAGACTCAATGCCTATTTAGCGGTATTATTTCTTTTCACTTATTAACGTATTGATAACTTCTTCACCAATTAAACATGATAAGAAAAACTTTACCAGTTCTGATTGGCACTCTACTGTCATCGACGCTCGCTTTCGCTGACGTTTCCCTCGAAATCAAAGGGCTGGATGGAGCGCTTGAGGATAATGTTGATGCTTATCTGAGTGCGATCCCTGAAGAAGAGTATTCGATCTCACTAAGGTTCCAATCTCGCTTGGAATCTATGATTAAAGAAGCCCTGAATGCGTTAGGCTACTACCAACCTGTTATCACATTTACTCACTCCGAAGATGATACCGAGTTGACCGTTACGGTTGAGTCGGGAGAGCCTGTTATTATTTATGCTTCCGATATCGTTCTGACGGGTGAAGCCAAAGATGACCCAGACTTTCTAGCGTTGATCGCTAAGAGTAAGCTGTCTAAAGGTTCAATCTTGAACCATGGTAATTATGACTCTTTGAAATCGTCGATACGTAATCTTGGATTAGCGAAAGGCTATTTTGATGGGGCATATGACCTCAGTAAGCTAGAAGTCGCCCCTGAATTAAACCGCGCTTATGTTCGTCTTCATTATAACAGTGGTATTCGCTATCACTTTGGTACCACTCAGGTTACTGGTAGCCAAATAGAAGAGGATAAGGTGCAGTCACTCAAACCATTTAAAGATGGCGAACCTTACTCCATTACCAAAGTTGGTGAGTACAACCAAAATCTATCTAATACTGATTGGTTCTCGTCGGTATTTGTTGAGCCTGATTTAAGCCAGTTGGGTGAGGGCAGAGAGATTCCGATGAAGGTTAGCCTTGCTCCACAAGCTCGTAACCAAATCGAAACGGGTATCGGTGTCTCAACAGACCTTGGTGTGAAAGGCACTCTTAAATGGAAAAAACCTTGGGTTAACGAAAAAGGCCATAGCTTCAATAGTAGCTTGTCGATTTCTAAGCCTGAACAGACGATTACGGCGGCGTATAAAATCCCATTGGATGACGTACTTAATGACTACTATCAAGTTAAGTACGGTATGAAGAACTTAGATAACCGAGATACCAAAAGTTTGGAATCAAATTTAGCCTTAGAAAGGTATTGGCGTCTGGATAATGGCTGGCAGCGCACGGTATTCATTCGGTACTTGGTCGAAAACTATGAGCAAGGTTTACAAGACGATTTAGCACAATTTGTATTGCCGGGGATCTCGTTCTCACGAACTCGAACACGAGGCGGTTCGATGCCGATGTGGGGCGATAAACAAACCATTATGTTTGAGGCGGCTGATGACACATTGTTATCTGAAACCAAGGTGGTACGTTTTCAAGGGCGAACGGCATGGATACGAAGTATTGGCAATAACCATCGTGGTTTAACTCGCCTTCAATTCGGCGGTAACTTTGCAGACGAGTTTGAGAAGCTGTCTCCCTCGCTAAGGTTCTTTGCCGGTGGTGACAACAGTATCCGTGGTTATGGTTATGAGTCTATCTCTCCTCGCGATGAAAGTGGCGCACTAACGGGTGCAAAATTCATGGCAACCAGTTCGTTTGAATACCAATACCGTTTGGTTGGAAACTGGTGGGGGGCGGCATTCTACGACATTGGTGATGCATTCAATGACAAGCCAGATTGGAAGCACGGTACCGGAGTCGGGGTACGGTGGGCCTCTCCTGTTGGCCCAGTGAGTTTAGACTTTGCTTGGGGTCTAGATGCGAAGAAAGGCGATGAGTTCCAACTGCACTTTAGTTTAGGACCAGAATTATGATCAAAGTAGTGGGCAAGTGCATCAAGTGGACGTCGATTTCATTGACGTCTATTTTGCTGTTGTTGATAGCCCTGCTAGGTTTTGTTTTGTTTACCAATCCAGGGTTGAACACTGTGCTGTGGGGCGCAGAGAAAGCGTTGCCACAACTTAAAGTGGAAAGTACCAAAGGGGCACTTTTCCCAAGCTTTACGCTTAATAACGTTCAGTTTAAAGATGACAGCCTGTATATCGATACCAAGGTTCAAAAGCTGAACTTGGCTATTAATCCTCGCTGCCTGCTCGATCCTAAGCTGTGTGTCGATCGTTTAGCTATTCAGGGGTTGGACTTCGCATTTACTGAATTACCGCCAGCTTCTACAGAAGAAGCAGAGCCTACTCCGCCCGTAACATCGGTAAAAACACCACTACCAATCGTGATCAATCGAATCGCTTTATCTGATATCAAACTGAATATCCTAGGTCATGAAATTGAATGGAGCCTGTTCTCTACGGCTTTGAGTATGCAGGGCGAAAAGCTGACGGTATCGCCAACCTTATTCAATGATCTGAAAGTTAAACTCGCGGAATCGACAGAAGCACCGCAAGCAGAAGCTGTCGAGCCAGAGACTGCTACTAAAACTGCTATCGAATTACCGGAAGTCTGGATTCCTTTACAGATTATGTTGGAGCGTTTTGATCTCAACCGTTTTACCTTAGAGCAAGAAACGCCAATTGTGGTGAACCATCTTGGACTCGAGGCGCAAGCTGGTGGGCACTCTGTGAACGTTTCATCTCTCGAGCTCGACATGCCACAAGCAAGCGCGAATCTAACGACTAAGGTTGAGCTCAAAGGTGGCTACCCGCTAGACCTTTCTTTAGATGCTTTGGTGAAAGAAACCGACCTTG
Source organism: Vibrio sp. ZF 223 (assembly GCF_003050585.1). Classification (NCBI taxonomy): domain Bacteria; kingdom Pseudomonadati; phylum Pseudomonadota; class Gammaproteobacteria; order Vibrionales; family Vibrionaceae; genus Vibrio; species Vibrio sp. ZF 223. The sequence goes on from NZ_PIGB01000014.1 coordinate 41,572, forward strand.
CTGGGCAGAAGTTGTCTCTGAAAGCGCAAGGTAGCGTGGCTAAACTAAACCTAGATTCCCAATTTTCTGAGCTGATTGAGGCAAAGTTGTCTGGGGAGATTCAACCGCTAGAGCCAACTCTACCGTTTGACCTTCTTTTAGAGGGCGGCCAAGCGCAATGGCCTCTTACAGGCAAAAGCGATTACCAAGCGACAATTGATCAATTCAAAGCTGATGGCTCACTAGATCGTTTCAATGTTCTACTTAAAGGTGAAGCGGATGGTAAGGAGATTCCTGCCCTAGCCATCGACCTAAAGGGTAAAGGTACCACTGAACAAATAGAGCTTGAGCGACTGAAACTGAAGACCTTGGGCGGTGAACTCAATGGTGTCGTTAAAGCGAACTGGAAAAAGCTTGTGAATTGGCAAGCGGATGTGACCCTAAAAGACATTCAGCCTGGTCTGCAATGGCCAGAAGCGGAAGGTAACATCAGCGGTAGTTTAGTGACTTCGGGGGAGTTGACCGAAGCTGGTGGCTGGGCGATTGAGCTACCTAAGCTTGATATCGAGGGTATCTTGCGTGATTACCCGTTGGACATCGAAGGTCAGTTGTCAGCGTCGGATCGTAGTGCAAGTGGTGAGCCTAAACTGCAAACCAGCGGCTTGAGCTTGGCTCATGGTGTTAACTCGATTAAGGCACAGGGACAGCTTGATAAGCAATGGGACATGGGCGTTGATATTTACTTCCCTGAGCTGGTGAAAAGTGTTCCAGACTTGAAAGGACAAGTGATTGGTAACATCCAACTTAGCGGCCCTACGAAAGAGCCTGAAGTCGATCTTGCACTTAATGTTGATAAGGTCGATTGGAATAACGAAGCAACACTAGAATCCCTATCGCTTAATGGTTCGGTGGTTCCCCTACCATTGCCTGAAGCTCAAGCCGATCTTGTATTAAAAGCTAAGAACCTAACCTATCAAGATCAAAGTGTGGAAAGCATTGATCTTACGGTGAGTGGTGGCGAAAAGAAACACACAGTGACACTTGATGTGATATCCGACATCGTGTCGACCAGCTTGGCTATCTCTGGAAAATTGATTCAGAAGCCTTCTCTTATTTGGGATGGTTCGTTAGACAGAGTCAAAATCACCACTCAGCAGGGGCCTTGGGTATTAGACCAGCCTGTCGCGATAAAGGCGGACGTCGATAAGCAGTTTGCCGACGTTCAAGCGCACTGCTGGAAGCAATCTAGTTCGAGTGTCTGTCTGGATGAGGATATCCGCGCCGGAAAATCAGGTGAGGCTAAGATTGCAATCAATCAGTTCGACTTCGATCAGATCAAAGCCTTTGTTCCTAAAGAGACGGAACTGCAAGGTTTAGTGAATGTTAAAGCTCATGCCAAGTGGTCTGAACAAGGTGAGCCTGAGGTTACGGTAAGCGTTGATATGCCGAAAGGTCAGGTTGTTCAACAAGTTGGCGAGCCCATCACACTGGGGTGGGAAAGCGTTGCATTGAATGCCCAGCTAAAAGACAACAAACTGGATGCCGACTTTAAGTTGGATGTTTCCGACAATGGTGATCTGTCTGGCACGGTGTCGCTACCGGATATTCTTGTCGAAGACAAAATGGTCGATGCTGCAATTAAGCTGACCACGTTCCACCTTGATTTCTTACAGCCACTCCTAGGTGAATATAGTTTATTAAAAGCCGACCTTGAGAGTGAGCTTCAAGTTAAAGGCTCTTTGATGCACCCTCAAGTATTTGGTCAATTCTTTGTTGATGGCATTCAAGTCAAAGGTGATGTTACGCCTGTTGATGTGAAAGATGGCCGTATCGCTCTCGACTTTGATGGTTATAGTGCAAAGTTGGATGCGAATATTGAAACGCCCGATGGTCACCTTGATATCGAGGGAGGCGGGGTTTGGCAAGATCTTAAAGCATGGCACTCTAACGTCAGAGTGTTTGCTGATGAGTTGATGGTTGATATTCCGCCGATGGTCAAGGTGAAGGTCGTGCCTGATATGACCATTGATGTCACACCAGAATTGGCGAAAATCACCGGTGATATTGCATTACCATGGGGACGAATTGTTGTAGAAGACTTACCACCGTCAGCGGTAGGTGTCTCTTCTGATCAAGTTATCTTGAATAAAGATCTAGAGCCAGAAAACGAAGATGCGATTCCATTCAATGTGATGACTAATATTAATATTTCTATTGGTGATGACTTTAAATTGTCTGCCTTTGGTCTTGAAGGTGATTTGGTCGGTAAGCTTAACGTGGCTCAAAAAGATCAAGGTCCTTTTATTACAGGCGAAGTAAACATCGTCGATGGTACTTACCAATCATTCGGGCAAGACCTGTTGATCGAAGAAGGTAAGATTCTAATGAACGGACCTCCGGACCAGCCATACGTCGCGATAAATGCGGTACGTAACCCTGATAATACTCAGGACGATGTGACAGCAGGTATTCGAGTGACTGGCCCAGCGACAGAGCCGACGATAGAGATTTATTCTGACCCTGCAATGCCGCAAGCCAATGCGCTGTCTTATATTTTGCGTGGCCAAGATATCGACGGTGAGTCGAGCGGTTCGATGACAACCACCTTAATTGGTTTGAGTTTAGCGAAGAGCGGTAAGGTTGTTGGCGAAATCGGTGAGGCATTTGGTGTACAGGATTTACAACTGGATACCGCAGGTTCTGGTGATGACTCACAAGTAACGGTAAGTGGTTACATTTTGCCAGGCTTACAGGTGAAGTATGGTGTGGGTATCTTCAACTCGTTGGGTGAGTTTACCGTTCGTTATCGATTGATGCAGGATCTCTATGTCGAAGCTGTATCTGGCCTAGACAGTGCAGTAGACCTTCTTTATCAATTTGAGTTCGAGTAACACTTTGAGCGGGATTGACTAGCGGATGACGAATACTAGGGAGTGGGTATGCAGCACCTCGTTTTTGTTTATGGGACATTGAGAAAAGATCAATCGAACCACTACTATTTAAAACAGTGTGAGTGTTTAGGAAGGTTTGACACACCAGAGGAATACGCACTTTTTGATTTAGGTGCCTATCCGGCGATGATTCTTGGAAAGAAAAGTGTCGCTGGTGAGGTCTATATCATTAACGACGAAATTTTAGAGTCGCTCGATCGGCTAGAAGATGTTCCTGTTGAGTATCGTCGCGAGCAAATAGAGACTATATTTGGATTAGCATGGGTATATTTGTATCAGCTTGATCTAACAGCTAATAAAGAAATACTTTCGGGTAACTGGTGTAAGCGGAACAACCCGCTATAGTGAATGAACTACTGGAAGCATTCTGACGCAATAGCTAAAAGTCTCAATGTACAGGCTAGTCTTTTCCACTAGGAGGAAATTATGAAATATCTATTATTGGTGCTATCAGTAATGTTATTTGGTTGTGCGCAAACTCCGCCACCAACGTCAATGAACACAGCCGATTGGCAGAGCTTTGGCGAAGAAATGGCGCTAAAAGGAAAAACCAAGCAGACTGAAGCAAGCTTGGCTGAAGCCGCGTCTTCACCATCCATTGATGCAGACTTATATGCCGCTTATGGTCAAGGTTATGAAATGGGTAAAACTCAGTATTGTTCTCAAAACCCGAGAGCGCTAGGTCGCCGTGGTGAGACTTACCTTGGGATTTGTGACGACGTCGATAAATGGTTCCGTTTTAACTACGAACGTGGTGCTGAATCAAAGTATAGCGTTCAATAATTCGGTGATTGTTTAACGCAGCGAACAACAAAAAGCCAGCATGTGAATGCTGGCTTTTTTAATGACGTTAATTTAATAAATAAACGAATGGCTTAGTCTGGGTTAAGCTCAAGAAATTCTTCTACTTTTTTCACCATGTTCTTCGAACCGACAAAGAAAGGTACGCGTTGGTGTAGCTCTGTTGGTTTGATATCCATGATGCGTTGGGCACCATCGGATGCGATGCCACCCGCCTGCTCCATGATGAAGGCTATTGGGTTACATTCATACAATAAACGTAGCTTACCTTGAGGGTGGCTTTCTGTACTTGGGTACAGGTAGATGCCGCCTTTAAGCAGGTTACGGTGAAAATCAGATACAAGAGAACCAATGTAGCGAGAAGTGTAAGGGCGATTATCACTTGGTTCGCTTTCCTGACAGTATTTTATGTACTTCTTAACACCTGTAGGGAAACGAATGTAGTTACCTTCGTTGATTGAGTAAATTTTACCTTCGTCAGGGATCATCATATTTTCATGAGACAGACAGAAGGTACCCAATGATGGGTCGTAGGTGAAGCCATTTACGCCTGCACCAGTTGTGTATACAAGCATGGTTGAAGAACCGTAAATTACGTAACCTGCGGCCACCTGCTTATGTCCAGGTTGTAGGAAGTCTTCTTGCGTTGGTGGAGTTCCAATCGGTGATACTCGACGGTAGATAGAGAAAATGGTACCAACCGATACATTCACATCGATGTTTGAAGAACCATCAAGTGGATCCATCAGTACAACGTATTTTGCGTTTTTGTTGAGCTCTTTATTGAAGGCAACGGCTTCGTCTTCTTCTTCACTCGCGACGCCACAAACTTGATCTCGAGCTTCAAGTGCGGCTTTAAATTTGTCGTTAGCATACAGGTCTAGCTTTTGTTGCTCTTCACCTTGCACGTTGTCTGTACCAACAGCGCCAGTAATGTCGACAAGACCTGCTTTGTTAATTTCGCGGTTAACAATTTTTGCAGCAAGGCGAATTGATGACAAAAGGGATGATAGATCACCGCTTGCATGGGGGAAGTCATTTTGTTTTGCAACAATGAACTCACCAAGGGTGCGCATCTCAGACATGTTATTTCCTTAAACTTCTCTGAATATTAGGGGGGATTTGAGCACTATTGAATTTGCCTCTTGTACGGGCTTTATTCATCTAGACGCTTACCTAAATTCTAAAGGCTAGATCTTTTTAATGGTAATGAACTAAGCGACGCAGATCTCACTTACTATGTCGACTAAATTTGTTTTGCATTGTCACTCGCTTTTAATCGTCATTTAATGATAATGAGTGCTAGCCGTTTTAATTAGGCATCGTTTATTTAGCCAAGCGTTTGGAAGCAATTTATGCATATTCATATCTTAGGAATTTGTGGCACCTTCATGGGAGGTGCTGCGGTATTGGCTCGTCAATTAGGTCACAAGGTTACCGGTAGTGACGCGAATGTGTACCCACCAATGAGCACTTTGTTGGAATCTCAAGGGATTGAAATTATTGAAGGGTTCGACCCAAGCCAATTAGAACCAAGGCCGGATCTCGTGGTGATTGGCAATGCGATGAGTCGTGGCAACCCGTGTGTTGAGTATGTATTGGATAACAACCTTAGATACACCTCAGGCCCGCAATGGTTGCAAGAGTTCTTACTGCATGACCGTTGGGTATTGGCGGTATCGGGTACGCATGGCAAGACAACAACATCGAGCATGCTGGCTTGGGTCTTAGAGGACTGTGGCTATGCACCAGGCTTTTTAGTTGGTGGTGTGTTGGGTAACTTTGGTATTTCTGCTCGTCTTGGTGAAAGCATGTTCTTCGTGGTAGAAGCCGACGAATACGACAGTGCTTTTTTTGATAAACGATCTAAGTTCGTCCATTACCACCCAAGAACCTTGGTGATGAATAACCTAGAGTTCGATCATGCGGACATCTTCGATGATCTTGAGGCAATTAAACGTCAGTTTCATCACTTAGTGCGCACTGTGCCAAGCAATGGCCGTATTTTCTCACCTAAGCAAGATACGGCTATTCAAGACGTTCTATCTCGTGGCTGTTGGAGTGAGACTGAATCGAGTGGTGAACTCGGTGATTGGGATGCGAAGAAGCTGGTTAAAGACGGCTCTAAATTTGAGGTTTACTTCCAAGGCGAATGCGTTGGAACTGTCGACTGGGATTTGGTTGGCGACCATAACGTCAATAATGCTTTGATGGCGATTGCAGCTGCGCGACATGTAGGGGTGACACCTGATTTAGCGTGTGAATCGTTGGCGAAGTTCATCAACACCAAACGTCGTCTAGAGTTTAAAGGCGAAGTGGCAGGCGTTTCTGTCTATGACGATTTTGCACATCACCCAACGGCAATTGAACTTACGCTGGGCGGCTTACGTAATAAGGTCGACACGAAGAAAATCATTGCCGTGCTAGAGCCTCGTTCTGCCACCATGAAACGTGGTGTGCATAAAGAAACCCTGGCTGATTCGTTGAAGCAAGCGGATTCTAACTACTTATTCCAACCGGAAAACATTGGTTGGTCGGTACAAGATGTTGCGGACGCTTGTCACCAACCGGCACACGTGAGTGGTGACATGGATGCATTCGTTGCTAAAATTGTCTCAGAGGCACAAGCGGGCGACCAAATCTTGGTAATGAGTAATGGCGGTTTTGGTGGTATTCACCAAAAACTGTTGGATGGGTTGGCACTCAAAGGCTAATGGCGTTCACGACCTTATAATTTGAAGTAATTGAGAACATGACAAAACACGATAAAGCGATAACTCTTGCTTTTACTGGCGCATCCGGTGCGCCTTATGGCTTGCGTTTACTTGAATGCCTTTTGGCGGCCGATTATCAGGTCTACTTGCTGATTTCATCGGCAGCACGAGTGGTATTGGCGGCCGAGCATGAACTCAAGCTACCTGCTGGGCCGGATGCGGCGAAACAAGCTTTGGTTAAACATCTTGGGTGTGACCCCGAAAAGCTGGTGGTGTGTGGCAAAGATGACTGGTTCTCGCCGGTTGCCTCTGGATCAGCAGCGCCGAAGCAGATGGTGGTGTGTCCATGTTCTGCAGGAAGCTTGGCTTCAATTGCACATGGCTTGTCGGATAACTTGATTGAGCGAGCGGCAGATGTGGTCATGAAAGAGCGAGGCCAATTGTTGTTGGTGGTTCGTGAGACGCCATTTTCGACGCTTCATTTAGAGAACATGCACAAACTCTCAACCATGGGCGTGACGATCATGCCTGCTGCTCCGGGTTTTTATCACCAACCTAAGTCGATCGAAGATCTGGTCGATTTTATGGTGGCGCGCATTCTGGACCATCTTGGTATCGAGCAAGGTTTAGTGCCACGTTGGGGTTACGATCAACGTAATTGATCCAAACTTGATAGCTTATTGTTAAAATTCGAATTACAATTCTGAACACTCATCGGGGAGCGAACCATTCAAATAATGAATGCGAGCTGAGATCAAGCATACGCTTGGGACCCGTAAACCTGAACCAGATAATGCTGGCGTAGGAATTGAGTTAGGAACAACCTCTACCGTTCTCCTCCCTCAAACCTGTGCCGCTCAGACCATGGAGAGCGTCCAGTGAAAATCACATTAACTACCCTTGCTGTAACTACAGCGATCTCTTTTTCTGCCTTCGCTGCAGACAACACTTTGACTGTATATACCTATGACTCTTTTGCTGCGGATTGGGGCCCTCGTCCTGCCGTTGAAAAAGCATTTGAAGAGAAGTGTGGTTGTGATGTGAACTTTGTCGCGCTTGAAGATGGCGTGTCTATTCTTAACCGTTTGCGTCTTGAAGGCGGTAACAGCAAAGCTGACATCGTGTTAGGTCTAGACAACAACCTAATGGCTGAAGCGAAAGCAACGGGTTTATTGGCTGAGCACAACGTTGATACTTCATCAGTAACACTGCCTAATGGTTGGGATGACAGCACCTTTGTACCTTATGACTTTGGTTACTTTGCCTTTGTATATAACACAGAGAAACTCGCAAACCCGCCTAAAAGCCTAAAAGAGTTGGTTGAGCAGCGTGATGATCTGAAGGTTATCTACCAAGATCCACGTACTTCAACACCTGGACAAGGCATGATGTTATGGATGAAATCTGTTTACGGTGATGAAGCAACGGCAGCTTGGAAGAAGCTAGCTCAGAAAACCGTTACGGTAACCAAAGGTTGGTCTGAAGCTTACTCTATGTTCCTAGAAGGTGAGTCTGACTTGGTTCTGTCTTACACAACGTCTCCGGCTTACCATATCATTGCAGAGAGCGATTCTAAGTACGCAGCAGCGAGCTTCGAAGAAGGGCATTACACTCAAGTTGAAGTGGCCGCTAAGGTTAAAGGCAGTAACAACGAAAAGCTTGCTGATGAGTTTATGGCCTTTATCCTAAGTGATGAATTCCAATCGGCGATGCCTACAGGTAACTGGATGTATCCAGTAACGGGTGTCGAGCTACCAAAAGGTTTTGAGCAGTTAACTGTACCGCAGAAGGCGCTGAGCTTTAGCTCTGAAGAGATCGCCGAGAAGCGCAAGCCTTGGATTCGTGAATGGCATAGTGCACTTACTTTCTAACGTACTTTTAAAAATTAGCTTTCTGTATTTAAAGATTCATTCGACATCAATTGAGTGAGCCATTTACGGTAAAAATCAATCTATGATAAAGAAAACACCTAAGGTCGGGATCTGGGTTGCGATACTCATTACCGCCTTCGTGGTTTCAGCAGTTGGGGCATTGCTTAGCAATGCCCCTTCTCTTGATATCAGCCAAGTATGGTCAGATCCTTACTATTGGCATGTAACGAAATTCAGCTTTTATCAAGCGACATTCTCAACAGTGCTGAGTGTTGGTTTTGCTATACCTATTGCGCATGCTTTGTGTCGTAGACAATTTTTTGGACGAGCCTTGTTATTAAGGTTGTTCGCGTCGACCTTGGTTCTGCCTGTGTTGGTCGGAGTATTTGGCTTGCTGGCGATTTACGGCAACAGTGGTTGGTTAGCTAAGTTCTTGGCGAACTTCGACATTGAGCTACCATTCTCGATTTATGGCTTGAATGGTATTTTGTTGGCGCACGTTTTCTTCAACCTGCCTTATGCCAGCCGTTTACTTCTGCAAGCGTTAGATACCGTGCCTGCCGAGCAGCATAAACTCTGTGCTCACTTAGGCATGAGCCATTGGAATAAATTTAAATGGGTTGAATGGCCGAGGCTAAGACAGCAATTGCCTCATGTGTGTGGCTTAGTCTTCATGTTGTGTTTCACCAGCTTTGCTACCGTGATGGCGTTGGGTGGTGGTCCGAAATCAACCACCATTGAGCTAGCCATCTATCAAGCAATCAAATTCGACTTTGACCTGCAAGCTGGCGCGTTGCTCGCGATATGGCAAATGCTGTTGTGTGGCGTATTAGCTGTGAGTATTCAGCGTTTGTCTAAGCCTATATCTGTGACGGCTAGTCAGCTGTCGGAAGAGAAGTATTTGGTCAAGGACAGCTGGTGGTCAAAAGCTTGGGATAGCTTTTGGATCATCATAGTCTCAATGCTGGTATTGCCGCCCTTAGCGATGGTTATTTTAAGTGGTATTAACTCTCAGGCGCTCACTGTACTGAGCAGCGAGCCATTTTGGGCTGCGTTAATGACCTCGGTTCGTGTTGCTGCCCTCGCAAGTATCATCGCTGTTGGTATTGGTATCACGATCCTTCTAACCAGTCGCGCATGGCGTTTGCAGAACAAGAACTTTAGAGCGGATAAGATTGAGCTGATTGGCACTATTATTTTGGTGACACCGGGCTTGGTGATTAGTACTGGCCTCTTCTTATTGCTACGTTCATTTACCGATGTGTTCAGCTTAGCTTTCTTTATTGTGATTGCCGTAAACAGTTTGATGGCGCTGCCTTACGTAATTAAAACCTTAGCTCAACCTATGCTGCATTTGTCTCAGCAGTACCAGTATGTGTGTGCAAGCTTAGGAATGACAGGGTTCACTCGCTTTAGGTTGGTGGAGTGGCGCGCATTACGTAAACCTATGGCACAAGCATTCTCAATCAGCTTTATGCTGGCGATGGGCGACTTAAGTGCGATTGCCTTGTTTGGTAGCCAAGATTTTAGAACTCTGCCTTTGTATCTATTCCAATTGTTAGGCAGCTATCAAATGGAAGCGGCGGCTGTGGTGTCAGTGAGTTTACTGTTGTTGAGTGTGGGCAGTTTTAGCCTGATTGAATTTTTGTTTACTCGAAGCTCAAAGCTAAAGAGTTAAGGAACCGATGATGTTAGTGATGAAAGATGTGGATTACCACTATCACCAAGAGTTGTTTAGTTTTGATTTCCAAGCCGAGCAGGGTGATATTGTTGCTCTGATGGGGCCAAGTGGTGCGGGTAAATCAACGCTACTCGCATTGGTTGCTGGGTTTATCGAGCCTACATCGGGTGAGATCTCAGTGGCTGGCCAGTCGCTTATTGGCAAAGAAGCACATCAGCGCCCATTGGCGATGTTGTTCCAAGAACACAACCTATTTTCTCACCTCACGGTGCGTGAAAATATTGGATTAGGCTTACATCCAGGGTTAAAGCTTACCGTAACCCAAAAGCAATCTGTGGAACAAGCCGCAGCACAAGTGGGTGTTGCTGAGTATTTGGATAGATTGCCTGAGCACTTATCAGGCGGTCAACGCCAGCGTGTCGCACTAGCGCGTTGTTTTGTTCAACCACACGACATTTGGCTGCTTGATGAACCTTTTTCTGCGCTTGACCCTGTGCTGCGGGAAGAGATGCTGAGCTTGGTAAAGCGATTAGCGGCAGAGCGCAATATTACCGTCTTGATGGTGACACACCATTTAGGAGATGCACGCAGCATTGCAAATAAGTTTGTTTTTGTGGCGCTAGGTAAGGTTTTGGTTGAAGACTCGATAGAGGTACTGACGGCGGAGCATCCACAGCCAGAATTAAGCTCATTTGTTAAAGCGGGTGAGTGACGATTTATCACTTTTGTTGGATATCTTTAATATTGAGTACGTAGAAAACAAAAAGACCTAGCATGCGCTAGGTCTTTTATTCACTCTATAAGTAAAGCGAGATAACGATTAGTCTTCTAGCTTTAGCTCTTTTAAGATTTGGAAGATCTCACGAGAAGACTTCGCAGGTTTGTTCGCAGATTTCTCTTTGTTAGCTTGGCGAGCTAGCTGACGAAGACGCTGGCGGTCTGCTTCAGGGTACATTTCCATGACTTCTGAAATAGCCGCATCACCTTCAGCAACAACACGGTCACGCAGTTGCTCAAGCTTATGTAGCTCAGCTGTTGCTTGTGAGTGTTTGTTGCGTACTTTATCCAAAGCCGCTTGAATTGGCTCAGGATCGACATTGCGCATTACTTTACCAATGTATTGAAGTTGACGACGCTTCGCTTCATTTTTAAAGCGTTGTGCATCTTTAATCGCTTGTGCCAAATCTTCAGACAGCGGAAATTTGTCTAATACAGAAGGCTTTAGACCAACAAGCTCTTCTCCCAGCTTTTGCAGGGCATCCATGTCCGTTTTCATTTCTGTCTTACTTACCCAGATGATTTCTTCTTCTGGTTCCCATGGGGCTTTTTGGTTTTTGCGAGCCATCTTTTCTGCCTATGTCACTATCTCAAACGAATATATTGCCTATTTTAGCAAGAATCTTGGGGAGAAAGCGAAATTCTTGTTATCCTACGTAATATTGACCTAAAAAATTAGAATAGATATGGATGTAAAACAGCAAGTCGCCCAGCAAAGAGTTGAGCTAGAAGCCGCAGTAGCTAAAGCGTTGGATATGGCATCAGTGAGTGCAGACGCAGCTGAGGTCGCTATTACTAAGTCAACGGGTTTAAGTGTTTCAACACGTATGTGTGAAGTGGAAAACGTTGAATTTAATAGTGATGGTGCGCTAGGTATTACTGTTTATCGCGGCCAGAAAAAAGGCAGCGCATCTACATCTGATCTGAGTGAAAAGGCCATTGCTCAAACAGTAGCGGCTGCGCTTGATATCGCTCAGTACACTTCTGAAGACCCATTTGCAGGTCCTGCAGCAAAAGAATACATGGTAAGAGAAATTCCAGATTTGGATCTTTTCCACCCTGATGAACCAAACCCTGATTATGCTGCTGAGATTGCGATTGCTGCTGAGAAGCAAGCGTTAGCTTATAGCGACAAGATTAAGCAGAGTGATGGCGCAAGCTACGACAGCCATTATGGCGTTAAGGTTTATGGTAACAGCCATGGCTTACTAGCAAGCTACGCTTCAAGTCGCCATAGCACGAGCTGCTGTGTGATTGGAGAAGGCGCTAACGGTGAAATGGAACGAGACTACAGCTACACCGTTGCACGTCACCGTGATGAGCTATGGACGCCTGAGCGCGTAGGTCAAGAAGCAGCAGAAAAGACCATTAGCCGTTTGGATGCGAAAAAGCTACCAACAGGCCAATACCCAATTATGTTTGCTAACGATGTAGCTACTGGCCTGATCGGTCACCTTGTGATGGCGATCAGTGGCGGTAACCTTTACCGCAAGTCGTCATTCCTATTGGATCATCTAGGTCAGAAAATCCTACCGGACTGGTTTAATATTTCTGAGCGACCACATATCCTGCGAGGTTTGGCTTCAAGCCCGTTTGATAGCGAAGGTGTGTTCACTCAAGATCGTGAAATCATCACTGACGGTGTGCTAGCTACTTACTTACTAACGAGCTATGCCGCACGTAAAATGGACATGACACCAACAGGCCATGCGGGTGGTATTCATAACTGGTTTGTTAAATCGACCGGCCAAAACTTTGAGCAGATGCTAAAAGAGTTAGGGACTGGCTTCCTAGTCACTGAAGTGATGGGCCAAGGCGTAAACACCGTAACGGGTGATTATTCACGTGGCGCTGCAGGTTTCTGGGTTGAGAACGGAGAGATCCAATACCCAGTATCGGAAGTGACGATTGCGGGTAACCTAAAAGACATGTTTACTCAGATTGTTGCAGTCGGCAACGACGTAGAAACACGTTCTCAGATTCAAACGGGTTCTATCTTGCTTGAGTCAATGAAAGTCGCAGGTGAGTAATTCAATTAACACTAATTGATGAATTAAAAAAGGGAGCCAATGGCTCCCTTTTTGTTTTCTGTATGTCGCCAAAAATTGGCTAGCTGCTTCTGCTAACTAGATCAGTATGGTGGCTAAGCCTAAGAACACAGATAGGCCAATAACATCGGTTACGGTGGTCAGTGCCATACCGCCAGCAAGGGCTGGATCGATATTCATTTTCTTCAGCATCACCGGGATGGTTACACCGGCAATACCAGCCACTATCAAGTTGGTCATCATCGCTGCTGAGATGATGCCTCCCAGTATCCAGTTACCTTTCCAAGCGACCACGATACCGCCAATGATAACGGCCCATAGAACGCCGTTTAGGAAGCCGATTGCCGCCTCTTTGAGTAACAGTTCGCGTTTGTTACTGTCACCGATATGACCGAGTGCCAAACCACGAATCACTAAAGCAACGGTTTGGTTACCGGCAACACCACCCATTGAAGGTACGATAGTCATCAGTACTGCTATCGCTGCCATTTGGTCGAGCGTTGCTTCAAACATATTCGATACCGATGCTGCAGCAAGTGCCGCGAGTACGTTAGCACCAAGCCACACACTACGACGACGAGCGGATTTTACGACTGGTGCGAAGGTATCTTCGTCATCGTCCATACCCGCCATACTCATCATTGAGTGTTCAGCATCTTCACGGATAACATCAACCACGTCATCGATGGTGATACGACCAACAAGGTGTTGATTGCTATCGACTACTGGCGCTGAAACCCAATTGCGACGTTCGAAAAGGCTCGCAATATCTGAAGCGCTGGTTTCAACCGCGATCGCTTCGTCGGCATCCTCCATCACTTCGGAAACTGCCACATCAGGCTGAGTCGTTACTAGTGTGGTAAGCGATAGGTTACCGATAAGACGTTCTTCTTCATCAATAACATACAGAGCGTCAGTTGCATCGGGCAGTTCGCCACGCATACGCATGTAACGCAATACAACGTCAACATCGACATCACCACGAATCGTGATTACGTCGGTATTCATGATCGCACCCGCTGAATCTTCAGGGTACGACAGGGCGGTTTCAACTAATGCACGATCAACAGAGTCCATTTGAGAAAGGACTTCGCGAGAAACATCGTCGGGTAGGCTTCGAAGTACGTACGCGACGTCATCGGTTTCCATACCTTCGGTTGCTTCTGCTAAGGTCTCCGGTGCCATTTTTGACACAAGAGCATCTTTGACGTCTTCGTTTAGTTCATCAAGAATTTCACCGTAGTCTTCAGGGTCGGTGAGTTGCCAGAGTACGTCACGACTTTTGCGAGGGGAGGCTTCTAAAAGGTGTGCAATATCCTCAGGTTCCATGTCCTGAAGTTGTCGGCGTACGTGAACAAATCGGCCGTTTTCTAGGGCTTCGCTGACTTCTTGGAGGGTTTGGTGAGCTTGGTCGAATTCTAATTGCTCTGCCATATTTTCCTCCTATCTCATTATTCTAACAATGTTTGGAATAGTAACTTAATTCTGGGGCTTATTTAAATCATAAACTTAGATAGAACTAAGATTTAATATTGGTTGGTTCACTGTTTGAGTCTTATGTGTTGTAAGTGAAGCGTTTTCGCTACTCACCCTCATCAAACTTGTCTTCAATGAGATGACAGACGGCATCAAGCGCTTGCTGTGAATCGGTGCCTGCAGCTTGAATAGTAATATGTTGCCCTTGCGCTGATTCCAGCATAAGTAGCCCCATCACACTGTCTGCAGTTGCGATTTTATCTTCTTCGCTATGGATAGTGATGGTTGCATCAAAGCTTTGGGCAAGCTCAACCAATTTTACGGCTGCTCTAGCGTGAAGACCCAAGCGATTTTGGATCAGTACAGTTCGAGTTAATTCCATGGTTAGCCCTGTTGGTGCTTCTCTAGGGAGGCGTGTCTGATTTGAACTTGATGACCTAGTTGATCGAAGTACTCACCAATTTTTTGAGTTAGATAAACCGAGCGGTGTTTACCGCCAGTACAACCAATCGCGACCGTTAGGTAACTGCGATTATTCTTCTCCAACATTGGCAACCACTGTTCAACAAAGCCTTGGATCTGTTGCTTGAGCTCAAGAACTTCTGCGTGTTTTTCTAGAAAAGAGTGAATTGGAGCATCAAGACCTGTTAAAGGCCGTAGTGCTGGTTCCCAGTGAGGGTTCGGCAAAAAGCGAACGTCGAACACATAGTCGGCATCACTTGGTAGGCCGTATTTAAAACCGAAAGATTGAAAGACAATGATTAGCTCTTGCTTCTCTTTGCCTTCAACTTTAAATCGAACCTTTTCGCTCAATTCGTAGAGGTTGCAGTCACTACTATCAATCACAATGCAGGCTTGCTCTGCGAGAGGTGTTAGGAGTGTCTTTTCCAAATCAATCGCTTGCTCAAGAGATAATTTTTCTTGGCCGATCGATAACGGGTGGATTCTGCGTGTTTCGCTGTAGCGCTTGAGTAACGTCTGCTTGCTTGCATCGAGGAACAAGACGTTCACATCAATGTTGGTTGCAGACTCTAGCTGCTCTAGCATTTCTGTTACTAGCTGAGGCTCTTTCGGTAGGTTACGAATATCAATGCTAACCGCGACGTTTTGATTGATCTCACGTACCGATTCGACAAAGTCGTTGAGCAGGTTTACTGGCAGGTTATCGACGCAGTAATACCCCAAGTCTTCAAGGACTCGTAGCGCAACACTTTTACCGGCCCCAGATTGGCCACTAACAACGATTAACCGCATGTTATTGCTCGCAAGTTGGCACTTGAATCATGATGTCGTAAAGCTCTTGATCGCTTTGAGCGTTACGCAACTGTTTCAGAGTCTGCTTATCGTTTAGTCGCTCTGCCATACAAGAAAGGGTTTTTAGATGCTCCTTACATTGTTCACTTGGAACAAGCAGGGCAAATAGTAGGTCGACAGGACGATTATCAATCGCATCAAATTCGATGGGATCTTGGCATTGCAGTAATACAGCAATCGCTTTATCACTGACATTCATACGAGCGTGGGGAATAGCAATGCCATTACCAATGCCTGTACTGCCCATTTTTTCACGGCTCAACATGCACTCAAACAGTTCTGTTGAATCTTGACCACAGCTTTCTGCTGCGATCTGACTGATGAGCTCAAGGGCTCTTTTTTTGCTTGTGCATTGGACTGCACTTTTGGTGCAGTCCAATGAAAGTACTTCGCTTAATTGCATGTTAGTGACTACTTAGCTTTTCTTTGTGCTTGTTGAGTTGGCGGACGAGTTTATCAACCAATGAATCAATCGCGGCATACATGCTTTCATCTGTTGCTGTCGCATGGATTTCCCCCTGATTTATATGCAGGGTAGCTTCTGCGATTTGATTGATTTTCTCAACTTTTAAAACAACCTGAACGCTATTGATATGATCAAAGAAGCGCTCAAGTTTGTCGAATTTGGTGTGAACATAGTCTTGCATTGAATCGGTAAGATCAACGTGATGGCCTTGAATATTGATTTGCATAGACTTTCCTTTTCAGTTGGTTGCCTGATCATAGTTGCTAAGTAACTAGCGACTAAATGAGCTTATAGCAGGCGTTTACGCTGACTCGATGGGGCAATGCCCAGAGACTCACGGTATTTCGCTATGGTACGTCTAGCTACCTGAATTCCTTGGTCAGCCAGTAAAGCAGCAATCTTACTATCACTTAGAGGCTTCGCGGTGTTTTCCGCTGCGACAAGCTTCTTAATGAGTGCGCGAATTGCTGTAGATGAACATTCACCGCCATTGTCAGTGCTGACATGGCTTGAGAAAAAGTATTTGAGTTCGAAGATTCCACGTGGTGTGTGCATGAATTTTTGAGTCGTCACACGAGAGATCGTGGATTCGTGCATATCAACAGCTAACGCAACATCATTCAGAACCATTGGCTTCATCGCTTCTTCGCCATGTTCGAAGAAATCACGTTGATGTTCAACAATGCATCGCGCAACTTTGAGTAGCGTCTCATTTCGACTCTCTAGGCTTTTAATTAGCCACTTTGCTTCTTGCAAATTTGAGCGGATGTATTGATTGTCGGCGCTGTTGCCTTTACTACCCAGATCAGCGTACTGCTGATTTACTTTCAGTTTAGGCACGCTATCAGGGTTAATGGTCACTAACCATTTGCCAAGGTCTTTGAAGACAGATACATCCGGGACCACATACTCAGTTTCATCCGGAGTAATCTTACTGCCAGGGCGAGGGTCCAGCTGTTGAATAAGCTGCAAAACTTCACGTAGTTCTGCTTCTTTCAACTTGGTCTCTTTGATAACCAATTTGTAATCACGGTTACCAAGTTGGTCAATATGGCTAGTAAGTACTAACTTAGCTTCGTTGAGCCAAGGAGTATCTTGAGGGAAGGTTGCCAGTTGCAGTAATAAGCAATCTTGCAGATTGATTGACCCGACACCTAGCGGGTCAAATTGTTGAATTCGTTTACGTACGGCTTCAATTTCATCAAGCTCGATCTCTTCATTGTCGAAGTTTTCAAGGATGTCTTCACAAGTTACAGTGAGGTAGCCATAGTCATCGATGGCATCAATCAACGCGAAAGCTATGCTTCGGTCGGTGTCAGTGAATGGTGTTAGATCGAGTTGCCAAAGTAGGTAATCGTGCAGGCTTTGAGTGGTTTCACCTTGGTAAACAGGCATGTCGTCATCAACTGCAATACCTGTATTACCGGTGTTTGCGCTGTAGACGTCTTCCCAAGTTGTGTCGATTTCTAGTTCGTTGCCAATCTCTGATTTTTCGATTAAGTCTGAACTATCAGGTAAGTCTTGCTCTGTGGCTTCAACGGTTTCTTTTTCGTCACTGCTAGGTTTTTCTTCCGATGTTGGCGTGTCTTCATTGCCTTCTTCGACATCGAGTAGTGGGTTAGATTCAAGTGCTTCTTGAATCTCTTGTTGCAAATCTAAAGTAGACAATTGCAACAAACGAATCGCTTGCTGCAATTGAGGAGTCATTGCTAACTGTTGGCCTAGCTTAAGTTGTAATGAGGGTTTCATTCAGTGTGACTTACCTAGTTATTATTCTTAGAACTCTCGATACTCTCTATATAATCATAGACGGAATTGTTCGCCTAGATAAACTTGTTTAACTTGTTCGTTATTGAGAACATCTTCAGGAGTACCTTCAGCGATTAGGTGTCCTTGGCTTACGATGTAAGCTTTTTCACATACGTCTAGTGTTTCACGAACGTTGTGGTCGGTAATCAAAACGCCCAAGCCACGATCGCGTAGGTGAACAATGATTTTTTTGATATCGATAACCGAGATCGGGTCAACACCAGCGAACGGTTCATCCAGAAGAATGAACTGCGGGTTTGCTGCTAGTGCGCGAGCAATCTCAACACGACGACGCTCACCACCCGACAGAGCCATACCATTACTGGTGCGGATATGTTGGATGTGGAATTCTTCAAGCAGGTCTTCCAATTTATCTTGACGCTGTTCATTGGTCATCTCATCACGGGTTTGTAATACCGCCATGATGTTGTTCTCAACTGACAACTTACGGAAAATCGATGCTTCTTGCGGTAGATAACCGATACCAAGACGAGAGCGACTGTGCATTGGCAAGATACTGATGTCTCGGTCATCAATGCTGATGGTGCCCTCATCACGCGCAACTAAACCAACAATCATATAGAAAGACGTGGTTTTACCTGCACCGTTAGGCCCAAGCAGACCAACGATCTGGCCTGACTCTACCTGCAAGCTTACATCGGTTACTACCTTACGCTTGCTATAGGTTTTCGCTAGGTTTTTTGCTTTAAGAACAGCCATCGCTACTTATTCACTTCCGTTGGTTGTAAAACCGTTGACACTCGTTTGTTTTCACCACTGTCAGCGACTAATTTCTGAGAACCGATCTGGTAAGTGATCTTAGAGCCGCGAATGATACTGCCATCTTGAGATAGCATCGCATTCTTGGTCATGATCAGTTTGTCGGCAACAAGCTGGTAATGCAGGTCGTCAGCTTCACCGTAGAGTGTCTTACCATCGTCAGTAAGCTGAGAGAAGGTTGCTGGCTTACCGAAGCCTTGAATTTCTTCAATCTCGCCGTTTACGGCGTTGCGGGTAACAATAACCTTATCGGCATTGATATTGATGCTGCCTTGTTTAAGGTTTACATCACCAAGAAAGGTTACTTGATTACTTTTCATATCCAATTGCTGGCTGTCTGAGTCAATGTAGACAGGTTGCTCGCTATCCGAAGAAAGGGCATAGACATTTGGTGCCGCAAGGGTCAAAGCGAATAAACTAAGGTGTAAGAGTTTCATATCTACCTTGAACAGAATTAAAGAGGGTTGCATTGTTGGTACCGAAGTTACCTTTCATTGCTTGTCCCTCAGTTTCAAAAAATGTACCGATCATATGGACCGGAGTCTCTGAATAAAAATCTCGGCTAGGCAGCTCAACAACCATTTTATCTGTAGTCATTGTATCGAAGCTGGCTTCTGGCAATAGGTTCTTTGCCACGACGTTGTCATAAAAAGTGACAACTTGATTCTCATCCATAATCGCGCGATCAGCGGTGACTTGCCATTCAATCGTGTGTCCTTCTCGGAATACCGAAAGAACCGGGTTTTGAAAGTGCGTATCGCCAACCACTGAGTAATGTTCTAAATACGTCGATTCAACCTGATAGCTACGAATACCGCTTTCGTCATAGCTAATGTTGTTTAGGCTTTTGCCACTAAACGCGGGCAGCTCCAAATTTGGAGCTACTTGTATCGTTGATGTTTGCTCTTTGTCGTACAGGTAATAGGTCGACCAAGAGGCAATAAATATTAGTATTAAATAGATAATACGAGTAAAACTCATATGCTTAAACCTTTATGCACGTCGAGTTCATTTCTTGCTTGTAAAATAAGGTCGCAAACTTCACGTACCGCACCATGACCACCGTTAATGGTTGTCACGTAGTTTGCTCGCTTTGCAAGTAGCGGGTGACCATCTGCTACACAGACCTTCAAGCCAACTTTTTCCATCACAGGCCAGTCGATCAGATCGTCGCCGATGTAACCTGTGTTTTCAGGATTTACAGAAAGCTTATCGCAAATATCCTGGTATGCCTTAACTTTATCGTCTTGGCCTTGATAAATCAGCTTGATGCCTAGAGCAGTCATTCGATTCTCAACAATTTGAGATTTACGACCAGTGATGATCGCGATTTTAATACCCGCGTTCATCAGTGATTTAATGCCGTAACCGTCACGAGTGTGAAAGGTCTTCAGCTCTTCACCGTTGTTGCCCATGTAGATGCGACCATCAGAGAATACACCATCGACATCGCAAATTAGTAGTTTGATCTCTTTTGCTACTGCGAATACATCAGCATCTACTGTGCCGTATAAGGTTTCGACTGTCTGTGTCATTACATTACTCCTGCTTTCAGTAAGTCATGCATGTTTAAGGCTCCAACCAGCTTACCTTCATGGCACAACATCAGGCCATTGATGCTTTTAGCTTGCATCAAGTTTAATCCCTCTACTGCGAGCATGTTTGGTTCTGCTACAGTTGGGTTAAGTGTCATTACGTCGCCGATCTGCGTGTTATGAATATCAACGCGCTTGTCTAGGATTCGGCGTAAATCACCATCGGTAAAAATACCGGCCATTTGGCCATCTTCACCAACGATGGCTGTCATGCCCAAGCCTTTTTGAGATATCTCTAACAGAGCATCTCGTACTAGCGCATTTGGTGCAACAACAGGGAGTGCATCTCCTGTGTGCATGATGTCGTCTAGTTTTAACAGCAGTTGACGACCTAAAGCGCCACCTGGATGAGACAATGCAAAGTCTTGAGCGGTAAAGCCTCGAGCCTGCAAAAGTGCAACGGCTAATGCATCACCCATAACCAAAGTCGCCGTGGTACTGGTTGTTGGTGCTAAGCCCAGTGGACACGCTTCTTCCGGTACTGAAATTTGTAAATGGATATCAGACAAGGTCGCCATGTTTGATGCTGGCTTACCTGTCATGCTGATGATCTTGATGTTCAGACGCTTTAATACAGGGAATAGGCTGAGGATTTCTCCCGATTCGCCTGAGTTGGATATTGCGATCACAATATCGCCAGGTTCGATCATGCCTAAGTCGCCATGCGCTGCTTCTCCTGGGTGCACAAAGAAAGCAGATGTCCCGGTACTTGCTAACGTTGCTGCTATTTTGTTGCCAATGTGGCCTGATTTACCCATGCCCATCACAACGACTTTGCCTTTGTTGTTCAGGATAAGGTCGCAAGCTTTACAAAAATCATCATTAAAATATTGGTCTAATTGAGTGAGACCTGCAACTTCGGTTTCCAAAACTTGTTTTGCAACGCTGCGGTAATCAAATGGCTGAGACATCAAATACTCCAAGTACGGGAAGTTAAATCAACAATTAAGCCGACATGTTCATTAGTAGGTAACTTTGGTAGGCCACAAACGTGATAATTAACACTCCGCCTTCAATACGATTCACGCTACGAGATTTTCCTAGTGCCATAACAACAAGCAGTAGCGATACGCCTAGCATTACCCAGAAGTCACGACCCATAGCGAACTCGCTCAAGATCGAAGGGTTTAGGATGCCCGGGATACCCATAACAGCAAGGATGTTGAATACGTTTGAGCCAATGATATTACCCACGGCCATATCATCTTCACCCTTCATAACACCAGCAAGTGATGCGGCAAGCTCAGGCAGACTAGTACCTACGGCAATGATAGTTAGACCTATGACAAGATCGCTCATGCCAAAATATTTCGCGATGATTACCGCATTATCTACCAGCATATCAGCAGCCAAAGGCAGGATGATCAGGCCAATCACGACCCACATTGCGGCTTTAGGGTTGCTTACACCCTCTGGGATTTCTGATTCTTGTTCATCAAGGAAAGCATCGCCGTTCTTTTTCTCGCTGCGGCTGATTTGCAACATAGCAAACAAAAACGCGGCAAAAAGAACAAACAACAACACGCCTTCATAGAAGCCTAAATGGTTATCCCACAGTAGGGCGCCCGCTAGTAGAGTAACACCGATCATTAATGGTAGTTCACGACGAATCACGCCTGAGCTAATAGATAATGGCTTAATCAGTGCTGTAATACCTAAAATCAGCGCGATGTTGGCGATGTTTGAACCTAAAACGTTACCAACGGCTGTATCTGTTTTGCCATCAAGGGCTGCTGTTGCAGAAACCATCATTTCAGGAGCCGAAGACCCCATTGCTAAGATCGTCATACCGATAACTAGTGGTGAAATACCGAAGTTGCGAGCAAGAGCTGCGGCACCGTAAACCAGCTTATCTGCACTCCACACCAAAAAACCTAGACCGATAATAAGAAACGCAATCGCTTCAAGCATGATGATTCCTAAAAAATTAATAAAAACGGAGAATTAACCGCTAATTTTGACCTGTTGCTAGATAAAAGGGAAGTCACTCGGCAAATTAATTACCAGTTAGCTGGCAAGAAAGAGAGCTCAATAGATAATTTTCTAATGCTTTCAAATTCCTGCATAGATTCCTGTTTAATATGAATTAATTGAACAGTGCTTTTAATTCTAAAGTAGACTCATTATTATTGCAGCCATAATTGGCGTTTTTTAAAGCAAGGAAACAACAAAAATATGTTGAACACTGAGCTTGTGAAAGTTAAGAACCTCAGCTTTTCACGCGGTGATCGCGTTATCTTTGATGATATAAGTTTAGAGGTTCCTCAAGGTAAGATAACCGCAATTATGGGGCCGTCAGGGATTGGTAAAACGACCTTGTTGCGTTTGATTGGCGGACAGTTGCCGCCAGATGGAGGCGAAGTCTGGTTTGATGGCGACAACATCCCTGCATTATCACGTCGAAAGCTGTATCAAGCACGAAAAAAAATGAGCATGCTTTTCCAGTCGGGTGCACTTTTTACGGATCTTAATGTCTTTGATAATGTGGCATTTCCACTACGCGAACACACTGAACTGAATGATAAATTCATTCGTACCATCGTATTACTTAAGCTTGAGGCGGTAGGGTTACGAGGGGCAGCACAGTTAATGCCAAGTGAATTGTCTGGCGGTATGGCGAGACGAGCGGCGTTGGCTCGGGCGATCGCATTGGATCCAGAACTTATCATGTACGATGAACCGTTTGTTGGCCAAGACCCAATCACCATGGGTGTTTTGGTTGAGCTTATTCGTAACCTCAATCAAGCGTTGGGCTTAACCTCGATTGTCGTTTCTCACGATGTTCCAGAAGTAATGAGTATTGCGGATTGGGTTTACCTCATGGCAGATAGCAAAATCATTGCTGCGGGAACGCCTGAAGAGTTGTACAACAACGACGATCCGAGAGTGCAGCAATTCTTACAAGGTGAAGCGGATGGTCCGGTGCCGTTTAGATTCCCTGCGCAAAGTCTAGAAAAGGATTTGTTTTAATATGATAGCTAAAACTATTGCGGGTGTCGGTAGACGTACACTTGCGATTTGCGAGTCATTTGGTCGAGCAAGCCTGATGTTATTCGGGGCGTTGTTTGGCATCCCGAGACTAAAAAACTTCCCTTTATTAGTAAAACAACTTTATAGCGTTGGCGTTCAGTCATTGGCTATTATTTTAGTTTCGGGTCTGTTCATTGGCATGGTACTCAGCCTGCAAGGTTATGTCGTGTTAATCGACTACGGCGCAGAGGGGAACCTTGGTCAGATGGTCGCTCTTTCTCTGTTACGAGAGCTCGGTCCTGTAGTGACAGCGCTGCTGTTTGCAGGTCGCGCAGGTTCTGCGTTAACGGCTGAGATTGGCTTGATGAAGGCTACAGAGCAGATCTCCAGCCTTGAGATGATGGCCGTTGACCCTCTTAAACGCATTATTGCACCACGACTTTGGGCCGGGCTTATCTCAATGCCATTGCTTGCTATGATCTTTATGGCGGTAGGCATTTGGGGCGGTCAGTTAGTGGGTGTTGATTGGAAAGGCATTGACCACGGTAGTTTCTGGTCTGCGATGCAGTCTTCTGTTGAGCTAGGTCGAGATATTGGTAACAGCATGATCAAGTGTATGGTCTTCGCTATCACCGTAACTTGGATCGCACTTTTCAATGGTTACGATGCGGTACCGACCTCAGAAGGTATCAGTCAGGCAACCACACGCACAGTAGTGCACTCTTCTCTAGCGGTATTAGGGCTAGATTTTGTTCTTACCGCATTGATGTTTGGGAATTAATCATGCAACAAACTCGAAAATTAGAATTATGGGTCGGCACCTTTGTTATTGCCGGAATTTGCGCAATCTTAATCATGATCTTTCAAGTCGCTGACGTAAAAGGCATAGGTTCGAACCATACTTACAATCTCAAAGCGACCTTTGACAACATTGGTAGCCTAAAGGTTCGTTCTCCGGTGAAAGTGGGGGGCGTGGTTGTTGGCCGAGTTCAAAGTATTGAGCTTGATACCGAGAGCTACCTGCCGGTGGTTAAATTGTCTATTGATTCGAAGTACTCACAATTTCCTGATACCTCTAGTGCTCAAATTTTAACGTCAGGTTTAATCGGTGAGCAGTACATCAGTTTGGTTCCAGGCTTCATTTTTGACGATGAAGAGATGCTGGTCGATGGGGATTCTATAGAAGATACTAAATCGGCATTGGTACTCGAAGATTTGATTGGCCAAGTGCTGTATAGCGTTGGCGGCTCTGATGACAATAAAGCTGAGGAATAAGAGGATGTTGAAAACGATGAGTCACTTAAAAACATGGTTTTTCGCTGTAATGGCCTTGTTGATTTCTACTCAAGCTTTTGCGGATACGACTATTGATAAAACGCAGCCTTACCAAATGATGACGCAAGTCGCTGAGGTGGCATTTGAGCGCTTAAAGAGCGAACAAGACAACATTCACCAAGATCCAGAACTCCTTAAGGTGATCGTGGAAGAAGAGTTGATGCCTTATGTGAATGCACAATATGCGGCACTTAAGTTATTAGGGCCAAATCTGAAAGGCGCGGATAGAAAAGATGTCCATGTATTTATCGACTCATTCCGTAAATACTTGGTTTCTTCTTACGCGCAAGTACTGACTCAATATTCAGACCAAACCATCGAGTTTGGCCCTGAACCAAAAATCAAAGCGGACAGCCGTATTACCAGTATCAAGGTAGATATCATTGATTCGCCGCGACCTAACATCAAGCTTGAATTTAAACTTCGTAAAGACAAAAAATCTGGCGAGTGGAAGGCATTTGATATGGTTGCGGAAGGGATTAGCCTGTTGTCGAGCAAGCAATCGGAGTGGAATACTAAGGTTCGTCAAGAAGGCATCTTACAGGTTGCTGACGAGCTAGAGAAATTAGCAGCACAACCGATTCGTTTTGAGAGTAATAAATAATGAGCCATTCTCAATGGCAAGCACTAAGCTCTAAAGAATATCAGCTGCTCGGCGATATCGACCGAGACAGTGTCCCTGCAATCTGGCGTATATTGGAAAAGTGGCAAACGACGGAATCGAGCGTTGAAATTGACCTTAGCCATATAAATCGAGTCGATTCAGCAGGAATGGTGATGCTAATTCACTTATTAGAGCATGCAAAAAATCAAAACTGTCATATAATGCTCAGTTTCGTGCCAGAACAATTACGAACGTTGTTCCAATTGAGCAATATCCAGCCAATGATGGCAGAACACATAAAAAATTAGGCAGGAGCTATTTGTGGACAGCACAAAAGTACAAGAATTATTAGCAGAGGCACTGAACCTTCAGGAAATTTTCGTGAAGGGTGAAGGCAGTCATTACGAAGTTGTTGCGGTTGATCCATGTTTTGACGGCATGAATCGAGTTAAGAAGCAGCAACTAATCTACGGCCCACTAATGGAATACATTCAACGTAATGACATCCATGCTCTTTCTATTAAGGCTTTCACGCCAGAAGAGTGGGAACGTGATAAGAAACTGATGTCACTTTAAGGTTTATGATGGAAAAGTTTCGAGTTATTGGATCGGACAAGCCGCTAAGCGGTGAAGTGACGATCTCAGGCGCAAAAAATGCAGCGCTACCTATCTTATTTGCTTCAATTCTTGCTGAAGAGCCAGTTGAAGTGAGTAATGTTCCTCACCTACGTGACATCGATACTACGATGGAGCTACTAAAGCGTCTCGGCGCAAAAGTATCACGTAACGGTAGTGTTCATGTTGATGGCAGTGAAATTAATGAGTTTTGTGCGCCTTACGATTTAGTAAAAACAATGCGTGCATCTATCTGGGCTTTAGGTCCTCTAGTCGCTCGTTTTGGTGAAGGCCAAGTATCACTTCCTGGTGGTTGTGCAATTGGTGCTCGCCCTGTTGATTTGCATATCCATGGCCTAGAGCAACTAGGTGCGACCATTAAGTTGGAAGATGGTTATGTGAAAGCAAGTGTTGATGGCCGTTTGAAAGGCGCGCACATCGTGATGGATAAAGTAAGCGTTGGCGCTACGATTACTATCATGTGTGCAGCAACACTAGCGGAAGGTACAACAGTACTCGATAACTCAGCGCGTGAGCCTGAGATTGTTGATACGGCTGACTTCCTAAACAAACTAGGTGCTAAAATTTCTGGCGCAGGTACAGATACGATTACTATCGAAGGCGTTGAGCGTCT
Organism: Vibrio sp. ZF 223; assembly: GCF_003050585.1. Taxonomy (NCBI): domain Bacteria; kingdom Pseudomonadati; phylum Pseudomonadota; class Gammaproteobacteria; order Vibrionales; family Vibrionaceae; genus Vibrio; species Vibrio sp. ZF 223. The sequence goes on from NZ_PIGB01000014.1 coordinate 67,992, forward strand.
TGGTGGTGGCCAACACTCTGTGGTTGCTGACCGTATTGAAACGGGCACTTTCCTGGTTGCTGCTGCTGTTTCTGGCGGTAAAGTGGTTTGTCGCAACACCAACGCTCATCTTCTTGAAGCTGCCTTAGCGAAGCTTGAAGAAGCGGGTGCGAAGGTTGAAACGGGTGAAGACTGGATCAGCCTTGATATGACGGGTCGTGAACTGAAAGCGGTGAAAATCGTAACGGCACCTCACCCTGGCTTCCCAACCGATATGCAAGCACAGTTTACTCTGCTTAACATGATGGCGAAGGGCAGTGGTGTTATCACTGAGACTATCTTTGAAAACCGCTTTATGCACATTCCTGAGTTACAGCGAATGGGCGCAAAAGCGGAAATCGAAGGCAACACGGCTATCTGTGGTGAGACGGAAAAACTGAGCGGCGCTCAAGTAATGGCTACGGACCTTCGCGCATCTGCGAGCCTTGTGATTGCTGGCTGTATTGCTCAAGGCGAAACCATCGTTGACCGTATTTATCACATCGATCGTGGCTACGATAAGATTGAAGATAAACTGTCAGCCTTAGGCGCAAACATTACACGATTTAGTGAGTCGAACTAACCTAGGTTAGTGGATTCATGAATCAGTAAGATGAAAACATAAAAGTCGGAACCTTGGTTTCGGCTTTTTTATAGTTGTATTTACCGCAAGTGAACCTATTGCTCATTTTTGCGCGAATAGATGAATCAACTTGGCGGTCGGTGAGGAACAAAATGATAGCAATATTACGTATTTTCGCAGTGGCGATATTTGCGATTCTTATGTTTGTATTTGGGTGTGGTTACTGTTTACTAAGCCCGCGCAACCCAAAACACGTATTTACCTTTGGCCGCTATTTCGGTCGCATGTCGAAGATCTTCGGCATGAAGTTAGAGCTTCGCATCCCAGAAGATGCCTACTCTCGCGGCCAACATGTTTATGTGGCGAACCACCAAAACAGCTGGGATCTATTCACGATTTCATCAGCGGTAACGCCTAAAGTGGTGACGGTTGGTAAGAAAAGCCTAGTGTGGATGCCTCTATTTGGTCAGCTTTACTGGCTGACGGGTAACATCCTAATCGACCGTGCTAACCGCAGCAAAGCGGTGGGTACCATTGATCAGGTAGTGACAAGCCTAAAAGAGAGCGACGTTTCAGTATGGATGTTCCCTGAAGGGACTCGTTCTCGTGGCCGTGGTTTATTGCCATTCAAAACGGGTGCTTTCCATGCTGCAATCGGCGCAGGCTTACCGATTATCCCTATCGTGTGTAGCTCAACAGGTGGCGTGAAGCTAAACCGTTGGAACAACGGCCATGTGATTGTTGATATGCTGCCACCTATCAGCACAGAAGGTTACGACAAGTCTAATGTTCGTGAACTAGCGAACTTAGCTCGTGAGCAGATGGCTGCTAAGCTTGAAGAATTAGATAAAGAAGTGGTTGAGCTTAATAAGAAATAATCATCTAAGCGAAACGATGAACAATAAAAAAGGTTGCCAATTGGGCAACCTTTTTTGTATCTGATAAACGCTCAGCATTATGCCTTATTCGTTTACTAGAAACCGTTTATTCTAGATATTAAAACCTATTTGCGAACCGCAATAGCTTCGATCTCAATACCTACATCTTTTGGCAGACGTGCTACTTCAACACATGAACGTGCAGGGTAGTTTGCAACACCGTGCTCATCAAAGAACTTGCCGTAAACTTCGTTTACTGTACCGAAGTCGTTTAGGTCTTTAACGAATACTGTTAGCTTTACGATGTCTTTTACAGTTAGGCCTGAAGCTTCTACAACCGCTTTAACGTTGTCTAGAGATTGGCGAGCTTGCTCTGCGATATCAGCAGATACTTCACCAGTTGCTGGGTTTACTGGGATTTGACCAGAAGTCAGTACCATGTTGCCAAGGTCAACACCTTGTACGTATGGGCCGATTGCAGCTGGAGCAGATTCTGTGTGAAGTACTTTAGTCATTGGTTTATTCCATCAGTTATTAGATAAAAATCAATTTTCAGTGTGCCTTCAAACTTTGGATAGGTAAAGAGCAAAATACCCCGCATAGGCGAGGTATTTGATAGTTTTTACATTCGGTCAGCGTTGCCGTATGGCGTTATCTTTCTGTCACGATCTCGCGAGAGAATACCTTTTCGCAATACTTACACTTTAATCGAATATCTTCTTTCTTTTCAAAGATCTTAAAGCTGCTTTCAACCGGTTCATTGTGAGTAATACAGTTGGTATTTGGGCACTCGAACACATCGTTGATTTGCTCAGGAAGTTCTAATGCTAACTTCTTAACCACTTCGTAATCTTCGATTTGGTTAACGGTCGCGTGAGGTGCGTAAAGTGCCAGCTTGCTCGCCTGTTCTTCGGTGATAAACACATTCTCAATCTTGAGTAGGTCTTTTCCGCCTAGTGCAGAAGACGGCAGATTTAGGCCAATCGTCACACGCTGATGAGAGTTGTGCATGTCGAACAGTTTTAGCACTTTGATCCCGATGTTAGCTGGGATGTGGTCGATAACAGTACCGTTTCTGATTGCTTCAACTTTTAATTGAGTCTCTTTAGACATGATATCTCTCCTCTACAGCGTTTCGTTAAGAACAAGGGCTAGTAATGCTTCACGCGCGTAAACACCATTCTCTGCTTGCTGGAAGTAGTAAGCGTAAGGTGTTTTATCGACATCGATAGTAATTTCATCAACGCGAGGAAGAGGGTGTAGAACCTTCAGGTTATCGCGTGCATTTTCCAGCATTGAAGCGGTCAGGATGTACGCTGATTTGATGTGCGCGTATTCTGACTCATCGAAGCGCTCTTTTTGAACTCGAGTCATGTACAAGACATCAAGCTCAGGAATCACATCTTCCATGTCCGTCAATAGTTGGTACTTGATGCCCGCTTCATCAAGCTCTTCGCAAATGTAGTCTGGCATCGCTAGTGCTTCTGGTGCCACGAAATAGAAACAGATGTTGTCGAACTTCGCTAGCGCTTGCGTCAACGAGTGAACTGTACGGCCGTACTTAAGGTCACCAACAAATGCCACGTTAAGGTTATCTAGGCGGCCTTGTGTCTCGGCGATAGAGAATAGGTCTAATAACGTTTGTGTTGGATGTTGATTTGCGCCGTCACCTGCGTTAATAACTGGTACACCGTTTGAGAACTCAGAAGCCAGACGCGCTGCGCCTTCTTGAGGGTGACGCATTACGTAAGCGTCAACGTATGAAGAGATAACCTGTACCGAGTCCGCTAGCGTTTCGCCTTTCTTTGCCAAAGAAGTGTTACCACCACTGTCGAAGCCAATCACGTCACCACCGATGCGTTGAATCGCAGTTTCAAAAGAGAGGCGAGTTCGCGTAGAAGGTTCGAAGAAGCAGCTGGCAACAACTTTGTTCTTGATGAGTTCTGGGTTTGGTTCAGCCTTTAGCTGACCTGCCGTTTGAACAATTAATTCTAGCTCTTCACGAGAAAGCTCTGGAATTGAGATGATGTGCTTTTGATAGAGCGAATTCGCCATGATCTTCTTCCCCACAATAATGTATTGGCCATAAAAAAGCCCCCCATAATGGGAGGCTTTAAAAAAGTGCTGAAAAGCAGAATAGACGGCCTGGTAAGCATCTTAGCTTACGAGCAATATTTGGTGTTTTCACAATATTGGTTGGCGTCATTTTCACTACTCTCAGACAAATTGCCGAGAATTATACGCTTTCAATTTGTGAGCGCAAGCGATTACATCAAGCTTTTGTTTACTTTCAATATTCGCTATTGGCCCAGTGTCGCAACCATTACCGCTTTGATGGTGTGCATGCGATTCTCAGCTTCATCAAACACAATTGAGTAATCCGATTCAAAGACTTCGTCAGTGACTTCTAAACCGTTCATTCCATACTTGTCTGCGACTTGCTGGCCGATTACGGTTTCATTGTTGTGGAAAGCAGGTAAGCAGTGCATGAATTTCACTTGAGAGTTACCAGTGAGCTTAATAACTTCCATATTCACTTGGTAAGGCGTCATAACAGCAACACGTTCGTCCCAAGCTTCTGGCGCCTCGCCCATCGAGACCCAAACATCGGTGTAAAGGAAATCACAACCTTTAACACCTTCAGCAACGTCTTCGGTTAACGTGATTTTAGCACCTGTACTTTGCGCGATAGCTTGGCACTCTTCAACGAGCTGTTCTTCTGGCCAAAAGGCTTTTGGCGCGACAAGGCGAATATCCATACCCATTTTCGCAGCACCGACTAAAAGTGAGTTGCCCATGTTATTACGAGCGTCACCTAGGTAGGCAAAGCTGATTTGATGTAGATGTTTACCGCGACCATGCTCAAGCATAGTGAGGAAATCAGCCAAGATCTGAGTCGGATGGAATTCATCGGTTAGGCCGTTCCAAACCGGCACACCAGCGTATGCGCCAAGATCTTCGACAGTGCTTTGACCAAAGCCACGGTATTCAATGCCGTCGTACATACGACCTAATACACGAGCCGTATCTTTCATTGATTCTTTCTGACCAATCTGAGAACCAGAAGGGCCTAGATAAGAGACTTGAGCACCTTGATCAAAGGCCGCTACCTCAAAAGCACATCGAGTTCGTGTTGATGCTTTTTCAAAGATCAAAGCGATGTTTTTACCGTTAAGCTTTTTCTGCTCTGTTCCTGCATACTTAGCTTTTTTTAGATCAGCAGACAGATCGAGTAAAAACTGAATCTCTTTAGGAGTAAAGTCGAGAATTTTTAGAAAGTTACGATTGCGAAGATTAAAGGCCATCTCTCGCTCCTTGCGAATATAGAATCAATGAAGAACTCAGTTAAACATAAAGATGCTATATTTGTGAATATTTATTTTATTAATTTAATAAAAAAGGCCAGTAAATGAATACTGGCCTAGATAAGTTATTGAGTTCGTTTAACTGAGCTCTTTGACTTAGATACCGTCTCTTTCGATAGGGCAGCTCATACAGCGTGCGCCGCCACGACCACGGCCTAACTCGTTGCCAGGAATCGTTAGAACTTCGATACCCGCTTTGTCGTATTTCTCATTGGTGTAAACATTACGCTCATAGCCAATCACGGTACCTGGCTTCACTGTTAGTACGTTGTTAGCGTCATTCCACTGTTCACGTTCAGCTTCATAGTTGTCACCGCCAGTCGTGATGATCTTCAGCTGATCAAGGCCTAGAGCCCCTTCAATTGCTGACAGGTAGTTTTCCGATTTCTCTACACGCATCTCACCATTTTCTTTTGGTGTTAGGCGCCAAGTATCTAGATCTTTGCGAACAATCTCAGGGTAGACAGAGAAAGTGTCGATATCCATGTGCGTCATCACCGTATCAAGGTGCATACAAGAGCGGTGTTTTGGTAAATCGATAGCAATTACTTCGGTTGCTTGACCCGAACGGAACAAGCTAGCCGCTAGGTTTTCGACACCTTGTGGCTTGGTACGCTCAGAGATACCAACCAGTACCGCGCCTTTACCGATAACCAGTACGTCACCGCCTTCAATATTGGCGTTGTCGTAGTGAAGGTCTTCATCACCAAAGTACTTAATGAAATCTTGACCGGCGAACACTGGATGCCAGCGGTAGATAGCACGCAGGTGGTTCGTTTCACGTTGACGTGCAGGCTTCATCATTGGGTTCAGCGATACACCGCCGTAAACCCAGCATGAGGTATCTCGCGTAAACAGGTGGTTAGGCAGAGGTTCGATAACGAAATCGAGTGGTCGATGCATTTTAGGCAGCATCGATGATGATTTGATAGGAAGCTCAGAATAAGCCAAGCCACCGAGTAAGATCGTTGCTAGATGCTCATTATCCATTTGAGCAAGGTAGTTTCTTAAGTCACGGGCAAAAGTAGGCCCATAACGGAAATCTGAGATTTGAGTATTCAGCAACCACTCACGAGCCTGAGGTACGGCAAGCGTCTCTACTAGCAGGTCGTGCAGCAGTAGCACTTCTACGTCTTGACTGCGCAGCGTTTCTGCAAAGGCATCATGTTCTTCACCAGCTGCTTCAACGGCAAGTACATCATCAAATAAAAGATCATGACAGTTTGAAGGGGTGAGGTGGGTGAGTGCTCTTTCAGGTCTATTTAGGAGAACTCGTCTCAATTGACCGACTTCGGAGCCAACGTACAGCTTACTCATTTTGCATCCTTACTATTAATCCAGCGTCTATTTATGACAAGCTTGTCCGTAATATGCAAGTTTTACAGATTGAGTTAATGCAAGGTATTTGGCTAATTATTGGTCATAAAATCTGCCATTTTAAACTTTACGCAGATTAAATTCCAATTTACTGGCTATCGCACGGAACAACGTTTTTGAGGATCTATGCTCAATTCATGGCTTGTTAGAATTGAATTTTGCTTATTAATCGTGATTTTTTATTCACTATTATGCACTTTTTGATAACAAGCTGAGGATTTATGCACCCTAAAAGCGGTTGGGTGTATGCAGCCAATGTGACTAATCACGCAAGTTTTATTCAATAAGCCCTAAAGTGGCCACAAAAACGAAATGCTAAAATACGTGGCGGTTAATAAAATGTTGTAAATTTGTTTCTGTGATTTTGATTTCACTTTTGAATTGATATTGGCTCTGCGATCTCGCGATAAACTTACCTTTCTAGGCCTGATCTGGGTGGCTTTTCTGGACGATCCGTGCCATATTTCGTGGCAATCAAATTTGATCTTTTCATAGTCAACACTCTGGAGCAGACACATGTCTCACGAAGATGAATATCTATCAGTAGCGGAATTAATTGAATTTCAAAAGGAAGAGACTCGCGACATCATTACAGCATTAATTGAAGATGGTAGCGATCCTGAAGCTCTATACGATATCGAGCATCACCTATTTGCTGAAGATTTCGATGTGCTTGAGAAAGCGGTTGTTGAAGCATTCAAAATGGGCTTTGAAGTGCTTGAAGCTGAAGAGACTGAAGACGAAGATGGCAATAAGCTACTTTGTTGTGATGCAACGATGCAATGTACTCTGAATGCAGAAGCGATCGATGAGCAAGTTGAGAAGCTTGTGAACCTTGCAGAGAAGTTCGACATTATCTACGACGGTTGGGGCACTTACTACGAAGGTGAAGATGCTATCTACCCGGACGAAGATGATGAAGGCGAAGAGTAATTCTTTCCTAATTTAAAAAAATGCCAGCCTCGAGCTGGCATTTTTTTACCCTCAGAGAAATAAATGTCTTTATATGCATTCATTCATTATAATGCGGTCAAAATTGATCTAGCTCAAGGAATGATATGCGGTTGCTTCTCGATGGTCTTTGGCAAATTTCGCCACTGACGGATCTCTCTATCCCACAAGATGACATCACTTTTCCGGCTCCGTTAAGCTCAAAGCTCCCTGGTAGCTTGAGTGACAATGAAATTGCAGAGCAAGAGTGGCACCTGATGCATGACATCGAAGTTGATGATGCTATGTTGGCGTGTCCATTCGTTGAGTTGGTCGTAGCGGGTGTCGATTACTTTGCAGAAGTGCGACTGAATGGCGTTGCCGTGTTTGATTGCGATGGTAGCCAAGCTGAATATCGCAAAGACATCCGCCCTTATATGCAGTCTGGCCGAAACCGTTTTGAGATCCTTTTCCTTGAAGAAGAAGAGAGCCTGCTGCTTGAAGAGGATATGGATGATTCTGTATCTTCACAGGTTGTCGCTAAATCTGATTCGCGCATCGGGATTTGGCAAGCGCCATACCTGCAGTTCGTTCGAAACGTCAAACTAGAGCAAGTTGTCACAGAGCAGATCTGGCACCATGGCGGTGGCTGTGAGTTCAAAGTAGATGTTATCTATCAAACGCTAAAGCCGGGGTTAATATCGGCATCCATCAAGTTTAATGGCATGACACTCGTAATGCCGATAGATGTGCGCGCAGAGCATACCGGCGTTGTGTTTCAGGTGGAAGCTCCCATGGTATTTAATCTTGAGAAGCCCAACCCTAAGCATCTATATCAGTTAGAAGTGGTACTTGATGGGCAAGAAGAGAGTTCTTTTGTTGCCTTGAACCCAACTTCTTGCGTCAGTAACTTTTTACGCTAACTCCGTATATTTTAGCACTATCTTCTTTCGCTATAGCGGCACATTCTGCTTATAACGATTTGGCCATGACAACCTCACAAGCGTCGTGGCCTGTCTCTCCCCAAGCTGAGTCAAGGTGCTCAAACCCAAGTTTCTCATAGAGTTTGACCGCAGCACCTAAGCATTCCGTCGTTTCTAAATACATGTGTTGATACCCAAGTTGTTTGGCTTGCTTTAAGCTCAAAGCGACAATTCGCTTGGCTAGGCCATGCCCTCGAGTTTGCGGTAAGAAGTACATCTTTTGTAGCTCACACACATTGGGTTTGCCTGCTAGAGGGGCAAAGCCACCGCCTCCGACGATCTCACCGTTGTGTTCGATAACCCAGTACATTGCATTCGCTTGGCTATAGACAGAATACATATCATCGAGTGTTGGATCGGCCACGCCATAGCCTTTATCTTCGGTCAGTCCATGTTCAGCCGAAACTTGGCGAATGACTTGTGCGATGCTTGGGTTGTCTTGCGGTGTAATGGCTCTAAGGGTGAACTCAGCAATTTGTTCCATGCTCTACCTATGAAAGGGTCACTAATATGTGACCCAATATATGGTGACTAAGCATGTTGGTGCAAACAGAATTGTTGTTGTGCCATTTGGTTGTCAGCTTTTCGTAACCACACTTTCTCATGGAAGTAGTAAGCAACTGTATTTAAAGCTGGCTCTAGCAAAGCCATCACACCGCCGATGAAGGCATCGCCAGTCAACAAGTAGACAACAGTAAAGGCAACACTAAAGTGGATGCTAGCAAAGCTTGCTGTTTTTAATTTGGTCATCCATTGACGAGCTTTAAGCGCTGGTACTTGAGCCCACGCCTTTTCATGAAAATAGAAGGCAACAGTATTCACAGAGGGCTCAATCATGGCGATTAAGCTACCAATTAAGATGTCGCCTGTGAGTACATAAGCGACACTAAATGCGATAGTAAAATGTAATGCAGCAAAGGTTAGTGTCTTTTTCATGATAATTACTCGGTCGTTGTGTTGTTTCGATAGAGCTATTATTGAGAATTATTATCACTAAATCCAATGGGCAGTTAAGATTGTTTTGATAGGCAAAAGCTATCAATAAACTGGAGTGAGGCTGATTGGATTGGAACTTGGTGCATAAAAAAAGGTTGACCATGAAGGCCAACCTTTTTATCTAGAGCGAGAGGTTCGAAACCTCCTCGTTCATTCAATTTTAAAGAGCAGCAATTGTTGCTTTTTGCTCTTCAAGCTTCACAAGAGTCTCTTGGTAGCCTTCAAGCTTTTCACGCTCTTTCGCGATAACCGCTTCTGGTGCTTTAGCAACGAAACCTTCGTTACCTAGCTTACCTTCGATACGCTTAATCTCACCGTGAGTCTTAGCTACTTCTTTATCTAGACGAGCAAGCTCTGCATCTTTGTCGATAAGACCCGCCATTGGGATCATTAGCTCAGATTTGCCAACCAGTTTAGTTGCACAAGCAGGAGTCTCTTCACCATTAGCTAGAACTTTAATGTCGTCTAGTTTAGCTAGAGAGTTAAGAACGATCTTGTTCGCTTCGATACGAGCTGCATCTTTCTCATCAGCTACTTTGATCATTACTTCTAAGCCTTGGCTTGGTGCAATGTCGTATTCCGCACGTAGGTTACGGATAGCTGTGATGAAAGTCTTAACCCATTCGATGTCTTCTACGATCTCAGCATTGAAGTTATCTTCGTTAAACTGAGGAAGCGCTTGAGTCATGATTGTCTCGCCTTCAACGCCGTCTACTAGAGGCTTAACGCTCTGCCAGATAGATTCAGTGATGTAAGGAAGAACTGGGTGAGCAAGACGCAGAGTCTTCTCTAGAACCGTGATAAGCGTGTAACGAGTCGCTTGTTGTTGAGCTTCAGTGCCTTTCCAAAGAACCGGTTTAGTTAGTTCTAAGTACCAGTCACAGAATTGGTTCCAGATGAATTCGTAAAGCGTGTTTGCTGCCATGTCTAGACGGTAGTTGTCTAGGTGAGCATTAAACTCTTTCGCTGCAACTTCAAACTGAGATTCAATCCACTTATCCGCTAGAGAGAATTCCATGTTTGCACGGTCTTCAACAGACAGTGACATGCCACAATCGTGCTCTTCTGTGTTCATCAGTACGTAACGGCTCGCGTTCCATAGCTTGTTACAGAAGTTACGGTAACCTTCAAGGCGCTTCATGTCCCAGTTGATGTCACGGCCAGTTGAAGCCATAGCAGCAAGAGTGAAACGCAGTGCGTCAGTACCGTATGGTTCGATACCGTTTTCGAAAGTTTTACGTGTTGCTTTTTCGATCTTAGCAGCCAGTTTAGGTTGCATCATGTTGCCACAACGCTTTTCTACTAGCTCTTCAAGGCCGATGCCGTCAATCATGTCGATTGGGTCAAGTACGTTACCTTTCGACTTAGACATCTTGTCGCCGTTTTCATCACGGATAAGACCTGTCATGTAAACCGTTTTGAAAGGTACTTGAGCCTTGCCATCTTCGTCTTTCACGAAGTGCATGGTCATCATGATCATACGAGCAACCCAGAAGAAGATAATATCAAAACCAGATACTAGTACTTCTGATGGGTGGAATGTTTTCATTGCTTCAGTATCTTCAGGCCAGCCTTGCGTGCCGAACGTCCAAAGTGCAGAAGAGAACCATGTATCAAGTACATCGTTGTCTTGCTTAAGAACAATCACCGGTGAAAGGTTGTTCTTTTCACGAACTTCTTCTTCAGTGCGACCTACGTAAACTTTACCATCGTTGTCGTACCATGCTGGGATACGGTGGCCCCACCACAGTTGACGAGAGATACACCAATCTTGTACGTCACGCATCCACGCGAAGTACATGTTTTCGTACTGCTTAGGTACGAATTGGATTTCGCCATCTTCAACAGCTTTGACTGCAGGTGCAGCAAGAGGTGCTGTGCGCACGTACCACTGGTCAGTCAGCATTGGTTCGATAACCACACCACCACGGTCGCCGTAAGGGACAGTTAGGTCGTGATCTTTGATCTCTTCAAGTAGACCAAGTTCATCGAATTCAGCAACGATAGCTTTACGTGCAGCAAAACGCTCCATGCCTTGGTACTTAGCAGGGATATCTGTTGAGTAAACATCGCTTTCTTCGCCGTTGGTTGTGAAGACTTCAGCAGCATCACGGATATCAGCGTTGAACGTTAGGATGTTGATCATCGGTAGGTTGTTGCGCTTACCCACTTCGTAATCGTTAAAGTCATGAGCTGGAGTGATCTTCACACAACCCGTGCCTTTTTCCATGTCTGCGTGCTCATCGCCTACGATAGGGATAAGACGGTTAACAACAGGAAGTAGGATTTCTTTGCCGATAAGATCTTTGTAACGAGGATCTTCTGGGTTAACCGCTACGCCAGTATCACCAAGCATGGTTTCTGGACGAGTAGTAGCAACAACGATGTAGTCTTTACCATCAGCCGTTTTAACACCGTTCGCTAGCGGGTAGCGGAAGTGCCACATGAAACCTTTTTTGTCTTTGTTTTCAACTTCAAGATCTGAAATTGCAGTGTGCAGTTTAGGATCCCAGTTTACTAGACGCTTACCACGGTAGATTAGGTCTTCTTCGTATAGACGAACAAACACTTCTTGAGTCGCAGTCGATAGGCCGTCATCCATAGTGAATCGCTCACGATCCCAATCTACAGATGCTCCAAGACGACGAAGCTGTTTAGTGATCGTGCCACCTGATTCGCCTTTCCATTCCCAGATCTTGTCGATGAAAGCTTCACGACCGTAGTCGTGTTTTGTTTTACCTTCTTCAGCAGCAATCTTACGCTCAACAACCATTTGAGTTGCGATACCAGCGTGGTCAGTACCCACTTGCCAAAGCGTGTTTTTGCCTTTCATACGTTGAGCACGGATAAGCGTATCCATGATCGTATCTTGGAACGCGTGACCCATGTGTAGGCTGCCAGTGACGTTCGGTGGCGGGATCATGATGCTGTAAGCTTCTTTTGATGTGTCACCGTGTGGCTTAAAATAGCCTTTCTCTTCCCAAGTCTGATACAGAGCTTGTTCGATTGATGTTGGGTTGTATGTCTTTTCCATAGTGCTCTTAAACGGATACTGTGAATGGTTAATCGTGGTCAAACTTCATAAGTGAAGCTTCTTGAATCTAAATCCAAAGATAGCTTTAACTATGAGGTTTGACTATGGATGTTGAATCTCGATCGTCTGTAGCTGATATCCAGCCTGACGGTAAATTTTATACCTTTCTCGAGCGAGTTGCTTAGCTTTTTCTTCGCAAGGGACGAAGTCTATCACCTGAGCAAAGGCGTTCGCAAAGGTTGTATGATTATCGGCCAGATTAATTACTAGCTGACGATTCCAATTATGTTTTACGCCTTGATAGCCAATTTCGATGTTGGTTGAATACTTTGGGCCTTCGCCAACCAAGTTGTGCGCAATAAACTCACTGGGTTCGACTTGCCACAAAACTTCAGCAATACGCTCGGCATGTTCTTTGTCATTACAGTTGAGATAAAGCTTAGCGCCTTGTTTCGCAAAGTGCTGAGCAAGAAACAGCACATAGTGAGCAAAACCATCTTCGCTGGCTTGCGGACTGTCTGAAGGCACAATGTAAAATGTAGCAGTCTGCATACTTAATACTCGAACTGAAAATCGTGGATATCAATGTTACTTGGTTAACAGGATCTAACAAATAGCGCTTATTAAAAAAGGGCCCGTAGGCCCTTTTTATTATTTTGAAGATTGCTCTTCAGTCTCTTGGCCGCTGCGGTTCAATAAGAATTGGACTAGCATTGAGACAGGACGACCTGTCGAGCCTTTCGCTGCGCCTGACTTCCAAGCTGTACCAGCACTATCGATGTGTGCCCAGTGGTACTTCTTAGTGAATTTAGACAGGAAGCAACCAGCAGTAATTGTGCCGCCAGGACGGCCGCCGATGTTCGCCATATCAGCGAACGGGCTGTTTAGCTGCTCATGGTACTCGTCTGCCATAGGTAGACGCCATGCTCGGTCACTTGCTTGCTCAGAAGCATTAACAAGTTCGTGAGAAAGCGGGTTGTGGTTCGATAGAACGCCACTGATGTGGTGACCTAGAGCGATCACACATGCGCCAGTTAGCGTAGCAACATCGACAACACAATCTGGTTCAAAACGCTCAACGTAAGTTAGAGCATCACATAGAACCAAGCGACCTTCAGCATCAGTGTTTAGTACTTCAACCGTTTGGCCTGACATTGTCGTTAGGATATCACCTGGACGGTAAGCATTGCTGCCTGGCATGTTTTCACAACCTGCTAGGATACCAACCACGTTAATAGGTAAGTTCAGTTTAGCCAATGCTTTCATTGTACCGAATACTGACGCCGCACCACACATGTCGTACTTCATCTCATCCATACCTTCACCAGGCTTAAGCGAGATGCCGCCTGAATCGAAAGTCAGACCTTTACCGACTAATACAATCGGCTTCGCATCTGGATCCGGAGCGCCTTTGTATTCCATGATAGACATCATAGATTCATTTTTAGAGCCACGGCCTACTGCTAGGTATGATGTCATACCCAGTTTTTCCATCTCTTCTTCGCCAATGATCTTAGTCTTCACTGTCTCGTAATCGTCAGCTAAACGACGAGCTTGAGATGCAAGATAAGCAGGGTTTGCGATGTTTGGTGGCATGTTGCCTAAATCTTTAGACGCTTTTACACCTGAAGCAATAGCAAGGCCGTGAGAAATAGCTTTCTCACCCAGGCTCAATTCGCGGCGTGTTGGTACGTTGAATACCAATTTACGTAGTGGGCGACGAGTCTCTGGTTTGTTGCTCTTGAATTGATCGAATGTGTAAAGACCATCTTTAGTCGCTTCTACTGCTTGGCGAACTTTCCAATAAGTGTCGCGACCTTTAACGTGAAGTTCTGTAAGGAAACATACTGCTTCCATAGAACCTGTTTCGTTTAGTGTGCTGATGGTTTTTTGGATAATTTCTTTGTATTGACGCTCGCCTAGCTCACGTTCTTTACCACAGCCTACCAGTAGAACACGTTCTGAAAGTACACCAGGTACTTGATGCAGTAGTAGCATCTGGCCAGGTTTACCCTCTAGATCACCGCGACGAAGCAGTGAACTAATGTAGCCATCGCTAATCTTATCTAATTGCTCGGCTACTGGAGAAAGGCGGCGCGGTTCGAATACACCGACAACGATACATGCGCTGCGCTGTTTCTCTGGGCTGCCACTTTTTACACTGAACTCCATGCGTACTCCTACATCCTGAAGACAAATCGAACTAAATGTTAGATAATGGGTTCTTACTTGTTGGATCCTATAATGGAACTAACCTTAAAGAAGAACGCTAACACTTAGCTAAAAATTTAAAAAAATAAAAGGTTCAACGGGAAATTATAGTGATTCAATCAAAAAAACAAGTTTTGTATAGGTAATTTGAGCGTGATTATTGTTAGATATTTGATCCGCGAGACAATCAAGAGCCAATTTGCGATCTTTTTTGTTCTCTTTCTCGTGTTTCTCAGCCAAAAATTCATCAGTGTTTTAGCGGACGCCTCTGATGGTGATATCCCCGCGAGTCTTATATTGTCGATTGTTGGCTTAAATATGCCAGCGATGGGCCTATTGATGCTTCCTCTCAGTATCTATATTGGTATTTTGCTGACTTTTGGCCGCCTTTACGCCGAAAGTGAAATTGTGGTGATGAACGCCACCGGTATTGGTAATAAATTCCTGATTCAATCTGCACTTTACTTAGCTTTAATTACCGCAACGGTTGCCGCTTTTAACTCATTTTGGTTGTCTCCTTGGTCACAAGACAAAGTTGAACAAATGTATGAAGAAGTAGCCGCAGAGAACAGCGTTGATTTGCTACCAAAAGGTAAGTTTGAAGGCACGCCGGATGGTTCTTCTGTGGTGTTTATCGATGATATTGACGGCAATAAATTAGAAAATGTGTTCGTTGCTCAAATGCGCCCACGTGACTCAGTACTGCCAAGTGTGATGTTCTCGAAGTCGGGAGATGTAAAAGAACTCAGCGATGGTCGCCAAGTTATCGTGATGTACGATGGCACTCGTCATGAAGGTGTGCCTACACGCCTTGATTATATGGTGACACACTTTGAAGAATACGAAGGCCTGATCGGTCAACGTGAAGTTGAGAAGAAAGGTCGAGACTGGGAAGCTATCCCGACACTTGACCTTATCGGTAACCCGAATAATAGCGCGAAAGCTGAATTGCAATGGCGTATTTCTTTGGTACTTTGTATTCCATTGTTGACCATGCTTGTCGTGCCGCTGTCTGCGGTAAACCCTCGCCAAGGTCGTTTTGCGAAAATCGGCCCAGCAATACTGATTTATCTCACCTATTTCTTAGCAATCAGTGCAACTAAATCTTCAATTGAAGAGGGAAGCATTCCTGCGGTAATCGGCATGTGGCCAATCAATGCGTTGTTGTTATTTGTCGCGATTGGTGCAAACTTTATGGATAGCGTGCCAGTAAGGCGTTTGAAAGAAAAATTCAAGAATAAGAGGTTGGCTTAAGCCGTGTTTAAGATTCTCGATTTATATATAGGCAGAACCATCATCGCAACGACGTCACTGGTATTGGTGACGTTTGTTGGTCTCTCTGGGATCATCAAGTATGTAGAACAGCTGAGAAAAGTTGGCCGTGGTACATACGATCTATTACAAGCGCTGTACTTTGTTTTACTGAGTATCCCTCGTGATATCGAAATGTTCTTTCCAATGGCTGCATTGCTTGGCGCATTGATTGGGCTTGGTATGCTTGCTGCGAGTTCTGAGCTGGTAGTTATGCAGGCCGCTGGTTTCTCTAAGTTAGATATCGGCCTATCGGTACTTAAAACCGCTATTCCACTGATGATCGTGGTGACACTACTTGGTCAGTGGGGCGCACCGCAAGCGCAGAAAATGGCTCGTGATTTAAGAACTATTTCCATTGCTGGTGGTAATATTATCTCGACGCAAAGTGGTGTTTGGGCTCGTGATGCGAATGACTTCATCTTCATTGTCAAAATCGATGATCAGAAGCTATATGGAATGAACATGTGGCGCTTTGATGAAAAGAAGGCACTTAAGACCGCTATTTACTCTGACGAAGTTGATTACGTTGGAGATAATGTGTGGACGATGAAGGATGTCGAGATAACGTCTTTTGAAAACGAACTTCAAATTACCAAAGAAAGTCTACCGACATACTCATGGAAGACATCACTTGCTCCAGATAAGCTTGCGATTGTAACGGTTAAGCCAGAAGAGCTCTCTTTAAGTGGTTTGTATGATTATGTTTCCTACCTTAAAGCGTCGGAGCAAGATGCATCACGTTATGAACTGGCATTGTGGAGGAAGATAACTCAGCCAATTTCGATCGCGGTTATGATGCTGATGGCACTGTCGTTTATCTTTGGTCCTTTGCGTAGTGTGACCATGGGGGCGAGAATACTGTCAGGTGTTATTGCTGGCTTTACCTTCTATATATCCAGTGAGTTTTTTGGCCCTGTGAGTTTGGTTTATCAGATACCGCCCGCCTTTGGCGCAATCGCCCCGAGCGTGGTGTTCCTTGGAATTGCCATCATGCTCTTGAGGCGAAAACTGTAAATAGAAAAAAGGAAGGCATAACGCCTTCCTTTTTTGATCTTGATTGGAGCTAACTTAAATCACGCTATCTTGCTTGTGGTAACACAACGACTTCGGTCTTTGCCCAGATATCGTGAAAGCCACGTTTTTGAGGATCGAATGGCACACATAGGTTTGCCAATCCAAAACCTGAAGTACCTAAGCGAATTAGCGCCTGAGTTACTGTGATAGCTGAGCCATCTTTGTTTTGAACGCGCAGTTTCCAAGCTCTCATACCGAGAGTTTGACCAGCTCTAGTCCAGAAAAATACAAAGAAATAGACCCAAACGGCCACTAAGTAAAAGGTGTATGCAGGGCTCCAAATCGGATGGTTGGTTAAGAAGTCACTAACATCGGCATAACCGCTGTGGTTAAATATGCCGAGAGCCATGAGCGCGTGCAGTAGAGCGACAATGACGCCAGCCGCCAACATTTCAATAGCGATTACGATCAGAGCGTCATAGAACAAGGCACCAAATCGGCGCATGACTCCTGCTGGTGGCAGAGTGTTTGTTGATGTCATGTGTTATTACTTCTTTAAAAATTGAGGCGTCAGAATATAGTTTAAGGCTTAGCCTGAAAAGAGACATGACGCACAGCTTATGACTTAGTGGCGAAATTATCGGCAAACACACATGAATTCAAGTTTTTATACTTGCCACATCAGTTCGCATACGTATAATGCCAAACATCGAAAGGGCAATGCCCCAAGATAATGCCGGTATGGTGAAATTGGTATACACGACGGATTCAAAATCCGTTGCCTTCGGGCGTGGCGGTTCAAGTCCGCCTACCGGTACCATATTTAGATAAAGCCCTGATCAGAAATGGTCGGGGCTTTGTTGTATCTTGAGTATGGAAAACGTTGCCTCGCGGTAGCGGGAGGAATGCCTGTCCAATCGGTCCGCCTAAACCGGTACCATATTTTAAGATAGAGCCTCAACGAAAGTTGGGGGTTTGTTGTATCTGGAGTCTGGAAAGCGTTGCCTTCGCGGTAGCGGCAGGAATGCTTGTCCAATCAGTCAGATCTTGCTGTTTCATTCCTAAATCTCGCAGTTTCACTTCGTAATTTCATTTCCTAATAAATTAATCATCTTAAATCATACTGTTACCTGTCATTCCTTCTTCTATTGTCTATGTTTAAGTAAATAACAGAGGAGAGAGATATGCTGACAGTAACCCCTTACTTGTTTTTTGACGGTCGTTGTAGTGAAGCGTTGGATTTTTATCATAAGTGTTTCGGCGGTGTGGTTTTATCGAAGCAACTTTTTAGTGATGCACCACAAGTAATAGAGGGAGCTCAACCTGATTGGGTCATGCATGCTGAGTTCGAAGCATTTGGTATGAAGCTGATGATGTCTGATGGTGTTAAGGCAAAAGAGCTAGAAGGGAACAACCTAGCACTTTCTCTTGTTACAGATGATACCGCGACCCAAGAACAGATCTTTGAAAAGCTAAAGCAAGATGGACGAGTAATGACGCCGTTAGCGGATACTTTTTGGGGCGCTCGGTTTGGTAAGGTTGAAGATAAGTTTGGAATACGCTGGATGGTGCATTGCGATTCTTTAAATTGAACCTGTGAAATTGGATAGTGAAATTGCTGCTTGGTTTTATTAGAATTATAAATAGAGATTATTAATCAATATTATATATAAAAATGGGCAGCATAAAGATTACCGTAGATCGCATTCAGCCCGGTCTGCATATACGACTCCCCGTAAAATGGAATGAACACCCATTTTTATTCAACAGTTTTAAAATCAAAGATGACGCCCAAGTAAAGGTAATTCGACATCTTGGGATTAAGCACGTCTATATAAACTTGAATCAAAGCGATACATCCCCTCTACCTGCTAACCATGTGATTGAGCAAGAAGCCGATACTGATTTACAAGTAAGCCTTGAAGCGGAAAGAATGTGGAAAGATAAGCATGAACGTATCGAAACTTTAAGCTCTTATCGTCGCAGAGTGAGTCATTGCGAGAAAGAGTTCGAACGTTCGCTGGCCCGAATGCGCTCTGTGATGACCAAGATCCGTAACCGACCTTTAGATGCAGTAGGGGAGGTAAAAGCTCTGGTTGATGACATTGTCGAAACATTAGTAAGCGATGATAACGTCACATTACACCTTATGAATGCTAAAGCTGATTTTGAAGACATCTACTTTCATACATTGAATGTTTCTGTTGTCGCGCTGATGATAGGTAAAGCTAAAGGTTACAATACGCAGCAATTAAAAGATCTTTCCTTCGCAGCGTTGTTCCACGATGTAGGCAAAATCAAAATACCAGTCGCTATATTAAGAAAGCAGAGTGCGCTTACGGTACCAGAAGAGAACTACTTAAAGCTTCACACTAAATATGGTGCAGATATTGTTTCAACAATTGATGACTTTCCTGAAAGGGCCAAAAAGGTGATTGCTCAACATCATGAGATGAATGATGGTTCTGGTTATCCCGAAGGCTTAAAAGAAGATGAGATAGATGAATTTGCCAAGATAGTCGCAGTGGCTAATGCATTTGATAACCTTTGCCATGGTAAAACGCAATATCAACAAATGATCCCGTATCTGGCACTGTCCCATTTATATAAAAGCTGCAAGCATTTATATAGCCAAGATAACTTGGGGCTATTAGTTAAGTTCATGGGAGTCTACCCACCAGGAACCGTAGTACAGCTTTCAAATGATTCGATTGGGGTTGTGATATCCGTTAACGCGAAACATATGCTTTATCCAAATGTACTTATCTATGATCCTAGCGTGCCAAGAACCCAAGCCCCGATTATTGACCTCTTTATTAAAGAGATAAAAATCGTCAATGCCGTTCATCCAAGTAAATTACCGGAACAAGTGAGAGAGTATCTAAACCCAAGAGCTCGTTTATCTTATTTTTTTGATAACGGGGAGTAGTTATCCACAAGGTGTTGTGGGTAATTTGTTCGAAACTTGGGGTGAAAATGGTATAAATAAGCCCTTGGTTGAAATATCTCCGCTTAACCTCTTTTTTCAATAAAAAACACATTTAATGCTTGCCAATAAGAGCGGCATCTCTATAATGCCGCCTCACTGACACGGTAGACGCCACAAGGCTTCAGCGAAGAATGTTAGTAAAGGCAACTAGCTTTGAGTGATTATTCGCTCCTACTTTTAGAAAGTAGAAATTAATTCCAAATAAGTGTTTGACACTGAGAATTAAGTCGCTAGAATGGCCGCCTCTTCCGAAGTGATACAAGTCACAACGAAGAGAAGCTCTTTAACAATTTAAACCTATCAATCTGTGTGGGCACTCGTTGATGAATATCAAAACGTTATTACTTAGGTAATAGCAGTTACTTCGGTAACAAAATTGATTTCAATGAACTGAGTGACCAATACAAATAACCTCGGTTATTTGGCACAGTCAATTCATTATCATTCTGTTGGAATGGTAATAGCTTTAAAATTACATAGTAGTTTTGAAGTCAGTATTCGTTGAGTCACAAAATCTTAAATTGAAGAGTTTGATCATGGCTCAGATTGAACGCTGGCGGCAGGCCTAACACATGCAAGTCGAGCGGAAACGACACTAACAATCCTTCGGGTGCGTTAATGGGCGTCGAGCGGCGGACGGGTGAGTAATGCCTAGGAAATTGCCTTGATGTGGGGGATAACCATTGGAAACGATGGCTAATACCGCATAATGCCTACGGGCCAAAGAGGGGGACCTTCGGGCCTCTCGCGTCAAGATATGCCTAGGTGGGATTAGCTAGTTGGTGAGGTAATGGCTCACCAAGGCGACGATCCCTAGCTGGTCTGAGAGGATGATCAGCCACACTGGAACTGAGACACGGTCCAGACTCCTAC
>NZ_PIGB01000015.1:0-85976 GCF_003050585.1 Vibrio sp. ZF 223
TACTATAACGGTCCTAAGGTAGCGAAATTCCTTGTCGGGTAAGTTCCGACCTGCACGAATGGCGTAATGATGGCCACGCTGTCTCCACCCGAGACTCAGTGAAATTGAAATCGCTGTGAAGATGCAGTGTACCCGCGGCTAGACGGAAAGACCCCGTGAACCTTTACTACAGCTTGGCACTGAACATTGAACCTACATGTGTAGGATAGGTGGGAGACTTTGAAACCGCGTCGCTAGATGTGGTGGAGTCGTCCTTGAAATACCACCCTTGTAGTTTTGATGTTCTAACGTTGGTCCCTGAATCGGGATTACGGACAGTGCCTGGTGGGTAGTTTGACTGGGGCGGTCTCCTCCCAAAGCGTAACGGAGGAGCACGAAGGTGGGCTAAACACGGTTGGACATCGTGTGGTTAGTGCAATGGCATAAGCCCGCTTGACTGCGAGAATGACAATTCGAGCAGGTGCGAAAGCAGGTCATAGTGATCCGGTGGTTCTGAATGGAAGGGCCATCGCTCAACGGATAAAAGGTACTCCGGGGATAACAGGCTGATACCGCCCAAGAGTTCATATCGACGGCGGTGTTTGGCACCTCGATGTCGGCTCATCACATCCTGGGGCTGAAGTCGGTCCCAAGGGTATGGCTGTTCGCCATTTAAAGTGGTACGCGAGCTGGGTTTAGAACGTCGTGAGACAGTTCGGTCCCTATCTGCCGTGGGCGTTGGAAAATTGAAAGGGGCTGCTCCTAGTACGAGAGGACCGGAGTGGACGAACCTCTGGTGTTCGGGTTGTCATGCCAATGGCATTGCCCGGTAGCTAAGTTCGGAATCGATAACCGCTGAAAGCATCTAAGCGGGAAGCGAGCCTTGAGATGAGTTTTCCCTGACGCTTTAAGCGTCCTAAAGGGTTGTCGTAGACTACGACGTTGATAGGCAGGGTGTGTAAGTGCTGCGAGGCATTGAGCTAACCTGTACTAATTGCCCGTGAGGCTTAACCATACAACACCCAAGGGGTTTTGTGGACTCAAAGAAATACCAAACGCTTGAATGAGTTTGAAGAGACTTTTAAATCAGTTTTCCAGATTATTTTGCCTTCAGTTTTTAAAAAACTGAAAGTAAAAGCAAAATTTGCTTGGCGACCATAGCATTGTGGACCCACCTGATTCCATGCCGAACTCAGAAGTGAAACACAATAGCGCCGATGGTAGTGTGGGGCTTCCCCATGTGAGAGTAGGACATCGCCAAGCTCCAAATTTATTTTCACTTTTTAAAAAGTGAAGACAAAAAGTTTTCAGAATCGTTTTTAAACGATATTTGAATTGCTGATATAGCTCAGCCCGGTAGAGCGCACCCTTGGTAAGGGTGAGGTCCCCAGTTCGAGTCTGGGTATCAGCACCACTATTTAGTTGATTTGATTCATCAAGTTAACAACAGAATTTGTTTGACGACCATAGCATTGTGGACCCACCTGATTCCATGCCGAACTCAGAAGTGAAACACAATAGCGCCGATGGTAGTGTGGGGCTTCCCCATGTGAGAGTAGGACATCGTCAGGCTCAAATTGCTTTAAGCTGAATAGACACTGCGGAGTGGTAGTTCAGTTGGTTAGAATACCGGCCTGTCACGCCGGGGGTCGCGGGTTCGAGTCCCGTCCACTCCGCCACTTATTAGAAAGCCTAGTCTTACGACTAGGCTTTCGCCGTTTCTGGGTGTTGATAATTTGGTCTTTGACCAAGGAGTCCCGGTCGGCTACGACCCCAGTCACTCCATTACTTATAAGAAGCCTCGCTAGAAATAACGGGGCTTTTTTGCATCTAAATCATAGTGCTTCGCACGTCAGTCGAATAACTTGCACAAAAGACTTTCCTGTAGCCTACGTGTTACCCAAACCCAAACCCAAACCCAAACCCAAACCCAAACCCTACGATTAGGGTGACATCATTTCTGACTCCAGTTGTGAGTTGGCACTAGCATGACTTCAAACGCGGCTGAGTGCTCAAACACTCGAGCTATACGACGTTGTAAGTTAGGTTCATGAGACTGTTCTAATCAGCATGTCCATTTCAATACCTGTGGCTCTATAAGCCTTACAACTCATCCTACGTGCCCTGCGTTTGTGGATGTTTGCTTTATCAAGTTCAAGTATTAGCTAACAGCCCTTCGTCTACGAAACCTGATTTCTGTTCAATCTATGAATCTAGAGGGTAGTTCTGATGTGTAATTAGGAATCCATCATGGATGTTTCTGCTAAGAACACTATAGCCCTTAATGAGTCGACTTAATGCATTAAGCTTAAACCACTATTAATTGTATTGATCACCCAACCGGATTGAGATTCTCTGGTTCTAAGTGTAGGTCCTTAGGGGATGTTTACCGGTCTCTCTTCGACTCTGATGTGTTTGTTGACTCGACATGAATCTGTTGTGTTGACCACTTTACTCTGAGCATATTGATTTCTTGCTGGTTAGTTCAAGCTATGTTTTGGCTATTGCGACTAATATGAAATTAGAAAGGTCATTACTGTTTACTTGGTAGGAAGAAAATCCCTCAAGCCATCGGCGGATAGTTTTGTGATTATTTTAAGAAATAGATAAAGCCTTAAACCTAGTGGGTCGAACTATGAAATTGAGTTTTAACTTTGAAGATGCGAGCCAGATCTTTGTGGGATCTTTTGCTTTGGCCGTGCCAATTTCTTTTTCTGAAGAGGCTTGGAAGTTAGGGGAGACTTTACCTACCGCTAATCTATTGCTGTTATTTTTACTGTCTGCGGTGTTCTTAGGCTTCTATACGTATGAGAGTGTCTTTCAAAAAGATGTTGTTGCACGGTTGCCGGTGTTTATTTTCAGAATAGTTATTGCTTATGTTATGACGGCATTGGTCGTTGCTTTGGTACTGACTTGCTTGGACAAATTACCTCTGTTGAGTGACCCAGTTGTATCGATCAAAAGAGTGATTGTTATTTCAATGCCAGCCTCTATGGGCGCTATTGTAGTGGATAGTTTTGATAAAGAGTGACTTGTGTATCATTTGGATTGAAGCGCCTTACAGAGTTTTTCTAGCGCTTATTTGATTTGTTATTTAGCTTTGTCATCTCTAGGCTTAGCATTGATTTGTTCAGCCGATCTTCTCAATAATAAAATGAGTAGTAACGTACTATGAGTGACTCTTACGTGAATGTGTCGTTTGTTGTTGGACGATTTTGAAGGGAGTTAAGTGGCGAAGATTTGTAGCTTTGGATGGATATAAAAACGGTTGGTTTTTGAATTGAATATGATATTTGAAATGTGAGGGTAGTTGTATTGAGAAGTTATGCATCTTTAGATGCAAAAAAGCCGCATCAATGATGCGGCTTTTTTTAATTGGCTCCCCTTGCAAGACTTGAACTTGCGACATACGGATTAACAGTCCGCCGTTCTACCAACTGAACTAAAGGGGAATTGATTTTTTAGTCTCTAATCAAGAGAATGGTGCCGACTACCGGAATCGAACTGGTGACCTACTGATTACAAGTCAGTTGCTCTACCTACTGAGCTAAGTCGGCATCATGAATCAAAAAGCTTATGCTTGATGATTAACTTGGCTCCCCTTGCAAGACTTGAACTTGCGACATACGGATTAACAGTCCGCCGTTCTACCAACTGAACTAAAGGGGAATTATTCTTAAAGCTTTAAAGAAATGGTGCCGACTACCGGAGTCGAACTGGTGACCTACTGATTACAAGTCAGTTGCTCTACCTACTGAGCTAAGTCGGCACATAATATTTCTTTGTGCTTTATTGTTGTTGTCTAGGACACCAACAAATAAATTGTGGTGCCCGGAGGCGGAATCGAACCACCGACACGAGGATTTTCAATCCTCTGCTCTACCGACTGAGCTATCCGGGCGACGAGGTGTATTAAACGTGTTTTCGCGTTCTGGGTCAACATTAAATTGCAAAAAAAGTATCGTTTGATGTTTTTCTATACTTAGTGGGTTGTTTTTGCTCGTTTGGGGTGAAAAACCTAGGTCTAGCATGCCCTAAAAGATAGTAAAACTACGGTTAACTACACTGAATGGGCGCCGAAATAAAAAAAGCACGTATGAAAACGTGCTTTTTTATTTAAAAATTTTCTAGGGAGTTTAGTGTTTTACTTCAAACCTATTAACCCAAGCTTCTAATTCGTTTGAAAGAGAGGCAAGAGTTTGGGTACTGCTATGACTTTCTGTTACGACATTGCTCAGTTGGTTACCGCTCTCTTCGATCATATTAATACGCTTCGATATATCATCGCTCACCTGAGTCTGCTCAGCGGCCGCAGTTGCGATTTGATGACTCATTGATGAAATGGACTCTAATGCGACAACAATCTGTTGTAGTGCTTCAGAGGCGTTTTGAGACTCTGTTACGGTACTTTCACTGGTCGCGGCACAAACTTCCATGGTTTGAATTGCGTTGCGAGATCCTTCTTGAAGGTTGTTAATCATTAATTGGATTTCTTTGGTGCTCGATTGTGTTCGGCCTGCAAGGTTACGAACCTCATCTGCTACAACCGCAAATCCACGACCTTGTTCGCCAGCTCGAGCTGCTTCAATGGCAGCGTTAAGTGCCAACAGGTTAGTTTGCTCCGCTATATCACCAATCACATCCAATACTTTCGCAATGTTGTTTACATCGTTATCTAGGTTAGCGACCGCTTCGCTTGCTGTGCCTAGTTGGCCAGCTAGGCCTTGAATGTTGTCCACTGTGTTGTGAATGAGTCGTTGGGTATGCTGGCTCTGTTTATCGGCCTCATCGGTGTTGCGCGCGGTATCGCTAGCTGAATCAGCGACATTATTAGCTGAAGAGGCCATTTCGGTCATTGCTGTCGCGATCATCT
This sequence comes from Vibrio sp. ZF 223, assembly GCF_003050585.1. Taxonomy (NCBI): domain Bacteria; kingdom Pseudomonadati; phylum Pseudomonadota; class Gammaproteobacteria; order Vibrionales; family Vibrionaceae; genus Vibrio; species Vibrio sp. ZF 223. The sequence goes on from NZ_PIGB01000015.1 coordinate 4,853, forward strand.
CTGTTGATTGTTGTTGGGTCTCTGTCAGTTGAGCAATTGACCCAGCACGGTCTTCTACGCGCTGCAGTTCTCCCCTTAATGCCAGCATTGAAGCGTCCAGGTTTGATACCAACTCAGCCAGTGACTTACTCATTTGTTGTACGGCGTGGTAAATACTGCCGTCTGTCGCCTGAGTTTCGAAAGAGGTTTGAATTCGACCTTGTGCTACGGCTTGTACAGCTTCTCTTACATCTTTAGGTTCGCCACCAAGAAGCGCTAGCATGCGTTTAATAGATACAATTAGGCTCGATAGAATAAGACCAGCAATCACGACACAAAGGAACAGCTGCCATTGAGCGGTAGACCAGAAACGAGCGTTAACTTCATTGAACCCGATACCTGTTCCGACAACCCAGCCCCAATGTGGTGTTTTCTCTGCTATAGACAGTTTTTCTTCAATCGTTCCATCTGGCAGTTTTTGTGTCCAGGTGTACTCAATGATCTGCCCAGTACGATTACCAAGTACTCTTTGGATTAGCTGACCAACACTATTCCCGTTGCCATCTTTAAAGTCGTTAAAGCTGGTTCCGTGTAATTGAGGATCTAATGGTGTCGCGACAAACGTCATGTTCTCATCGGCTACGTAAACATATTCATTATCTTTATAGATGTTGTTACGTAGAAGGCGAGTAGCTAGTTGCTTAGCTTGCTCTTCTTCTAGAGTGCCATCAATCGCCATTTTTTCGACTTCAGTAAGGATGCTGTATGCACTCTTAAATAGCTCGGTCACGCGAGCTTTGTTGTCCATGTTGCTCGCGACTCTCAATGTCCATAAACCAGTAGCGGTCAGTGCTAGCAGGGCGATCAAGATGATGCCCGATAATAAGTAAGCTTGCGTTTTTAGTTTCATGTTTCCCCGCGCAGCGATTCAATAATTAGTATTAGGTATAGTTCATCGAATCTTAATCTAAGTCGTGTATGGCAGATATTAGAAAGATATCAAAACATGATAGAGATTAAATTTTCGAAGAAAAAAAAGTAATGAAATGGAATTCTGTTTGTTTTGATGTGACGGCTTACGGAGTTAAGGTGGGGAAGGGGATTTCTGGGATTAGTTGGTTCTGTTGGAATAGAGGTTCTTTATAGAACTTAGAATCAACTGCTGTAGTGAAGGTACTAGAAGGATATAACTCAACTTATCGAGACTGATTAAGAGTTGCGTTGAGCTGATGTGTCTATTGAATAGAGTTTGTTTTTGTTCAAACGAAAAAAAGCCAAGTCTTTCGACTTGGCTTTCTTGAATGTGGCTCCCCTTGCAAGACTTGAACTTGCGACATACGGATTAACAGTCCGCCGTTCTACCAACTGAACTAAAGGGGAATTATTTGTTTCAACATCAGGTCTATAAAGACCATTATTTGTTAAGCACCAAATAATGGTGCCTCGAGGCGGAATCGAACCACCGACACGCGGATTTTCAATCCGCTGCTCTACCGACTGAGCTATCGAGGCAAAAGAATGGTGCCGACTACCGGAGTCGAACTGGTGACCTACTGATTACAAGTCAGTTGCTCTACCTACTGAGCTAAGTCGGCACACTAAATTCTTTATGCTTTCGTCCGTGCTACCACTCCCTGTTAAAGAGTGTTGACACCAACAAATCAAATTGTGGTGCCCGGAGGCGGAATCGAACCACCGACACGAGGATTTTCAATCCTCTGCTCTACCGACTGAGCTATCCGGGCAACGGAGCGCTATTAAACGGATTTTCTGCATAACCGTCAACACCTTTTTTGAAAATAATTAAAAAAAACGTTCGTTAGTTGTTTTTTTATTCAAAAGTGAGGCTTACGTTTTACCTTGGTTAAAATCTTTCTTGAATTTTGTTACTTTTTCTAAGTATCGGCGCGACTCTTTGTTTGGGTGTTTCTTAGTAAGAGCCCAGTACGCTTGGCTAGGTTGCAGCGAGTTTAAGTCTCGCATTGCTCGTTTTCTGTCCTTACTGAAGGTGTTGAGCACGCCACCCGTGCCGCCGTTGTATGCTGAAATCATACTGTATTCGAGCGTTGTCGGATGTTTTACGTCTTTCAAATAACGATTTTTAAGGATGTAAAAATATGCGGTGCCAGCATCAATGTTGTTTTCTGGATTGAATAAATACTCTGGGCTGGGCTCTCCAGGCTTGTTCTTTACTAGTTTAAAGACATCTCGACCTGCGGTTTTAGGCACCACTTGCATCAGACCGTATGCATTTGCCCAACTCACCGCGTATGGGTTGAAACTACTCTCTGTCTTGATTATTGCGTAGATCAAGTCTTCAGGAATGTCGTAACGCTGAGATGCTCGTCGAACGATGTCGGCGTATTGGTAACTACGCTGGCTAGCGTGATCGGCTACCATTGGGATCTCAACGTAATAGGCTTTTTTAAAGTCGACTTCTTTGGTTTTTAGGTTGTTAGCGATCAGGTAATCCGCGAATTGGTTAGCGCGCCATGTCCATTGAATGGGCTTTTTATCTTGGTCTACAACTTGATTATAGAGGAAAGGTTTGCCTTCTAACTTGATGCTTTTGGAAGAGAATAGATCGACATGCGCCGGATCATCAGGCGTCAAAAGCGTTGTCATGATCGCGTTTTTGAGGTGTTTTTTAGGCTCAGTAGAGGAGACGGTTTCTACCGTTATGAGGCCTTCGCTAAAGTTTACTTCTGAACGGCTTAGGTAATTATCTATGTATTTCACATAGTTACTTTTACCGGCCATCTTTACTTCACTGCTGCCCCAGCGCTTTTGGATATTGCCAGAAAAGCTATTAATCAAAGAGTCTAGTGCTCCGGTGTCTTTTTCAAACTGACCGGGTAGCTCTGCCAAATTGCTTACAAATCGGTTGGTCGGCTCATAATTAACATCATAAATGCTTTCGACAAATTCACGGCTGCAGCCAGTTAATAACATGGCTGTTAGGAAGTAACTTAGCTTTTTCATAGTTCCTCATACAAAAATGACATCGCAGCGTTAACCATGATGTCATTAAAAATTGCTTAAATAAATGTCTTATTCGCTTGGTGGAGTATAGCCATCAATTACGACATCTTTACCTTCGAAAAGGAAGTTAACCATCTCAGTTTCAAGAAGTTTACGATGTTCAGGATCCATCATGTTTAGCTTCTTTTCATTGATCAGCATTGTTTGCTTGCTTTGCCATTGTCCCCAAGCTTCTTTAGACACGTTGTCAAAGATACGTTTACCTAAGTCACCTGGGTAAAGTTGAAAATCTAGGCCTTCAGCATCTTTTTGAAGGCGAGCACAAAATACAGTGCGGCTCATAGTGGTTCCTCTTATGGCGTTCGTTGATTCAAACGGCGTCGTTCAGTTCAAAGGGTAGGCTCTCAATAAGCTGCTTTACAGGAGCGGCTAGGCCAATTTCTTCCGGTTTTGATAAGTTATACCAGAGACCTTTAGTCCCTTCCATTATCAAATCTGGTTGTTTATCTAATTTCACTAATACTGGCGTGATATCTAAGTGGTAGTGGCTGAAAGTATGTCGAAACGCAATCATGGTCTCGATTGAATCGGTTTCACTGTCTTTGATCGAGCGAAGATCTAACTGATGTTCGATCTCTGCATTTTCATTTTGAGGGAAACAGAATAGCCCTCCCCAGATACCAGATTGAGGGCGTTGTTCGAGCCATACTTGATTGTTGTGGTACAGAATCACAAACCATGTTTCTTTTACTGGTTTTTCTTTCTTAGGTTTCTTACCTGGAAAGTCGAGTTGTTTATCAAGTTTCTTGGCTTCACACATGCTTTCAATCGGGCACAACGCACATTTAGGCTTGCTACGGGTGCAAACCATCGCGCCCATATCCATCATTGCTTGATTGTACTTATCGACATCTTTCTTCGGTGTGTGTGCTTCGGCGTGTTCCCAGAGCTGGTTCTCGACTTTCTTTTGTCCTGGCCAACCTTCAACGGCAAAGCTTCTCGCAAGTGTTCGTTTTACATTGCCATCAAGAATCGCATGAGGAAGTTTGTGAACCGAAGACAGCACTGCAGCTGCCGTCGAGCGACCTATGCCCGGTAGCGCGTTCATCTCTTCGATAGAAAGCGGAAATTCACCACCATATTGCTCAGCAACGATCTTGGCTGCTTTATGTAGATTGCGAGCTCGTGCGTAGTAACCAAGCCCTGTCCATAAGTGCAGAACCTCATCTTGTTCGGCGTTCGCTAGGTCGATAACCGTTGGAAAGCGTTCTAAGAATCGCTGGTAGTATGGAATCACCGTGGCGACTTGAGTCTGCTGAAGCATAATTTCAGATAGCCAAACGGTGTAGGCGGTTTTGTTTTGTTGCCAAGGTAATTCTTTACGCCCGTAGGCGTCATACCACTTTAATATGGCGGTTGCGAAAGGAGTCACGACATGCTCTATGCTTTGCTATTATTAGAAGCGAAATTGCACCACACTTAACGTTGGATGTAAAACAGACAAATTGTGTGGGAATTTATCCACGGAAAGACTTGCACCGAAGGCAATTCTTTGGATAATCCCCGCTTTGATTAATCAATGTGCAGGCAAAAATCAATGAGTGAAGTGACCACTAACGAATATACTGAAGACGGCAAACTGGTTCGTAAGATCCGTAGTTTTGTTCGCCGCGAAGGCCGCTTAACAAAAGGCCAAGAAAACGCGATGAATGAATGTTGGCCAACAATGGGTATCGACTACAACCCAGAGCTTCTTAACTGGAAAGAAGTATTTGGCAACGATAACCCAGTTGTACTAGAAATTGGCTTCGGTATGGGTGCATCACTGGTTGAAATGGCAAAGAACGCACCTGAGAAAAACTTCTTAGGTATTGAAGTTCACAGCCCAGGTGTTGGTGCTTGTTTAGGTACAGCGCGTGATGCTGGCGTAACTAACCTGCGTGTAATGTGTCACGATGCAGTAGAAGTATTTGAACACATGATTCCAGATAGCAGCCTGCATACACTGCAACTGTTCTTCCCTGACCCATGGCACAAAGCTCGTCACCACAAACGTCGTATCGTTAAGGCTGAGTTTGCAGAAATGGTTCGCGGTAAGCTTCAACTTGATACTGGTATTTTCCACATGGCAACAGACTGGGAAAACTACGCAGAGCACATGATTGAAGTGATGAACGTTGCTCCAGGCTTCGAGAATATCGCTGAAGATGGTGATTACATTCCTCGCCCAGATGAGCGTCCACTGACTAAATTTGAAGCTCGTGGCCACCGTCTTGGTCATGGTGTTTGGGATATTAAGTACAAGCGTACTAAGTAATTATCGAGCACAACAAGTGAAGGTAAACCTGCTTTAGGTTAAACCTTACACTTTGTTGGATTGATTAAAGCCAACATTATTGTAATGTTGGCTTTTTTGTCCTTAGGCTTTTATTGCGATAAAGGTTTAAGGACAGAAAGTAATGTTAGAACCCTACAAAAATAACAATATAGAAGTAAGCATACATGAAACCAACTCAAGCTATTTTAGCCGAGATTTTAGACGAAGTTCGTCCCCTAATTGGTCAGGGAAAGGTTGCTGATTATATCCCTGCATTGGCTCGCGTATCGAACCAGAAACTGGCGATTGCGGTATACACCAATGAAGGTGATGTGATTCAAGCGGGTGATGCAGAGGAAGCCTTTTCTGTGCAATCCATCTCTAAAGCCTTGAGCCTGACATTAGCTATGGTGTTATACAAGCCTGAAGAGATTTGGCAACGCGTAGGCAAAGAGCCTTCTGGCCAAGCCTTTAACTCTATGATTCAGCTTGAGATGGAGCATGGGATTCCCCGTAACCCGTTCATTAATGCGGGCGCAATTGTCGTTGCAGACCTACTACAAAGCCGCTTATCTGCGCCTAGACACCGCTTATTGGAGTTTGTGCGTCAGTTGTCGGGCGACACCCATATAGTCTATGACAAGATAGTAGCGGCTTCAGAAATGATGCACAGCGATCGTAATGCGGCTATCGCTTACTTGATGCGTTCATTTGGTAACTTTGAAAATGATGTTATCCCTGTTTTGAATAACTACTTTCATGCCTGTGCGCTTAAAATGACGTGTGTGGACTTGGCAAAAACCTTTAGCTATTTGGCAAACAAAGGTGTGTCGGTTCAAACCAAGAAAGAGATCATCACGCCAGTTCAAACCAAGCAGTTGAATGCTTTGCTTGCGACATGCGGTTTGTATGATGGGGCTGGTGAGTTTGCTTACCGTGTTGGGATGCCAGGTAAATCGGGTGTGGGTGGCGGTATTATCGCTATCGTTCCTGGCGAAATGACTATTGCGGTGTGGTCTCCAGAGCTTGACCCTTCTGGTAACTCTTTAGCAGGTACTAAGGCGCTAGAGTTGCTTTCTGAGCGAATTGGTCGTTCTATTTTCTAAGAGAAAGATGCGAGCACGGACTTCGTCCTGTAGAACGCTTCGCTCCGAGAGGGGGCTATAAAATAAAAAGGGTTGGCCCTAAAACCAACCCTTACACAATATCTCTCGAATCTATTCGTCCTCTTCTGCCATAAAAGCTTCCAGCAAATCGTTGAGGAATAGCTTCCCTTTTTCTGTTATCTGCCAGTGAGTGTCGGTTTCATTCAAGTAGCCTAGCTCTTTTGCCCATTCAATAGTTTCTTGAATCGAGTCAAAACCAAGCCCAGTCGTATCGATAAAATCTTGCTTTGGACATGCTTCCATTAGCCTAAAGCGGTTCATGAAGAACTCAAAAGGGCGGTCTTCATTGGGCACTTCAAATTCGTCTGATAGATAAGGCTTCACCATGTTCTGGTACGCTGCTAGGTAGCCTCTAGGATGCTTAACCTTAGTGGTGCGAACAATGCGCCCATCAGCAAAGCTCAGCTTGCCATGAGAGCCACAGCCAATACCTAAGTAGTCACCGAAGCGCCAGTAGTTGAGGTTATGTTGGCATTGATATCCAGGCTTGCTGTAGCCTGAGATTTCGTACTGTACATACCCTGCGTCTGCGAGCTTCTTATGGCCTAGGTCGAATATATCCCAAAGGTCATCATCGTCAGGTAGCTTTGGCGTTTTATAATAGAACATGGTGTTAGGTTCTATTGTTAGCTGATACCAAGATAAATGCGGAGGATCGAGCTCGATCGCTTTGTCTAAATCAGACAGTGCCTGATCAATGCTCTGATCGGGTAAGCCGTGCATTAAGTCTAGATTGAAGCTATTCAATTCAATTTTATGCGCTAAATGAGCGGCATTCACAGCTTCGTCTTGACCATGAATACGCCCAAGTCTTTCAAGCTTATCTTGCTCAAAACTTTGCACACCCACCGAGATTCGACTCACTCCTGCCTTTTGGTAACCTGCAAAACGCTCAGCTTCGATAGTTCCCGGGTTGGCTTCCATGGTGATTTCTATTTCAGGTTTGAACGGAATACGTTGCTCAATACCTTGTAGTAACCGCCCGATGCCTTCAGGAGAGAATAAACTCGGAGTTCCTCCACCTATAAAGATTGAGTGCAATGGACGAGGCATACCATTGAGCTGATATTTTTCGATATCGGTATCGAGATCCTCAAGCAGTGCATCGATGTACTCTTTCTCTGGGATCTCGGCTTTGAGGGCGTGAGAGTTAAAATCACAATACGGACACTTTTGTACACACCATGGGATGTGGACATAGAGGCTAAGTGCGGGTGGTATTAGCGCTGCATTGTGCATTACAGAGCTTGCTCCTTGAGAGTCTTTAATAGTGACGCAAGCGCTTTACCACGGTGTGATAGTTGCTTCTTACGTGAAGATTGAAGCTCTGCTGATGCGCAGTTATCTTCTGGAACAAAGAATACGGGATCGTAGCCAAAGCCATTCTCACCATGTTCTTCGGTAAGGATGCGACCTTCCCATTTCCCGTGACACACTAGAGGTGTTGGATCATTCTCGTGACGCATTAGCACCAACACACAGTGGAAACGCGCAGTACGCTTTTCAGTTTCGACACCTTGCATCGCGTTTAGCAATTTTTCGATGTTCTGTTTATCGGTTGCCCCTTCACCTGAGTAACGCGCTGAGTAGATGCCCGGAGCACCATTTAAGTAATCAACCTCTAAACCTGAGTCGTCAGCAATCGCTGGCTGTCCTGTTTCTTTCGCGGCGTGGCGAGCTTTGATGATGGCATTTTCAATGAAAGTTGTCCCCGTTTCAGCGACTTCTGAAACGTTAAATTCACTTTGTGCGACCACGTCAAAGCCAAACTCAGACAGAATATCTGCCATCTCGCGAACTTTACCTTGGTTGCCTGTTGCTAAAACAATCTTGCTCATGGGAATGTGACTCTAATAAGTGAATAAATGAAAAGTAAGGGATAGCTTACTCTTCTATATAGAATTTCTGTGTGAAGCGCAGTGGGCCAGTGCCTTTCAAGCCTGCGTTAACATCGATGTTAAAGGTGATGTTCTCTTCGTGAGTGATAGGGAACTCAGCAAGGTAATAAATCGCATCACCTTCTTTGATTTCTCGAAACTTCAAAGTTCGGGTGTTTCCAACGAGGTTCTTCGTTGTTCCCGTAATTTTAGCCGTTGTAGCAGGCTTGCCTAGGGAAGCCTTGTCTAACACGCTGATGTTGAGGATTGCTGAGTATCCATTTCGCTTAAGTTTGTATTGCTTAGCGACTTGCGCAGTTAGAAACGTGGAATTAAAAGCCGAGTAGTGAACCTCGACATCTTTGATGTTTTTAAACTGCCCTGCCCAACTAGGTAGGGCAATAAGAGCAGTGAGTAGTGCTGTAATCCATAGACGCATAGTGACTCCAATAAATAGCAAAAAGCCATCATAGGATGGCTTTGACTTCAGTTGGGATTTGGCTTGGCGAGCATATTCGAACTTGCTTATGCCGACCGAGCTCTCCCTTCTCTATCTTAATTTGCCCTTTTGCGACCTTAAACTGTTTCGCTAAGTATTTCGCTAAATGGGCATTGGCTTTGCCATCTACCGGTGGGGCGGTAATGGCAATTTTTAGTTCCTCACCATGCAAGCCAACAATTTTGTCTCGGCTTGCTTTAGGTTGGATATAGAGCCTAAGAAGAATATCGTCTTCCTCGGCCCAAACCGCTTTTGGCATCGTCAAAGTACCTGATGTTTGTACTTGAATTATAGCTGATACCAAATAGGACCAATCATGTCGCCCATTAGGAAGTTCGCAAATTGCAGAACAATGAACAGAACCAGTACGCTTAGGTCGAAACCACCCATGTCCGGAAGGATACGGCGGATAGGCACTAACATTGGTTCAGTCAGTTGATGGAATACGTACTCGATTGGGCTACGACCTTGGCTTACCCAGCTTAGGATTGCACGGATAAGTAGAACCCAGAAAATTAAACCACCAGCCGCTTTGAGCAGAGACAGTGCACCAAAGATTAGGAAGCTAATATCGAAAACGGCAGCGCCGCCAGAGATAATCAGGTTTAGCGCAACGAACTTAAGTACACACAGCACATAAGCAAAAACAACCGTCGCAAGATCAAGGCTGCCGATTGACGGAATAACTCGGCGTAGTGGGGCAACAACCGGTTGTGTCGCTTTTACGATGAATTGTGAGAATGGATTGTAGAAATCTGCACGTGATGCTTGTAGCCAGATACGCAAGATCACAACCATGATGTAAAGATCAAAAACAGTCGAGATCAGAAAGCTCATCGAGTTCATATTGTTTCCTTTTTCGGATTTACTTGCCGCTTAGATATAACCTGAGCGGCAAAATGCTTGTTTACCTTGATTGGTACTAAAACAGTTTTTCCATCTCTTCAGCTCGAGCAACCGCCGCTTGCATGGCTTTGGCTACGATGTCTGATAGTTGATGTTCATTAAACGTGCGTAGTGCTTCTGCGGTCGTGCCGCCTTTTGATGTCACTTGTTCACGCAGTGTTGATAATTCAGTCTCTTGGTTTGCTACCACCATCTCTGCCGCGCCTAACGCAGACTGCTGAACTAATTTACGAGCGGTTTCTTGGTCGAAGCCTTGGTTGACTGCTTCTGCTTGCATCGCTTCCATAAACAGGAAGAAGTAAGCCGGAGCACTACCCGCCGCCGCAATAATGTTATTGATACCAGACTCTTGCTCAACCCAGCTTACTTCACCTACAGCTTGCATCAGCTGAGAAGCAAAGTCTTTATCATCTTGGCTAACGGTTGAATCGGCATAAAGACCGCTCATCCCCTTCCCAAGTAGTGATGGCGTGTTTGGCATCACACGAACAAGGTTTAGCTGGCAGTTTAACATCTCATTGAGTCGATTCGCATTAATACCCGCGGCAATTGAGATAACCAGTTTGTTGCTGAAGTCGATATCTTGTAAGGGCTTACATACATCAGCCATCATTTGTGGCTTCACGGATAACACAACAACGTCTGCTTGCTCTGCTGCTGCAATATTATCGCTGGTGGTATTGATGCCGTATTCTTGTTCTAACGGCAACCTTCTGGTTTCTGAAGGTGCGGTTGCCGTAATCTTTTGCGTTGGGTAACCACTCGCGACTAAGCCCGCTACAATTGAGCGAACCATGTTTCCCGCCCCAATAAAGGCGATGTTCTTATGTTCCATATATAAAATCCTGAGCGTGTCGCTGCGCGGATAAGGCGAAGCGGTATCAATACTTGTCGTTGGTTAGCTACTACGGCTATTTCGCGTAATCACGAGCGCCGAAAATAGCCGTTCCAATACGAACCATTGTGCTGCCAGCCTCAACTGCTGCATCCATATCACCACTCATTCCCATCGAAAGGGTATCAATGTCTGAATACTTCGCGGATAACTTATCTTTAAGCTCTGCCAGTTGAGAGAAAGCATTAAGCTGTGATTGATAGTCAGAGACGTTTGCAGGAATCGACATCAATCCTCTTAAGGTGAGGTTAGGGAGCGACGAAATCAACTCCGCAAGTGCAAAAACTGTCTCTTCTGAGGTTCCTGACTTGGACTCTTCACCACTGGTGTTTACCTGAATCAGCACCTGTAGAGGTGGAAGTTCGCTTGGACGTTGATCATTAAGTCTTTGTGCGATCTTATCGCGATCAACGGAATGTACCCATTGGAAGCTTTCCGCAATTGGACGAGTTTTATTGGACTGAATTGGACCAATAAAATGCCACTCTAAATTTAGGTTAGAATGTTGTTCTGAAAAGTGTTTTACTTTATCAACACCTTCTTGAACATAGTTTTCACCAAAGGCAACTTGGCCTCCGAGTGCGGCTTCTAGAATCGCATCAATAGGTTTAGTTTTGCTGACTGCTAAAAGTTGCACGGACTCTGGAGCTCGTCCGCACTTTTGCTCAGCACTACGAATCTGTGAGGTGATTTGTTCGATATTTTGTTGAATACTACTCATAGCTGACTTTACTTAAGGGAAAATAAATGGATATCACTGAGTTACTAGATTTTAGTGTAAAGCATAACGCGTCAGATCTACATCTTTCTGCGGGTGTATCTCCAATGGTACGTATAGATGGTGAAGTAAGGAAGCTTGGAATACCAGCTTTGAGTCATGCTGATGTGCACCGTTTAGTTTTTGAGATCATGAGCGACTCGCAGCGCGGCGAGTTCGAGGAAAAACTGGAAGTCGACTTCTCTTTTGAATTACCCAATGTTGGTCGCTTCCGTGTTAACGCTTTTAACCAAGCTCGTGGTTGCTCAGCTGTCTTTCGAACTATCCCTGTAGAGATCCCAACTTTAGATCAACTAGGTGCGCCTGAAATCTTTGAAAAGATTGCCAACTACGAAAAAGGTTTAGTGCTCGTTACTGGCCCAACTGGCTCTGGTAAATCAACGACCCTTGCGGCGATGGTTGATTACGTAAACCGTAACCACAACAAACATATCCTGACGATCGAAGACCCGATTGAATTCGTTCACACCAACAATAAATGCCTTGTTAATCAGCGTGAGGTCCATCGTGATACTCACAGCTTTAAAGCGGCGCTGCGCAGCGCGTTACGTGAAGACCCAGATGTTATCCTTGTTGGTGAGCTTCGTGACCAAGAGACGATCAGCTTAGCGCTAACCGCAGCGGAAACCGGTCACTTGGTTTTTGGTACCCTACATACCAGCTCTGCAGCAAAAACGATTGACCGTATCATTGATGTTTTCCCTGGTAGCGATAAAGACATGGTGCGTTCAATGCTGTCTGAATCGTTACGATCGGTGATTGCACAGAAGCTGCTAAAACGTGTAGGGGGTGGTCGTGTGGCTTGCCATGAAATCATGATGGCGACACCAGCGATTAGAAACTTGATTCGTGAAGACAAGGTCGCTCAGATGTATTCGATCATTCAAACGGGCGCAGCACATGGCATGCAAACCATGGAGCAAAACGCGAAGCAGCTGATGGCTCAAGGCTTGGTTGACTCGGAAGAGGTTGAGAAAAAAATCGAAATTGAAACCTCAATGTTTTAATCAAGGTGCACATAATGGAATTGAATCAAATCCTTGAGGGAATGCTGTCTCAAAAAGCGTCCGATCTTTATATCACCGTCGATGCGCCTGTCTTGTTCCGTGTCGATGGTGAACTACGACCGCAAGGCGAGAAGCTGAATTCGGTTCAGGTCGCTCAACTACTTGATGCGATGATGGATCAAGACCGACGTGATGAATATCAGCAAACGCGTGAGGCTAATTTTGCCATAGTGCGTGACTTTGGGCGTTTTCGTGTCAGTGCATTCTTTCAACGAGAGCTACCTGGAGCGGTCATTCGACGTATCGAGACTAACATCCCAACCTTTGAGCAATTAAAGCTTCCAGATGTACTGCAGGACCTTTCAATCGCTAAGCGCGGACTTGTGTTGGTGGTTGGGGCGACAGGCTCTGGTAAATCGACCTCAATGGCTGCGATGACTGGTTATCGCAATACCAACCGCTCGGGGCATATCTTGACGGTTGAAGACCCAATTGAATTCGTTCACGAACATAAAAAATGTATCGTGACTCAACGTGAAGTTGGGCTCGACACCGAGAGCTATGAAGTCGCACTTAAGAACTCGTTACGTCAAGCGCCAGACATGATCTTGATTGGCGAAATCCGTAGCCGTGAAACCATGGAATACGCGATGACCTTTGCTGAAACGGGTCACTTGTGTATGGCAACTTTGCACGCCAATAACGCTAACCAAGCGTTAGAACGTATTCTCCACTTGGTACCGAAGGAACAAAAAGAGCAGTTCTTGTTTGATTTGTCGATGAACTTGCGTGGTGTGGTGGCTCAGCAATTAATCAGAGATAAGAATGGCAGCGGTCGCCATGGTGTGTTTGAGATTCTACTCAACAGCCCTCGTGTGTCTGACTTGATTCGTCGTGGTGAACTACATGAACTGAAAGCAACCATGGCAAAATCAAAAGAGATTGGTATGCAGACCTTTGACCAAGCTTTATATGATTTAGTTGTAGCAGGCAAGATCAGCGAAGAGGATGCGTTTCACAGTGCTGACTCTGCTAATGACTTACGTTTGATGCTAAAAACCAGACGTGGCGATGATGACTACGGGACTGGTGCTTTGGCCGGGGTAAAGATAGACATGGGTTAGGTTGAATGCCTAGTGTCTGGTGCCAATAAAAAACCCGCTGAGATGCGGGTTTTTTGTAAAGTGAATAAATTAGTGATTAGCAAAACGGTTGTTGTCGTTCGAGTAGCCACGCTCTTTCTCTAATTTAATTTTAGTTGGATATTGTTCGCCAGTGTAACCCGCTGAACCACCCATTGAACTGCATGCTGAAATGGTTAGAGCGGTGAAGATTGCTAGAAAAATTTTCATTTGAACTCCCACGTTCTGATTTTGAATTGCATCGACATTACGGCGTGAAATTCGTGTGGGATCACAAATTAGTTCAAATTTTGCTCACTTAATTTTCGTTACGAATATTGCGCTTCAAACCAGCTCTCTAAAATGACGACTGCAGACTGGTTATCTACATTGCCTTTACTTAATGCTTTATAGCCACCCATGTCAAAAAGATCGGCTCTTGCTTCTGCAGTCGATAGCCTCTCATCATGCAGTTCAACATCAACACCAAAGCGCCCTTTAAGGCGGTTAGCGAACTTCTTCGCTCTAGGTGTGATGGTGGCTAGATCTTTGCCATGAAGGTCGGTAGGAAGGCCAACCACAATCAGGTTCGGTTGCCACTCCTTAATTTGCTTTTCGATATCGTCCCAGTTAGGAATTCCGTCTTTGGCTTTAAAGGCTTTCAGTGGGCTTGCTGTGCCTGTGATTTCTTGTCCTATCGCACTGCCGATACTTTTTGTACCGTAGTCAAATGCCATAATTGTTCGTGACATGGGGGTTCCAAATTTATCTGTGTTTGAGAGTGTCTGTTTATTTAGCTGATTTGAGCTAGGCGTGACCAGCGTCTGCTGAAAGCTGAGCCGCATTAATGCCTAACATCTGCACGGCGACTTTCCAGCGGTCAGAAATCGGTGTATCGAAGATGACCTTTGGATCGGCTTCAACGGTTAACCATGAGTTCTCGGTAAGTTCGGTTTCTAGTTGTCCCGGTTCCCATCCTGCATACCCAAGTGCGACTAAATAATTCATCGGCTCATCTTCTGTGCCCAACACCATCAAGATATCTTTTGAAGTAGTCACTGAGATTTGATCTGTCATGTTGATGCTGGATTGATAGCTGCCTTTAGGTTTGTGCAAAATAAACCCACGGTCTTCTGCGACCGGCCCACCGTTCAATACTGGCTTATCAAGACTTGCTTGGTTGGATTTCGGCTGCTCAGAATCAACCTCAACTTGTTTAAGCATGCTTCCGACAGTGACATCGATAGGGGCGTTGATCATTAAGCCCATCGCACCTTCGTCGTTGTGCTCACAAAGGTAAATTACCGAATTTTGAAAGTAGGGATCTTTCATTCCGGGCATAGCAACCAGAAAGTGGTTCGTTAAATTCATAGAGCCTCCTGCCAGTGTGTTCCCAGTAAAGGAAAAAGAGCGGCGTGAAGCCGCTCATTGATTCTGTGCCGTTTGCGAATAGCTAAGGCTTTCTTTAGTTTAGGCTATTTAGCGTTAACGCGACGCTCGATTGCGTCCATTAATTTACCTGTTACCGAAATATCAAAAGCAGCTTCAATTTCACGGATACAAGTAGGGCTGGTCACGTTAATTTCTGTCAGCTTGTCGCCGATAACATCCAGTCCGACAAAGATTAAGCCTTTTTCTTTTAGTGAAGGAGCCACTGATCGTGCAATAGCCCAGTCTGTTTCACTTAATGGACGAGCTTCACCTGTACCGCCAGCGGCTAGGTTGCCGCGTGTTTCGCCTTTAGCTGGAATACGAGCTAGGCAGTAAGGCATTGGCTCACCGTCAACCACAAGAATACGCTTATCACCATTGCTGATGTCAGGAACAAAGGTTTGTGCCATTGCGTAGTTTTGACCATGGTTGGTCAGCGTTTCAATGATCACCGATACGTTTGGATCGCCTTCCTTCACGCGGAAGATAGACGCACCACCCATACCATCAAGTGGTTTTAGGATCACGTCACCATGCTTCTCACGAAACTCTTTAATCTTTTCAGCTTTACGAGTCACGATGGTAGTTGGTGTTAGCTCTGGGAACCAAGCCGTGAACAACTTTTCGTTACAGTCACGTAGGCTTTGTGGCTTGTTTACGATCAGTGCGCCGTTTTCTTCAGCACGCTCAAGAATGTAGGTCGCGTAAATGTATTCAGTATCAAACGGAGGATCTTTACGCATCAATACTGCATCTAAATCAGATAGCGCGATAGTCTGTTCTGACTTGAATTCATACCAACCGTTTGGGTCTTCCTTTAGTTCTACAACCTTAGTGTCAGCAATGGCTACGCCTTGATCTAAGTGTAGATCATCCATTTCCATGTAATGGATTTCGTAACCACGACGCTGAGCTTCAAGCATCATGGCAAAGCTAGAGTCTTTTTTGATGTTAATGGATGAAATTGGATCCATTACGATGCCAAGTTTGATCATTTTTTTCTCCTAGCCTAGATCGCCAAAACGGACTTGTAAGGCAGTAATTGCGGTTAGAGCAGCTGTTTCGGTACGAAGTACACGTGGGCCGAGTAGCGTCTCTTCAAATTTGTATTGCTCTGTCATGCCGATTTCTTCAGCCGACAAGCCACCTTCAGGACCAATCAATAGGCGTACCTTGCTGATAGGTTCTGGAAGGGTGTTAATTGAGTACTTTGCTCGAGGGTGCAGGTTTAGCTTTAGTGCTTCGCTTGGTTCGCTGCACCATTCTTCAAGCTGCATAATTGGACGAATGACTGGAACCGTATTACGGCCACACTGTTCACACGCCGCGATAGCAATCTTTTGCCACTGTGCGAGTTTTTTCTCAAAGCGTTTTGTATCAAGTTTAACGCCACATCGCTCTGAAATTAGAGGGGTAATGGTGTTCACACCAAGCTCAACCGATTTCTGAATGGTGAACTCCATTTTGTCACCACGTGAAATCACTTGGCCTAAATGTAAGTCTAACGGAGATTCGCTGCTGCGCTCGATGCGTTCAGAAACATTAACGGTGACATTTTTCTTTGACACTTCAGTGATTGTCGCTGGAAATTCAGCACCACTGCCATCAAATAGAAGGACTTCTTGGCCTTCTTTCATGCGAAGGACACGACCAACATGACCCGCGGCATCTTCGCCTAAAGCGAGTGAACCTAACTGATGAATGCGTTCTGGGTGATGGATACGAGGGATTCTCATGCTGGTAAACCTATAAATATGTTCATTTGGGTATTTTGTCTCTGCCTAACATGGATGCTTTTGGTTGAAAAAACAAGGGTAGAGCAAGAGTTTCAGGGGCAATTCTGAAACTCTTGTTTGAGATAGTTGGAATGTTGATTGTACGAGTGACGTTATTTACAAGCAGGGTAAACAAATGGGTTGTGATTTCCTTGGATGGCATAGATTCGCTCATCCCGAGTACATTCCCACTTGTCGACAGGAAATTGCTTGTTCCACGCCATCATCAGGTTGGTTTGCTGCTTAGATAGCTTGAAGCCATACTCTTGGCTCATGTAAAGGTAGGTGCGCGCGATAGAGCCTTTTGCTCTGTCTGGCGGCATCACCTTACGCTGCTTGAAGTTGACCTGCATTTCGCACTGACCATAGCTCACGCCATCCATTCCATTCCACTGGCTGAAGTTGTAGTTCGAACGGTCACCATTTACTTCACCGATAGCTGGCGTTAGGTTGTGGAGATCGGCTTCCATGGACTTGAATACTTTGTCATTGCGAGTGCAGTTCTTGCGCCCGCCATCTTGCCAGCACTGACGCTGGTGGCCGAATTGCCAAGCTGGAACCACGTGTTCCCACTCAATTCGACTCGCTCGCTTTTGTTGTTTTCGGACTTGATAACCACAGCCGTCAAGGTCGGGAATCCCTTTCTTTTTGTCCTTCCATGTAATGTCACAACCACAATAAAATGAAGTCGGGTGGTCGAGATAAATCTTCACCGCTTCTCTTTTTGCTTTGGAGAATGAGCTCAGTGGTGCGGCGAAAACGCTTTGGGTTACCAGTAGGCCAAATACTATTGATAAGTAAAAAGACACAGGTAGGCCAAATGCTTTGATGGTGAGTTTTTGCATAGAAAAAGACTGATAAAAGTATGATAAACATCAGTCTAGCACTCAAAGGATGAGTTTCTCCATTACATTTCTATCATCAACTTAATCGAGTGTTGCTTTCTGAAATAAAAAGGATGGGGTTACCAAATCGAATAGGTGCGAGTCTAGGACTTTAGCTGAGCTGTGTGCCTGTGAAGGATAAGGTTTGATAGCACAGCTGGCAGCGATAGGTCGATTGATTTCGAAGCACTTTATTGTGTCGTCTGATTGATAATGGGTAAGTGGTGCACTCACATCGATATTCAAAGGTTTTCCCTTGAACTGAAGCTATTTCAAAGCTGTGAGTTGTTTTGGCTGGAACGTTGAATACCTTTTCCATCACGTATTTCCACTCGTTTCCGTGAGGCCTAACACGTCCGAAAACCTGATGCGTGATTAGGTGTGCTAGCTCATGCGGCACAACTTCGTTGATGAAGGCGTCTTCATTTTCAGAAAATAGTACGTGGTTGAGCTTAATTTCGTTGAGCTGAAGGTAGGCCTTTCCCGCTGCTTTACCTCTTAACTTGAAGGTGATAGTTGGGTGTGGAAATTCACGAGAGAAATGTTGATTTGCGATAGCTAGGCACTCGGCCAATTTCTTATTTGCTCGATGTTGTTGCGGGGTGTAAGACAAACGTTGTTAACTCCAAATAAAAGACCTCAGCGTTTAAGCCAAGGCCTCATCATAACATTGCTTTTTGATCTAGCGATGCTTTACACGTGATGTTTTTTCTTAATGATCTCGTGATAAGCGTGCCATGTACCATAACCAAGTAGCGGCATGGTGACGATCATTCCGATGCCGTAGGTGGCAAAACCCACCAGAATACCGGCACAAATAATACTTGCCCAAACCACCATTGCAGGAATGTTCGATTTCACGGCATTAAAGCTAGTGAAAATTGCGCTCATCACATCAACGCGTCTCTCCATCATTAACGGAATTGAAAATGCTGAGATGCTAAATATGAGGCTTGCGATAACAAAACCAATCACAGAACCCGTAATTAAGAAGGGAGCGAACTCAGCCAATGGTGCGCCTTGCACTGAAGGGTAGAGCGCGTGCAATAACGCAGCGATACGCATCCAGAATATCATCGCAACCATCAACACAATCGCAAAGGCCCATTGGTGGGTGGAGTTGCGAGTGATGGCTTTCATTGAGTGGAGTAGGCTGGCGTTATGGCCTTTTTCTCTTTCCCAAGCTGCGTCATACAAGCCTAGGGCAAGAAACGGCCCTATCAGCATGTACACGATCAGGCTTGGCATCACGACTAAGTGTGTTCCTTGCCATTGGACAAGTTGAACAATCGCAATTGCTGCTCCCATAAAGCACAATCCGTAAAATGCGCTGATTAATGGCATTCTTACTAAGTCATGCAGAGCAAGCGACAACCAATGAAAGGGTGCGGAAATACTGATTTGGTTGCAAGGAATGGTGCGAGCGTAATCCTTATCGCTAACCTTGTGTTTTTTATCGTTCAGTTCGGATGGGTGCGCGGTACGAGGCATAGATCCCCCTAGTTAAATAACGTCCTAGTTATAATTCCATAAGGCTCATCGATGTGGCTTGTGTGAGAGTTATGGTGTTTGAGCTAAATTGCTCTTTGTCATCCCAGTTATTGTTCTAGCGTGCATTTAACGAGTGTTATCAGACTGAATTAATTTAAGTTAAATGTGAGCTTGATCGCCTAGGAGTTACCTTAACTATTGTCAGTAGTGCTAGAAAA
The DNA here is from genome assembly GCF_003050585.1 of Vibrio sp. ZF 223. Lineage (NCBI taxonomy): Bacteria > Pseudomonadati > Pseudomonadota > Gammaproteobacteria > Vibrionales > Vibrionaceae > Vibrio > Vibrio sp. ZF 223. The sequence goes on from NZ_PIGB01000015.1 coordinate 24,179, forward strand.
CACAAATTATCAGCGGCTTTTTATACTAAGTGGTTAACGGTAAAGAAGGGCGTTGGAGAAGGGTATTGTGAGTGAAAGTTCGGTAAGTACATAAAAATAAAGCCCTTACTAAGCAGTAAGGGCTTTAAAGAAACAAATCGCAGTGGCTAAATTATTTTAGGCCAGCGAAGTCCGCAAGGATTGCTGCTTTGTCAGTCGCTTCCCAAGGGAACTCTTCACGACCGAAGTGGCCGTATGCAGCAGTTTGCTTGTAGATAGGCTGAAGAAGGTTCAGCATCTCTTGAAGGCCGTATGGACGTAGGTCGAAGTTTTGACGAACTGCTTCAATGATGATTTCGTGCGCTACTTTCTCAGTACCGAACGTTTCAACCATGATAGATGTTGGATCAGCAACACCAATAGCGTAAGACAGTTGAATCTCACAACGATCAGCCATGCCAGCAGCAACGATGTTTTTCGCAACGTAACGAGCCGCGTAAGCTGCAGAACGGTCAACTTTTGATGGATCTTTACCTGAGAATGCACCGCCACCGTGACGAGCTGCGCCGCCGTAGGTATCAACGATGATCTTACGACCAGTTAAACCACAGTCACCCATTGGGCCACCGATTACGAAACGGCCTGTTGGGTTGATGAAGAAGTTAGTATCTTTGTTGATCCACTCAGCAGGAAGTACTGGCTTGATGATTTCTTCCATTACTGCTTCGCGTAGGTCAGGCGTTGTTACTGAATCACAGTGTTGAGTAGAAAGAACAACAGCATCGATACCAACGATCTTACCTTGGTCGTATTGGAAAGTAACTTGAGATTTCGCATCTGGGCGAAGGAAGTCAAGTTTACCGCTCTTACGTACTTCAGCTTGCTTCTTAACAAGAAGGTGAGAGTAAGTAATTGGAGCTGGCATTAGGATAGGAGTTTCGTTAGTCGCGTAACCAAACATGATGCCTTGGTCGCCTGCGCCTTGCTCTTTAGGGTCTTCTTTATCAACACCTTGGTTGATGTCTGGAGACTGCTTACCAATTGTGTTTAGAACAGCACAAGAGTCAGCGTCAAAGCCCATATCAGAATGAACGTAACCAATTTCACGTACTGTTTCACGAGTGATTTCTTCGATATCAACCCATGCAGACGTTGTCACTTCACCGCCAACCATAACCATGCCGGTTTTAACGTAAGTCTCACAAGCAACACGTGCTTTTGGATCTTGTTCCAAGATGGCATCAAGAACAGCATCAGAGATTTGGTCTGCAATTTTATCTGGATGACCTTCTGAAACAGATTCAGAAGTGAATAGGTGCTTAGCCATGAGAGCTCCACTTTTAAGTTTTTGGTGTAAATAGTTTATGGCGTCGCAAGCTAGGAAGCGCCGCCATTAAATACAGTATATTTTGTAGGTGTTTCTACATCTAGACGGCTATTCTAAATTCCAGCGGTCGAATTACAAGCTCTTTTTTATGATATGTCATAACTAATCGTTTGCGTATCGATCGAGATAAGCCACTGCTAAGTGATGTAAATGTTCGAAAATTGCGAAAAATGACCGTTAAAATGCCAGTAAAACGTTTGCAGTCGCAATAGTCGTTTGAGAGAATACCCGCGCTAATAAAAATGAAAACTTTAGCAATTATCTCTTTTTTAAATCGCTTATGTATCCAGGAGCAGACATGCCTTCTCGTAAAGATCTAGCCAATGCAATCCGCGCACTTAGCATGGACGGTGTTCAACAAGCAAATTCAGGCCACCCAGGCGCACCTATGGGCATGGCTGACATCGCTGAGGTTCTTTGGCGTGGCCACTTGAACCACAACCCAGCAAACCCAGAGTGGGCTGACCGCGACCGTTTTATTCTGTCTAACGGCCATGGTTCAATGTTGATTTATTCTCTGCTTCACCTTGCAGGTTACGAGCTTTCAATTGAAGACCTGAAAAACTTCCGTCAACTGCACTCTAAGACTCCAGGTCACCCTGAGTACGGTTACGCTCCTGGTATCGAAACAACGACTGGTCCTCTAGGTCAAGGCATCACTAACGCTGTTGGTATGGCAATGGCTGAGAAAGCACTGGCGGCACAGTTCAACAAAGAAGGCCACGACATCGTAGACCACTACACTTATGCATTCATGGGTGATGGCTGTCTGATGGAAGGTATCTCTCACGAAGCATGTTCTCTAGCAGGTACGCTAGGTCTTGGTAAGCTGGTTGCTTTCTGGGATGACAACGGCATCTCTATCGATGGTGAAGTTGAAGGTTGGTTCTCTGACGATACACCTAAGCGTTTTGAAGCATACGGCTGGCACGTAATCCCAGCAGTAGATGGTCACGACTCTGACGCTATCAACGCAGCGATTGAAGCGGCTAAAGCGGATCCTCGTCCTACGCTTATCTGTACTAAAACTATCATCGGTTTTGGTTCTCCAAACAAAGCGGGTACGCATGACTGTCACGGTGCTCCACTAGGTGCTGATGAAATCACAGCAACTAAAGCAGCATTGGGTTGGGAACACGGTCCTTTCGAAATCCCAGCAGATATCGCAGCTGAGTGGAATGCGAAAGAAGCAGGCGCAGCGAAAGAAGCAGCGTGGAACGCGAAGTTTGACGCATACGCAGCGGCTTACCCAGAGCTAGCAGCTGAATTCAAACGTCGTACTAACGGCGAGCTACCCGCTGAGTGGGAAGAGAAAGCAAACGCAATCATTGCTGATCTTCAAGCTAACCCAGCAAACATCGCTTCACGTAAAGCATCTCAAAACGCACTAGAAGCGTTTGGTCAAATGCTTCCAGAATTCATGGGCGGCTCTGCTGACCTTGCGCCTTCTAACCTGACTATGTGGTCTGGTTCTAAGTCTCTTGAAGCAACTGACTTCTCTGGTAACTACATCCATTACGGTGTACGTGAATTCGGTATGACGGCTATCATGAACGGTATCGCTCTGCACGGTGGTTTCGTGCCATACGGCGCAACGTTCCTAATGTTCATGGAATACGCGCGTAACGCAATGCGTATGGCTGCTCTGATGAAAGTTCAGAACATCCAAGTTTACACGCACGATTCTATCGGCTTAGGCGAAGATGGCCCTACTCACCAACCGGTTGAGCAGATCGCTTCTCTACGTCTGACTCCAAACATGAGCACATGGCGTCCATGTGACCAAGTTGAGTCTGCTGTTGCTTGGAAACTGGCTATTGAGCGTAAAGATGGTCCTTCATCTCTAATCTTCTCTCGTCAAAACCTTGCACAACAAGATCGTAATGCTGAGCAAGTTGCTAACATCGCTAAGGGTGGTTACATCCTGAAAGATTGTGAAGGCAAGCCAGAGCTAATCATCATTGCAACTGGTTCTGAAGTTGAGCTTGCAGTTGAAGCTGCTGCACAACTAACCGCTGAAGGTAAAGCAGTACGCGTAGTATCTATGCCTGCAACTGACGCGTTCGACAAGCAAGACGCTGAATACCGTGAGTCTGTACTTCCATCTGACGTTACAGCGCGTATCGCAGTAGAAGCTGGCATCGCTGACTTCTGGTACAAATACGTTGGCTTCGGTGGCAAGATCATCGGTATGACAACGTTCGGCGAATCTGCACCAGCAGGTGAGCTATTCAAGATGTTCGGTTTCACTACTGAAAACGTAGTAAACACAGCGAAAGAGCTTCTTGCTTAATCATTGACTGATGGCCTTGTGCTAACAGTTAAATGAAGGAAAAAACCGAGCGCTGAGCTCGGTTTTTTGTATCTGGGATTTGTTTCTTCTAGGCTTATCTCTACAAGCAACAGATTAACCTGTCTTAACTAAACGGCGTTATTCAAGTAATGCCTTTTGGGTAGGATTCAGTTATCATCTGTTGCACGAAATTTTGGTTAGATGTACGGAACTATGCTAAAAGTCGCGATAAACGGATTTGGAAGAATAGGGCGTAATGTATTACGCGCTGTCTATGAAAGTGGCAAAAGCCAACAAATCAAAGTAGTAGCTGTTAATGAGCTTGCTCAGCCTGACGCTATGGCTCATCTATTGCAATACGACACTAGTCACGGCCGCTTCGGCAAGAAAATCTCCAACGATCAAGAGCACATCTATGTCCATCACGGCATTGGTGCGGAAGATAAAGGTGAGTTCGATACCATTCGTATCTTACATCTTGCTGGTATTGAGCTGTTGCCTTGGCGTGACCTAGAAGTGGATATTGTTCTCGACTGTACCGGAGTTTATGGTTGCCGAGATGACGGCCTAGCGCACATTGCTGCTGGGGCAAAAAAGGTACTGTTTTCTCACCCTGGTGCCAATGACCTCGATAACACCATTATCTATGGTGTGAATCACGATACCATTGAAGCGGACCACCGAATCGTTTCCAATGGCTCATGCACCACCAACTGTATTGTCCCTATCATTAAGGTTCTTGATGACGCCTTTGGCATTGAGTCCGGTACTATTACGACTATTCACTCTTCAATGAATGATCAACAAGTTATCGATGCGTACCACAGCGATTTGCGTCGTACTCGAGCGGCAAGCCAATCGATCATTCCTGTCGATACCAAGTTGCATAAAGGTATTGAAAGAATCTTCCCGAAATTTTCCAACAAATTTGAAGCTATATCTGTGCGTGTGCCGACGGTAAACGTAACAGCGATGGATTTAAGTGTCACAATTAATGCAAATGTGAAAGTTAATGACGTAAATCAAACCATTGTTAATGCATCCCAGTGTACATTACACAATATAGTTGACTATACTGAAGCGCCGCTCGTTTCCATCGACTTTAATCACGATCCCCATAGCGCAATCGTTGATGGTTCACAAACTCGAGTGAGCAACGGCCACTTAGTTAAAATGCTAGTGTGGTGTGACAATGAATGGGGCTTTGCGAACCGAATGCTAGATACGGTTCTTGCAATGCAAGCTTCTGAAGGCAAGAAGTAAGACCTAGAAGCAAATGTGCGGATTATTTATTTTTTAGCTTGAAATAAATACTAAGAGTCCACATATTATTGGTAGTGAAAGAATTACCAGTTGAATAATTTATAGGCTTAGCAGGGTTGCTGAGTTTCCAAAACTTTATATTTATTTAAATTTGAGAGGACAAATCATGTCTGTGATCAAGATGACTGACCTGGAACTTGCAGGTAAACGCGTATTTATCCGTGCTGACCTAAACGTACCAGTAAAAGACGGTAAAGTAACTTCAGATGCACGTATCCTTGCATCTCTACCAACTATCAAACTTTGCCTAGAAGCTGGCGCAAAGGTAATGGTTACTTCTCACCTTGGTCGTCCTACTGAAGGCGAATACAACGAAGAGTTCTCTCTAGCTCCTGTAGTTAACTACCTAAACGACGCACTAGACTGCGAAGTTAAACTAGCTAAAGATTACGTAAACGGCCTAGAGCTAAACGCTGGTGAACTTGTTGTTCTTGAAAACGTTCGCTTTAACAAAGGCGAAAAGAAGAACGAAGAAGCGCTTTCTAAGCAATACGCTGCACTATGTGACATCTTCGTAATGGATGCATTCGGTACAGCTCACCGTGCTCAAGCTTCTACACACGGTGTTGGTACTTACGCTCCTGTAGCATGTGCTGGCCCTCTTCTAGCTGCTGAGCTTGAAGCGCTTGGTAAAGCAATGGACAACCCAGCTCGCCCACTAGTGGCTATCGTTGGTGGTTCTAAGGTTTCTACTAAACTAACAGTTCTAGAATCTCTTTCTAAAATTGCTGACCAGCTTGTTGTTGGTGGTGGTATCGCGAACACATTCATCGCTGCTGAAGGCCACAACGTAGGTAAGTCTCTATACGAAGCTGACCTAGTTGAAACGGCTCAAAAACTAATGAAAGAGTGTGCTATCCCAGTAGCGACTGACGTTGCATGTGCTAAAGCATTCGACGAAAACGCAGAAGCTGAAATCAAGCACGTTTCTGAAGTTCAAGACGACGACATGATCTTCGACCTTGGTCCAGATTCAACTGCGGCACTAGCTGAAATCATCGGCAACGCTAAAACTATCCTTTGGAACGGCCCTGTAGGCGTATTCGAATTCAAAAACTTCGAAGCGGGTACAGCTGGTATCTCTAAAGCAATCGCTGAGTCTGCAGGCTTCTCTGTAGCAGGTGGTGGTGACACGCTAGCAGCTATCGACAAGTTCGGTATCAAAGCTGACGTTTCTTACATCTCTACTGGCGGTGGCGCTTTCCTTGAATTCGTTGAAGGTAAAGTACTTCCTGCAGTAGCAATGCTTGAAGAGCGTGCTAAAGCATAATTGATTTAGAAAGGCGAGATGTGAATCTCGCCTTTTAACGTTTGCTGCATATCACACTTTTTTGCTAGAATGACATAAGTTGTGAGCAAACGATTGCAAGTTTTTGAACTTAAGTTTTTTAATCTTAAAACGATAGAATAAATAGGACTATTTCCATGTCTAAGATCTTCGATTTTGTAAAACCTGGTGTAATTTCTGGCGATGACGTACAGAAAGTATTTGAAATCGCAAAAGAGAACAAGTTTGCACTTCCTGCTGTAAACGTTGTTAACACTGATTCAATCAACGGTGTTCTAGAAGCAGCTGCTAAAGTTAAAGCTCCTGTTGTTGTTCAGTTCTCTAACGGCGGTGCTGGTTTCTTCGCTGGTAAAGGCGTTAAACTTGAAGGTCAAGGCGCACAAATCCTTGGCGCTGTTGCTGGTGCAAAATACGTACACGCTGTTGCTGAGTCTTACGGTGTTCCAGTTATCCTGCACACTGACCACGCTGCTAAGAAACTTCTTCCATGGATCGACGGTCTACTAGACGCTGGTGAAGAGTTCTTCGCACAAACTGGTAAGCCTCTTTTCTCTTCTCACATGATCGATCTTTCTGAAGAGTCTCTAGAAGAGAACATCGAAACATGTGCTAAGTACCTAGAGCGCATGGCTAAAATGAACATGACTCTAGAAATCGAACTAGGTTGTACTGGTGGTGAAGAAGATGGCGTTGATAACTCTGATATGGACGCATCTGAGCTTTACACTTCTCCTGAAGATGTAGCTTACGCTTACGAAATCCTAAACGCAGTTAGCCCTCGTTTCACTATCGCGGCTTCTTTCGGTAACGTACACGGTGTTTACCAAGCTGGTAACGTTGTACTTACTCCAACTATCCTACGTGACTCTCAAGCATACTGTGCAGAGAAGTTCGGTATTGCACCTAACGCTCTAAACTTCGTATTCCACGGTGGTTCTGGTTCTTCTGAAGCAGAAATCCAAGAGTCTATCGGCTACGGTGTTATTAAAATGAACATCGATACTGATACACAGTGGGCAACTTGGGATGGTATCCGTACTTACTCTGCTGAAAACTTCGATTACCTACAAGGTCAAATCGGTAACCCTAAAGGCGAAGACCAACCAAACAAGAAGTTCTACGATCCACGCGTATGGCTACGTGCTGGTCAAGCTTCAATGGTTACTCGTCTTGAGAAAGCATTTGCTGACCTTAACGCTATCGACGTACTATAATTCTTTGAATTAGGTACTCTTTAAGTTTTAAAAACCCGCTCATTGAGCGGGTTTTTTTATGTCTGATAAAAACTTGTATTAAATATGTGAAAAACCTAGCGTGTGGTGAATAAATTTCCTAGGATTGAGTTATCGGTATTTGTATTTATTGGTAAGTTTCAATAATTCAAAAGCTTACATAAATATGACTTTGCAATCTGTCAAAGATAGGATATCGTGCCGAAAAACTGAACTTGGTTCAGTTTATAAAAAGGACTTGGCTTTAATTTACTTTGAACACAATGACTTAACGGTCATTAAACTGTTTATTATATTGTAGAGTAAATTAGGCTTAAGGCAGTTTAGCCCATAGCATATTATATAGAGGATGCACATTATGGCTGAGAGTTCGACAGCGGTTGAGACTCCACTTGTGGATGGTTTGTCTCAAGCAGAGCAGTGGTTAACAAATAATTCAGATTTATTTATCCAATATGGCGTAAATATCATTTCAGCACTGATAATTCTATTTATTGGTAACCTTATTGTTAAAGCAGTAGCGAATAGCGTGTCTAAGGTTCTTCAGAAGAAGAAAATGGACCGAGCGGTTGTGGAATTTATTCACGGCTTAGTTCGCTACCTATTGTTTGTTATTGTTTTAATTGCTGCACTAGGTCGATTAGGTGTTCAAACGGCATCTGTAGTTGCTGTTATTGGTGCGGCTGGTTTAGCCGTTGGTCTTGCATTACAAGGCTCACTATCTAACTTTGCTGCTGGTGTACTTATCGTTGCATTCCGTCCATTTAAGTCTGGTGACTATGTGGAAATTGGTGGTGTAGCAGGTTCAGTGGATTCAATTCAGATCTTCCAAACGGTTCTAACAACGCCAGATAACAAAATGGTAGTGGTACCAAACGGTAGCGTTATTGGTAGCCCAATTACTAACTACTCTCGTCATGACACACGTCGTATCGACCTAATGATCGGTGTTTCTTACGGTGCTGATCTACAAAAGACCAAAGAACTTCTGACTAAGATCTGTGAATCTGACGAGCGCGTGTTGAAAGAACCAGGCGTTCAAGTGGGTGTTCACACACTTGCTGACTCTTCTGTTAACTTCGTGGTTCGCCCATGGGTTAGCACCGCAGAGTACTGGAATGTTTACTTCGACCTGATGCAAGCAATCAAAGAAGGCTTGGATAAAGAAGGTATCGAAATTCCATTCCCACAAATGGATGTTCACATGAACAAAGTTGAGGGCTAATAAAGCTTCGACAAGTTGAATAAAAAGGCGGATAACTTAGGTTATCCGCCTTTTTTGTTGTCTTCAATATCATTCCTTTTACTCGTTAGTTGTTGTTACTGCTTAGCTTCTTTTCTTTGTATATCCCTATTTCGTGTTCTACTCGACGTCGGCCACAACGATGTTTTTAACATCGCATATAAGGGCTTTCTTACTTCTTGTCCTCCCAAAATAGCCAATAAACATAAACCGCCAGGAATCAGAATCATCATCAGTAGCGGTCGAAGTAGATAAGAGAAGCAAAAGATCGTGGGCAGAAAAATCAGCACTTGTCCCAGTCGGTTTAATATATTCATCATGTCCGTATCTCCAAAGTTAAATTGAGCGCGCTCATTTTATAATTGAGCGCGCTCAATTTGTCAAATTAGAGCACTAAGAGTATGATCAAGCTTGATTAGAGAAGGATGTATTTTCGTGAGTAAGAGAGAGATAACGAAACAGAAGATCTTAGCGTCTGCTTGGGAGTTGTTTGGGGAAAATGGTTATGACAACACCACAACTCGACAGATCGCTCGCCACGCGGGTGTGGCAGATGGCACGGTGTTTAGTCATTTTGAAACCAAGCTGACTATTCTTCGAGAAGGAATGCTATCACAGTTGGAAAAGATTGGTCAGGAGGTGTTAGCGGCTGAGCAAGATAAACGTGCTGTGGATATCGGTATCTCGCTAATTGGACACTACTACAGCTATTATTTTGATAATGTTGAGTTAAGTCGAGCGTTACTCAAAGAGGTCATTTGGGATCTAGACTATTACCGTACCTTTGATCAGGCACTCTTTCAGACTGTTAATGTCGATGCATCTATTTCTGAAAAAATGCCATTGATTATGGATAGCTATTTCATGACCTTGATAAATCACTTGAGCCAACCGGAACCAAGCCTTGAAGCTGCGCTGAGTGAACTTAACAGTAAAATTCGAGTCATTCTAGCGTAACTCATTATATTAATGAGTTACTGATGTCATCTTTGGCTTGGTCGACAGTCTTTGTTCTTTAATTGCTTACCAGTATTGCTCAACCAGTCCATTGGTAAGCACAGCAGCAATTGCGAACATCATAGTTGCTACAGCGATATCAATGCCTTTCTTAACATTCGGTTTAGATAGCGTTGGGCCTAGCTTTGCCGCGCCCAGTGACAAAGAGTAAAACCAAACAAATGAAGCCAAGATGGTTCCCATAGCAAAAGCAATTCTGTCGTTACCTTCAAACTGCCCGCCAATCGACCCAAGAATCACCACCGTATCTAAGTAGAGATGTGGGTTTAACACAGTAACCGCCAATGCGCCCAAAATAACGGTGCGCTTACCACGAGCCAGTATCTCTCCTTTTGACTCCTCGCTTGAGGGCGCTTTAAAGGCACTGCGTAGTGATAACAAACCATACACGGTTAGAAAAGCGATGCCGCCTAACGTGACCGAGGTGAGTAGCAATTCATTTTGCGACAGAATCGCACCGCCACCAAAGATACCCAATGAGATAAACAGAGTGTCGAGCAGGCTACAGATTGTTGCAGTGGTTAAATGGTGGTTGCGCTTTATCCCTTGATTTAGGACGTACGCATTCTGAGCGCCAATAGGGATAATCATGCTTGCCCCTAGACCAAAACCTTGTAATAAAACCCAAAAACTCATTTTAACCTCCACTTATTTAACGATATTTACGTGCTATATGGCGAAGATACTCCGACCCTTTAAATAAGTATAATTAATGATTTTAATCTATTATTAGAGTTGCTAATGTGGCATTGAGTTAGCTTAAAAAGGAAGCAAATTGATGCGTGGATTGGATTATAAGTGGATAGAAGCACTGGATGCCGTAGTAAAACAACGTAGCTTCGAAAGGGCTGCTGAGCAGTTATATATCTCCCAGTCGGCGGTATCTCAGCGCATCAAACAGCTGGAAAAGTGGTTGGCTCAGCCTGCCTTAGTGAGAGAAAGCCCGCCTAGGCCAACGCCTGCGGGTAAAAAATTACTGGGCTTATATCGTCGTGTTCGTTTGTTAGAGCACGAACTTGTGCCTGAGTTGATGAATGAAGAGGGAACTCAGCCACTATCGATATCCATAGCCACCAACGCTGATAGTTTGGCGACATGGCTGCTACCGGCTTTGTCGGATGTGATGAAATCTCGCCAAGTCGAGTTGAACCTCGCGATTCATGGTGAGTCGAGAACCATTGAAAAGATAAAAAGTGGCGAGGTGGCCGGTGCAATCAGTTTGGAGTCTCAAGCGATTCCAGGCTGCAGTGCCGATTATCTCGGTAGGATGGATTATGTTTGCGTGGCTAGCCCTGATTTTCATCAGCGTTACTTTTCAGAGGGCGTAAATTACGCCACGTTAAGCAAGGCGCCTGCGGTTTCCTATGATCAATACGATGACCTGCATAAGAAGTTTTTGCATGATCATTTTAACGTCCCGAGAGACAGTGTGATTAATCATACTGTCGGCAGCTCGGAAGCATTTGTGCGTTTAGCGTTGTCGGGTGTTGCCTATTGCTTGATTCCTCGATTGCAGATTATCGATGAGCTAGAGTCTGGTGATCTTATTGACATTACCCCTGGCTTTCTGCTGTCTTATCGCATTTATTGGCACCATTGGCAGCTCGAGAGTGGGGTGTTAAAAGAGGTATCCCAAGCGGTATTAAGTTTTGCTCACAATCACTTGCCTCAGTAAGCTGTTGATTTTTTCAGCGTCAAAGTTCTGTTAGAAGTGCGTGCTCTGGATTGGCTAAACGATAAATTGCTCTATGATGAAAGTACATTTGTTTAGCATAGGTCATACCTAATGAAGCTTGTACCAAAGATGTTAGCAACGTCTCTTACTCTTACTGCGGCCTTGAGTGCTGTGAGTTTTCCATCATTGGCAGACTCTCCATCCTTTCCTCATATTTCAACGACAGGCTATGGTGAAGTGATCGCGACACCTGATATGGCGACATTCTCTGTGAGAGTCGTGGAATCTACGATGACTGCTGAACAGGCTAAAAATACCGTTGATAAAGTCGTGACAGGCTTTCTAAATAAGTTGCATCAAGCTGGTGTTGATGAGGCGAGTGTTCACAGCTCGAACCTGTACCTATCTCCTCAATACCATTATCCAAAAGATGGTAAACCTGAACTGGTTGGCTACCGCGCCTCACGTAATGTGACCGTTCAAGTTAATGAGCTAGCGAACCTTAATGAATACATGGATATTGCTATCGGGCAGGGCATTAATCAGATCGATAACATTCAGCTGCAAGTTCGCGACCAAGCTAAGTATCAAGAGCAAGCGCGCTTAGAAGCTATTAAAGATGCGACATCAAAAGCCAAATCATTAGCGAGTGGTTTTGAGCGTGAGCTAGGTGATGTTTGGCGTGTTGATTACAACGCACAATCTTCTCAGCCTGTGCTCATGCGTTCAATGGCGATGGATGCGAGAACTGAATCGAACTCTTATGAAGACTCAACGATCACCATTCGCGATCGCGTTAATGTGATCTACCAAATCGAAGAGTAATGACATCGCTATAGAGGCTTTTGGATCATGATGATCTAATTACCTACGATAGGCCAAATACTAAAAAGGCTCTCATAATGAGAGCCTTTTTGTTTTTACTAATATCGAGTTCGATGATTAGTGAAGTAGACGAGCACGGATTGTGCCTTCGATCTCTTTCAGTTTAAGCAATGCTTCTTCTGAACGATCCGCTTCTACATCGATAACTACATAACCCATATCAGCCGCAGTCTGTAGGTACTGACCCGCGATGTTAATGCCTTCTTCAGCGAAGATGGTGTTGATCTGAGTTAGGATACCTGGGCGGTTTTCGTGAATGTGCAGCAAACGAGACGTGCCCGTGTGTAGCGGTAGAGATACCTCTGGGAAGTTAACACTTGATAGCGTAGAACCGTTATCAGAGTATTTCGCTAGCTTGCCAGCCACTTCAACACCGATATTCTCTTGTGCTTCCTGAGTTGAACCACCTACGTGAGGTGTAAGAATCACGTTGTCGAACTGCATCAATGGCGACTCAAACGGGTCTGCATTGGTTTTTGGTTCTGTTGGGAAAACGTCGATCGCTGCACCTGCAAGGTGACCAGAATCTAGAGCGCCACACAGAGCTGGAATATCTACCACTGTGCCACGTGCTGCATTGATAAAGATAGAACCAGGCTTCATGCGCTCGAACTCTTCTTTACCCATCATGTCTTTTGTTTCGTTGGTTTCAGGGACGTGTAAAGAGATCACATCACACTTATTCAGCAGTTCGGTCATGGTATGAACTTGCGTTGCGTTACCCAAAGACAGTTTGTTTTCAATGTCGTAGAAGTAAACACGCATGCCAAGGTTTTCAGCAATAATACCCAGTTGAGTACCGATGTGACCGTAGCCAATAATACCTAAACGCTTACCTCGGGCTTCGTAAGAGTTGTCTGCACTCTTTTTCCAGATGCCACGGTGAGCAAGAGCGTTCTTTTCTGGAATGCCGCGTAGTAGTAGTAAAACCTGGCCAAGAACAAGTTCAGCAACGCTTCGAGTGTTTGAGAACGGTGCGTTGAACACAGGGATACCGCGTTTTGCTGCTGCTTGAAGGTTGACTTGATTAGTACCAATACAGAAACAACCAACGGCAACCAGTTTTTCAGCTGCATCAATAACTTCTTGGGAGATGTTAGTGCGAGAACGAATACCAATGAAGTGAGCATCTTTAACTGCTTCAAGAAGTTCATCTTCCGGTAGCGAGCCTTTGTGGTACTCAATGTTTGTGTAACCAGCGGCTTGCAGTACTTCTACAGAAGAAGGGTGAAGACCTTCTAGAAGTAGAATTTTTATTTTTTCTTTTTCCAGTGAAACTTTGGCCATTGTTCTCGTCCTTAAAATGGAAAGGTTGGGCAAATGCGGCGCACGTGCTACAAAATGGCTGAAAGGGGAACAAATTCACCACTTTGTTAGGAGACAAACGTTTTCCCTGTGCGTCTTCTGAACAATAAAGTAACAAAAAAAAAATGTTTTGGGTAAGAAAATTACGGAATAAGACATAATTTTACAGCAATAAAGCAAAAAAAACGGCGCCCTAGGGCACCGTATGTAATGAAGTAACAGAAAAACTCAATCTTCCATTATTTATTCTTCGATTTTTGCACCTTCAGGCGTGCCAGTGATAACCACATCAGCGCCACGGTGAGCGAACAGACCAACCGTCACCACACCAGCAATACCATTGATGATATCTTCTAGTTGTTTCGGGTTTTCGATCGCCATGCCGTACACATCTAGGATCACGTTGCCATTATCGGTTGTGCAGCCTTCGCGGTAAACTGGGTCACCACCAAGCTTAACTAACTCACGAGCAACGTACGAACGTGCCATTGGGATTACTTCAACAGGCAGTGGGAATTTGCCCAACACATCAACTGCTTTAGTACCGTCAACAATACACACAAACTTATCAGAGATAGCCGCTACGATTTTTTCACGAGTCAAAGCAGCGCCGCCGCCTTTGATCATATCGCGTGAAGCGTTAATTTCGTCTGCACCATCAACATAGATGTCTAACTTGAATACGTCGTTGCACTCAAATACTTTGATTTCTAGTGCTTCTAGTTTTTCAGTAGAGGCTACAGAGCTTGAAACCGCACCTTTGATTTTGTCTTTCATTGTGCCAAGTGCGTCGATGAAGTGATTTACTGTTGAGCCAGTACCTACACCTACAATGCTGCCTTCTTCAACATATTGAAGTGCTGCCCAGCCAGCTGCTTTTTTCATTTCATCTTGAGTCATGCCATTCTCCTGAATAAGGTCTTGCGCTTTGAATTAATCGTTCGCGTATTGAAGTTAACGTTTATATATCGAGGTTAACGTTTGCGGCGCGATTATAGCGCTTTAATGGTTGTTTTCCCATTGCCAAGTTTTACTTGGAGTCACGATTTTAGGTAACGGAATGTCCCATTCTTCAATCGGTAGGGTATCAACATGTTGGCAATCATGAGCCAAACCAATAGGAGTTGCGCCTTCGCCCGTTTCGAACCACTTCGCCAAGGTGCGATCGTAATATCCGCCGCCCATACCTAAACGATGGCCATGAGAGTCAAAGCCGACAAGGGGCGTAAGAATGAGATCGAGTTGCTGGCAAGGTTTAACCAGCATTTGATTAAGTTGGGGTTCAACGATTCCGTACTTATTCAAAACAGTGGGTGTGGTTGGAGAATAATGTAGAAACAACAGGTGTCCGGCAGAGAAGGGGTGTAATACTGGTAAATAAGTTTGCTTACCTTGCGCCCATAACCATTCGATCAAAGGCTGGGTATCGAGTTCGCCATCGATAGAGATGTAGAGGGCAATATGTTGAGCTGACTGAATCTCATTGAGCTGAGAACACTGCTTAACTAAGTCTATACCGGATTGAGTTTGCTGGTCGCCAGATAAGGCATTGCGTTTGATACGGATCTGTTTGCGAAATTCGCTGCGTGTGAGCGTCTTCATAAGAAGGGATACCCCAAAGTGCCGTTGAGAATAGATGGCCCTTGAACCAGCGAGTTCAAGGCGGATCAGCAATGATTACCGTAGGCTTCTCGGCGGACCGAGCATGCTCAATAGCACTCAAGTACTAACCCTTAGGGATTGCTTATCGGCTCGGGGACGTGAATCCTCTGACAAACACTCCAGGGTAAATTTTGTGTACGCTATTGCTGTCCGTGCTTAACTTTACTGAGGACATCTGAAAGTGATGTCGTGAGCTGTTCCATTCGCTCGGTCAGTGCGTTTTGTTCATCATTTGCTTCAAACTTCTTGGTTTGTAATTCGTAGCAAATATTCAGAGCTGCGATAGTCAGCAGCTTCACTTCATTGGTTACCTTAGTACGTTCAGCCATCTCTTTCAATCGATTATCAAGATCGGCCGCCGCTGCAATCAATGACTCTTCTTGCCCTGGTGGACAATTCACTCGAGTCAGTTTTCCTAATATTTCAACGTCTACCGCTTGATTACTCATGATGGATGAACTCTTTAACGCGCTATTTTAAGGCTATTGCCCTTCGCCATTTTTTGAGAAAGAAAAAGTGCAAGTACCGATGAGGAAGCAATCTCCTCTGAGGGAGAAACTATAGGTAAACCGCTATTAAGATTCAAGCTTTTCAGAGTGACTGTTTGTAAATGAGAGCTTGAGCACACAGTAATTCAGCAAATTGAACAATTGGTAGTCAGTCATCCTTCAATTGCTGGGGATCGATGCTTACCAGAATTGGGGTGAAGTGGTACGATTATACTATCGATATAAAGAATAACTGAGCGAGCTATCTGATGAGCGAAACTACTTTACCTGATTACCTAACGGTTGCGACTGAACTTCAATCGGCAAGTTTAGCCGTAACCCCTGCTGAGATGCATGGTTTATTAACGGGTATGTTAAGCGGAGGCTTAAGCCTAGCAGATAAGAGTTGGCAACCGCTGATCTTTGATTACACCAACGAAGGTATGGGCTGGCCAGATAGCGCGTTAACGCTAGCGGAAGCGACATTGAAAGTAACGACCAGTGAAATCACAGGTTCAGGCATGGAATTGTCTATGTTGCTGCCTGACGAAGACGCAAGCGCAAGCCTGTTTGACTTGGCTGACGGTGTGTCTGATTGGATTAACCATTTCATCTCTGGTTTAGGTCTTGTTGGCGCTCAATTGAACAAAGCGTCTGAAGGCACGAAAGAAGCGTTGGCTGATCTTGAAGAGATGGCAAAGCTAGGCATTGATGAAGAAGATGATCTGGAAGAACAAGCACAACTTCTAGAGCACGTTATTGAGCACGTAAAAGCGTGTGCATTAACGATTCATGCTGAATTTGGTGCACGCCCATCTGAAGATGCGGCGCCAACCATTCACTAATCGTTTGTCGGTTTGAGGTTATGATGGCTCAATATGATGTTGTAATTGCTGGTGGTGCAATGGCGGGGGCGACGTTAGCCCTTGCTCTGAACCGCCTAAGCCAAGACTCGTTGTCGATTGCGGTGGTTGAGCCTTATCAGGTTGATCATCAAGCTCATCCTGGGTTTGATTCTCGTTCGATCGCTTTGTCTTATGGCACGGTACAGATCCTTGACTCTCTGCACCTGTGGCAGTCTATCGCTCCGGTAGCGACCCCGATTAAAGATATCCATGTATCGGATCGTGGGCATGCAGGGATGACGGATATCTATAGTGAAGAACTGGCTGTAGATGCACTTGGCTATGTAGTCGAGTTAGCCGATGTTGGTCGAATTTATCAGCAGAAGCTGGAATCAGAAGCGGCAATTACGATGTTGTGTCCGGACTCGGTAGCGAAAGTTGAGCGAAGTGAGTCACTGACAACTATCGAACTCAACAGTGGGCAAACCATAACGACTAAGTTACTGGTTGCGGCTGACGGTGCAATCTCAACCTGTTGTCAGCAACTCAATATCCCACTGAATGAACATGACTTTGAACAGGTTGCTGTGATTGCCAATATCGTGGCGAGCGAACCCCATCAAGGTCGCGCATTTGAGCGCTTTACCCATCATGGGCCAGTCGCTCTATTGCCGATGAGTGATAACCGTTTGTCTCTGGTTTGGTGTTTACCGCCGGAGCAAATCGATAAAGTTATGGCTTTTAACGACGACGAATTCCTTGAGCAGCTTCAGAGCGATTTTGGTTGGCGACTTGGCCGATTAGAGAAAGTCGGCAAGCGTGCGAGCTATCCACTGATTCTTCGTCACCGACAGCAAAATATCTCTCATCGATTTGCCATTGTTGGTAATGCTGCTCAAACGCTTCACCCCATTGCGGGGCAAGGCTTTAACCTAGGTATCCGAGACGTGGCTTCCTTGGCAGAAGAGTTGTGTACTCAGTTGGATGATGTGGGTCGTTACCGTGGTCTTGTTAACTTTAGAAAACGTAGAGAACAAGATAGAGACGCAACGATCACGTTGACTTCAAGCCTAGTTCACCTGTTCTCAAACGATTTTATGACCGCTCGCATTGGGCGTAATCTTGGGTTAGCCGTAATAGATAACCTTCCACCACTTAAAGGTCCACTTTTGCGTCATACGCTTGGCCTAGTAGAAAGATAAGGTAATAAATAATGATGCAAAGTGTTGATATCGCGATTGTTGGTGGTGGCATGGTTGGCTTAGCGCTTGCTGCTGCCCTGAAAGACAGTGACCTAAGAATTGCTGTCATTGAAGGTACAGCTCCCAGTGAAGGGCTTAGTGAGCTGCCTGACGTACGTGTATCCGCGTTGAGTCGTTCTAGTGAAGTGATTCTTCGCAACTTAGGTGCATGGCAAGGTATCGAACAAAGACGTGCAGCACCGTATCAAGCGATGGAAGTGTGGGAGCAAGACAGCTTTGCCCGTATTGAGTTTGACTCGACACGCTTGGCTCAGCCGAACTTGGGTCATATCGTTGAAAACAGTGTGATTCAATTAGCGCTGCTTGATCAGGTTAAGAAGCAAGACAACGTCAGCCTGTATATGCCTGCAACGTGTAAAACGATGGCGATTGGTGAAAGTGAAGCTTGGTTAACATTGGACAATGGCCAAGCGCTGACAGCTAAGTTAGTTGTTGGAGCAGACGGCGCAAACTCTTGGGTTCGTAAGCAGCAAGATATCCCATTAACACATTGGGATTACGGACACAGTGCGATTGTCGCGAACATCAAAACCACAGAGCCGCACCACAGCGTTGCTCGTCAAATATTCACACCTCAAGGCCCATTGGCATTTCTACCAATGCAACCAAGCCACATGAGCTCGATTGTTTGGTCTACGGAACCAAATCGTGCCGAGAAGTTGGTATCCATGTCGGATACTGATTTTAATAAGCAGCTAACGGCAGAGTTCGACTCAAAGCTTGGATTATGCGAAGTGGTTGGTGACCGTTTTGCATTCCCACTACGCATGCGTTATGCACGTGACTTTGCGGTAGAGCGTGTGGCTTTGGTTGGTGATGCTGCTCATACCATTCATCCATTAGCGGGGCAGGGCGTTAACCTTGGCCTATTAGACGCAGCAAGCTTAGCACAAGAGCTGTTAAAGCTATGGACTGCGGGTGAGGACATTGGCACCAAGCGTAATCTTCGCGGCTACGAGCGCTGGAGAAAAGCAGAGGCGGCGAAAATGATTGCTTCAATGCAGGGCTTTAAAGAGCTGTTTGAAGGCGATAACCCAGCTAAGAAGCTGATTCGTGGTATCGGTATGAAGCTAGCAGGTCAATTACCGGGTGCGAAAGATGAGATCATGAAGCGCGCACTGGGTTTATCTGGCAATCTTCCTGATTTAGCTAAGCGTCCAGTGACTCATCGATAGTGACATAGTGTTCTGGTGATTTATCGAATCATCATTGATACGAAAAAAGGGTTGGCATAATGCCAACCCTTTTTGTTTTTAATTCTGTAGATAATCAGGTCATGCGTACGCGCAGCGCAGTTTCATGATTTCACTATTTATTTCTTTCACTGTTTGAAAGTGACGCTTTTCTGCTCGGTCTGGTAGCACTAGCTTACCGTTATCAAACTCAAATTTTCCTACGCCGTAAATGTAGATTCGTCCTTTGAAAAGTCGACTTACATGTTTAGCTATCATACTCGGTGTATAGCGCTTAAACAGTCTCATTTTTTATTATCCTTATATTTACCTAGCCTGCATATTATAGAAAAACTCCGAGATAATAATTGTGATAAGCATGGAGTAATATGCAGTAGAGTTGACGTTAATTAGATATTTGTGCTGTTCTAAGCACTTTCTTCAGTAAATATCTATTTTTACGTGAGCTCCTCCCCAAAATAATACTGAGTAGTGAACTGCCGTGAACTTTCCTGTTCGGTATTAAGCAGTCATAATGTTACAAGTATAAGAATAGGCGGGATTTTTTTGTTTGTGTAATCAAATTGTAAATTTCTGACAAAAAAAAGCCCGTCTAAAACGGGCGAATAGTCACAGATGCATTACACAAAAGTGGATACTGATGTTACTCAGTGGATTCACTTGTACTGATTTGCTTAATAGCTAGTCAGTAAATTTACAATAACGCAAATTTAACTTTGTGACTACTTATGCTTTTATTTTGAGTAAGTATTTACTGGTGATGTGTTCTTCTTATGACGAAGTTCACACAAAAAATGTACTCAATGAAATATTCAAATGAAGTTTGCGAAGCATGATCTGATCGAAACGATCATCGACTGATATCTGCGACGGTCGGTGCACATAGCGCCATAAGATCATTGAGATCCAACGCAACGCCAGCCATTCGAACACCCGAGCTAATGGTTACGGTCGAGTTGTTCTGAATGGAAGGATCAAAAATGATCGGCATGTGTCTCTTGAGAGCGAGCGGACCAACGCAACCCACTTTAAAGCCAGTGACCGCTTCAACATCAGTGAGCGACACGCAGGTCATCCGACGGCAATTCAGCACCGAGCGTACTTTCTTGGGGGCGACAGAACGATCGCCAGCAGTACAGGCCAGTGCATACTGATTACCCATATCCTTGAGCAGGATGCACTTGACCATTTGAGATGGGTCAATGCCTCGCTCTTGCGCGGTTTCTTCGATGCTGGTGGTGGGTTTACTTTGCATCAGCAGGCGATACTTCACCTGCTGTTGATCCAGCCATTGTGTAATCAGTGTTTCCACGTGGTTACTCGTCTTCGAGGCTGTAAGGCAGTGGCAGGATATTCCACACTTGATCAGGCTGCGCAGTCAATCGAAGCTGAACATCGTCATCCAGGTTGTTTGGCAATACCATTAAACCAATCGCTTGGTTATCAGCAAATTGATATACGTTTAATAGTCGGCCTGCGCCACGCCAGTTTTCACCCACGCTACGTTCTAGTTCAATAGGGTTACCTAGAGACAGTACGTCCGCAGTTGTGCCCGACACAATGCGCATCTCACGCTTGTTCATGCCGCGGTACTTAGCACGAGCAACCGTTTCTTGACCTGTGTAACAGCCTTTTGAAAAGCTGATACCGCCAATCGCTTGCAGGTTAAGCGCTTGAGGGATGTGCTCGTTTTGCTCATTTTTCGATAGATTCGGCTGAGCATCAATAATTTCATGATATTGCCAAAGTGCTTCTGATACTTTCTCAGCAGAGCTGTTGGTGACTAAAGCTTCTGCAGCTTCTTCTGTCACAAGTAAAGCCCAGCGGTTGTCTGATACTAAAACGGCCGTACCGCCAGAAATCGCACGCACATTACCTTGGCTTTCTGAAATCGAATCAATGTATTGATTTGCAGACGCACCCATCACACCGATAACAACGTCAGACGTTTGCTCGATATCGACCTTAGAGAACACTGCGTACTTTTTGATTTCAACGAGCTCGACTTCAATCGCAGATTTAGGTTGCATGAGTGCGTAGCCACCGTTGTGGTGGAACAAACGAAAGATACTCCATACCTTTCCTTTTGCATCACAGTGCGCGCCTAATGTGGATTCATCATTAGGAAGAGTCACCACGTCGCACGTTACTTGACCTTGCAGGTACGACTTTTTGTCATCGCCTATCATGGTGATTGCACTCCAGTCTGACACGTGTGTCATCATCAGTTCTGGAAGCGATTCATTTTGTGTATGAGCGAGTGGCTGAAATGTGTTTTTCCAATCCATTTTATCTTTCCTAAGAATTTTATTTGGCTCTATGTTAATCCGGTTCTGTTTCTTTGTCAGCTTAGGTTTTTTTTGTGAGCTGAGATAGGGACTGTGACTCACATAGTAGTTGCAGGGCGTATGACTTGTTACACTCCGAGAAAGAAAAATTATAGGTGAGGATAGCCAATGTACACTGCAGAGCAGAAAGCACGAATTAAATGGGGTTGCCGTCGCGGCATGTTAGAACTTGATGTAGTCATCATGCCATTTTTCGAAGAGTGTTTTGATTCATTGCAAGAGCAGGAACAGCGTGAGTTTGTTTCTCTACTAGAGTGTGATGACCCAGATTTGTTTACTTGGGTGATGGGACACGGACGCAGTGAAAACCTAGGTCATGCATCAATGGTTGATAAAATTGTCGCACACAACCTCAGCAAGGTTCGTTAAGCTCCAGCTTAACCCTTCATATTCCGCATTATTCGCAAAAGGCACTGTTTTCGGGTGCCTTTTGTTTTTCATCGTCCTATCTTCTATTCCACTTGCCGCCAGCCTTTATTGTTTAGCACTGCTGATCCATCTGTTTAAAACCAACCATCTGATTTTGAATAGTGCTCATGGTCGTTTTGATTATAAAGAAGATGGTGAGATCCGATTGAATGACCGACGTTATATTCTAAAGTCCGTGGATAAGATCTGGGCGCAGTTCTTTGTTAAATTGCAGTTTGAGTGTGGGTACTCGGTATTGCTTTGGCGCGACAGCTGTTGCGAGAATGAATATCGTCACTTTCTGGCAAACTTACAACGAGCGTGTTAGGTCAGCCAAAGTATTAGATAAAAGAAAGCATTAGACAAAAGAAAAGGGAGCACTCGGCTCCCTTTCGTTTAATTACTTTTCGCTGACGACTAATTAGCTAAGCACGCTTAACCCATAATTATGATTGGCGCTTTTCTGGCGTCAGAATCGTTGGGCCGCTGTCTTCTGCAAGTTCTGGATAGTCCAACGTGTAGTGTAGGCCGCGGCTCTCTTTACGTTGCATTGCACAGCGAACCATTAGCTCAGCCACTTGTAGCAAGTTACGCAGTTCTAATAGGTTATTCGAAACTTTGAAGTAGCTGTAGTACTCATGAGTCTCTTGCTGCAACATCTGAATACGGCGCAGTGCACGTTCAAGGCGCTTATCCGTTCGAACAATGCCCATGTAATCCCACATGAATAGACGTAGCTCGTGCCAGTTATGCTGAATGATAACTTCTTCATCACTGTTGGTTACTTGGCTTTCATCCCATGCAGGCAGTTCAGCACACAATTGAGATTGGTCGATGTTCTCAACGATATCTTTTGCTGCTGCCCATGCGTAAACCACACACTCAAGCAGTGAATTAGAAGCCATACGGTTTGCACCGTGTAAGCCGGTATAGCTCACTTCGCCAATCGCATACAAGTTAGTCAGGTCGGTTTGACCTTGCTTATTAACCATGACACCACCACAAGTGTAGTGAGCAGCTGGTACGATAGGGATTGGCTCTTTGGTCATATCGATGCCCAAGTCCATCAAGCGAGTATGGATCATTGGGAAGTGCGTTGTGATGAATTCTTCAGGCTTGTGGCTGATATCAACATACATGCAGTCGGCACCCAAGCGCTTCATTTCGAAGTCAATTGCCCGAGCAACCACATCACGTGGAGCCAGCTCACCGCGCTCATCGAAGTCCTTCATAAAACGAGAACCATCTGGGCGGCGCAAGTAAGCACCTTCACCACGCAGTGCTTCCGTCAGTAGGAAGTTACGCGCTTCTGGGTGGAATAAACAAGTTGGGTGGAACTGATTGAACTCAAGGTTTGCCACACGACAACCCGCACGCCAAGCGATAGCAATACCATCACCTGAGGAGACATCTGGGTTAGAGGTGTATTGGTAAACCTTTGAAGCGCCGCCTGTTGCTAATACAACAAATTTAGCGCGCACGGTTTCAACGTGTTCTTGGTTACGGTTCCAAATGTAGGCACCGATCACCTTGTCTTTTGAACCACCAATCTTATCTTCAGTGATCAAATCCAGCGCATTGTGGCGCTCGAAGATCTCGATATTTGGGTGGTTGTTGACGTTATCTTGTAGTGAGGTTTGCATCGCCATGCCCGTTGCATCGGCAGCGTGCAGAATTCTGCGGTGACTGTGGCCACCTTCACGAGTGAGGTGATATTTTGGTTGGCCTTCTGTGCTGTTTTCATCTTTATCAAATGGAACACCACCATCAATCAGCCATTGCACACACTCTTTCGCATTTTCAGCAATGAATTGAACTGTATCTTCTTCGCATAACCCAGCCCCAGCAATTTGAGTATCCTCTACATGAGACTCAATACTGTCCGACTCATCGAACACCGCGGCGATACCACCTTGTGCGTAATACGTCGATCCTTCGCTGCGTGGTCCTTTGCTTAATACAATTACTTTTGCATGTTCTGCTACGCGTAAGGCTAATGACAAGCCTGCCGCACCACTTCCTACCACTAATACATCACACTGATGTTCACGGTTTGCGTTCATAAAACTTATTAAATCCCGGGCTATAGTCGAGTTGTCCACTCTCAATTGACTTTGTCTTGTTTTAGGAGTTTGGGTAAGACTGTTATAATCTCTCCAGAGTCATCCTTAAACGCTATGCAAAATCAATATATAGACAGCTATCTAGAAATATTTAATTGCTCAATACCATTGCTTTTGCTCAAGTTTCCCCAAATTGATAGGGATAGCTATTTTTATTACATCACATTGTGAAACAATAATGGCAAATAATTTTAAGAAAGTTGGAACTTTCGGTATTTGGCTTAGTCACAATAGTGCTCTTGTAGACGGTGGTGTCAATACTACATTTCGCATAATTAGTACCCATATCTGCGAAGGTAAGGGTTATAACAATAGGAGTACCCGCTCGAATGAACGAGCAGCTAACCGATCAAGTGTTGATTGAGCGAGTTCAGAGTGGAGATAAGCAGGCATTTAACTTACTAGTGGTTAAGTATCAAAACAAAGTTTGTAATCTTATCTCTCGATACGTGAATAATTCCGGTGATGTACCTGATGTAGCACAAGAAGCTTTTATTAAAGCTTACCGCGCGATACCTAACTTTCGTGGCGAGAGTGCCTTCTATACATGGTTGTACCGAATTGCCGTGAACACCGCTAAAAATCATATCGTTGCCCAAAGCCGTAGGCCGCCAGCAACCGATGTAGATGCAGAAGATGCAGAATATTACGAAACAGGCAGCGCGTTAAAAGAAATATCGAACCCTGAGAACTTAACGCTGTCAAAAGAATTGAAACAAGTCGTTTTTGGAGCGATTGAAGCGTTACCAGAAGACTTAAAAACTGCAATGACGTTGCGTGAGCTCGAAGGTTTGAGCTACGAAGAGATTGCAGAAGTAATGGATTGCCCTGTAGGAACCGTACGTTCGCGTATTTTCCGAGCTCGTGAAGCAGTGGAAAAGAAAATCAAACCTCTTTTGCAACGCTAGAACTTGTAATAATTATGGTGAAAATAATGGCTGATAAAGAAAAGCTTTCGGCACTCATGGATGGTGAAACGATCGATAAAGCTCTCATTGTAGATCTTGAATCTGATCAAGAAAGCATGGATACCTGGCAGAGTTACCATTTAATTGGTGATGTTATGCGTGGGGATGCGCCAGAAACTCAAGATTGGAACATTGCTAACAATGTGGCAGCAGCGCTTGAAGCTGAGCCTGCACATAGTGCAATGCCGAACCTGCACCAAGTGAATGTTGAACCTACTGTTGCTCCAATTGAAGAGCAGCCTAAACCTCAGCAAGCGAAGCGTCAGCTTCCGGCTTGGTTACAACAGTTTGGACAAGTTGCCGTAGCAGCGTGTGTTTCATTGGCGGTTGTATTA
Organism: Vibrio sp. ZF 223; assembly: GCF_003050585.1. Lineage (NCBI taxonomy): Bacteria > Pseudomonadati > Pseudomonadota > Gammaproteobacteria > Vibrionales > Vibrionaceae > Vibrio > Vibrio sp. ZF 223. The sequence goes on from NZ_PIGB01000015.1 coordinate 49,438, forward strand.
GGTGTTCAACAATATGGTGGCAGCGACCCTGCAGCTCCAGAGCAGTTGCCTGTACTCCAGACGATTCCATTTGCGGGTTCTGCGGAACCAGTAAGTTTAACGCGTGACTCTGTTGAGAAGCCGGCATCGGAAGCTAACTTGCAAGAGCAGCGTAAACGCGTTCATGCAATGCTAGAAGATTATGAGCTTCAGCTAAGACTAAACAGTGATGCATCGCCAATGCAAGATGCACATCTAGAATCGGACATTGAATGAAGAAAATCCTGGTCAGTGCACTGACACTGTTCAGCTTGATGTCTCCAACAGCCTTTGCAGAGGAAACCACTGCAAAGGCCTTGTTGCATCAAATGAACGAGGCCAGTCAGCATCTAAATTACGAACTCTCCTACATATTGATAAAGAAGAGCAGTATTGAACCTCTTGTTTATCGCCATGCAGTTAACGACGACCAACAACTTGCACACCTTGTTTACCTAAGCGGCCCTGTTCGTGAAGTCATTCGACGTGGCAATGAAGTTAGCTACATCGAACCGGGTACAGAGCCATTTACGATTCAGTCTGGCAGTATGGTTGCACCTGTTATTCCGATGATTAATAGAGATATCGAATCACTGAATCAGTACTACGACTTCGTAAAAGTTGGGCGCTCTCGTGAAGCGGGCAGCACTACTCAAGTACTGCGGGTCGTGCCGAAAGATGGCCTTCGCTATTCTTACGTGGTTTGGGTAGACGAGAAAACAAGCCTTCCTTTGCGTGCCGACCTTTTGGACCGTGATGGCGAAGTGCTTGAACAGTACCGCACGATCTCTTACGTGGTGAACGACAAGATTGCTGAGGCGATGGGTGGCTTGAACCAAGCTCAATTACCAAAAGTCTTATCACTGCCGGAAGGCTTAGTGAGTGAAACTAACTGGCAAGCGTCTTGGATTCCTGAAGGGTTTAAGTCAAAAGAGCTTAGCCGCTATCAAATGGCTGCGACCGATAAAATGGTTGAAAGTCAGCTTTTCAGTGATGGATTGTTTAGCTTTTCGGTTTATATCGCCGATAAAGACGAGCATTCATTGAAAGGGCAATTGGTACGCCAAGGACGCAGAACCTTACACAGCTTAGTGATTGGCGATAAAGAAATTTCTGTGGTTGGTGATATTCCGCCAGCAACCGCCAAACGTATTGCTCAATCAGTTACGTTTAATAAATTGGAACCAGCGCAATGATGACCGCGCTGGCGACCGTTAGCTCGGTTGAACAAAAAGGTAAGCAATATTTTGTTCAACTGAGCTGCGAGCAACAAACCAGTTGCAGCAGTTGTTCTTCTCAAAAAAGCTGCGGAACAGGTATTGTGACTAAGGCTGTTGGCAATAAATCTTTGTTTTGGCAGCTTAAAACCAAAAGCTTAGTCAAAGCAGGACAAATCGTAGAAATTGGCTTTCCAGAAAAAAGCCTACTTCAGTCGGCGGCGATCGTTTATCTGATCCCACTTTTCATGTTGATGATTGGTGCTGGTTTTGGACAACTCTTGTTGCAACCCTTACTTCAAGGGGGCGAGGGCATTGTTATCTTAAGTGCAGCACTGTTTACTGCTGGTGGGATTGCCTTAGCGAAGCGGTTAGCCAAACCCATGGAAGACAAATCTAAGCAAGAAGTCGTCTTGATTCGAATCCTTGGTGAGTCTCTCGTCTAATTTATGATGCTTCTTGCCCTTAAATTGGGTAGAATCTGCCAACTTGATTGAAATGCCGCCACCAATGCTGACTGTAGATTGGACGTGTCGCGGCTTTCTTATTATCCCTATTCAAAGAGTTTAGTCACACCAAGCCTATGAAGCACATTCGTAATTTTTCGATTATCGCCCACATCGACCACGGTAAGTCGACCCTTTCTGACCGCTTAATCCAAGTTTGTGGAGGATTAAGTGAACGTGAGATGGCAGCTCAAGTCCTCGATTCTATGGATATAGAACGCGAGCGTGGTATTACAATTAAAGCGCAGAGTGTGACTTTAGATTACAAAGCTAAAGATGGTGAAACTTACCAACTTAACTTTATCGACACTCCTGGACACGTAGACTTCTCTTACGAAGTATCTCGTTCTCTAGCGGCTTGTGAAGGCGCACTACTTGTAGTGGATGCAGGCCAAGGTGTTGAAGCACAAACTCTAGCAAACTGTTACACAGCAATCGAAATGGAGCTGGAAGTAGTGCCAATCTTGAACAAGATTGACCTACCAGCTGCTGAACCAGAGCGTGTTGCTGAAGAGATCGAAGAGATCGTTGGCATCGATGCGATGGAAGCGACTCGCTGTTCTGCTAAAACAGGTTTAGGCGTAGATGATGTTCTAGAAAACATCGTAACGGCTATCCCACCACCGGAAGGTGATCCTGAAGCGCCTCTACAAGCGTTGATCATTGACTCTTGGTTCGATAACTACCTTGGCGTAGTTTCTTTGGTTCGTATTAAAAACGGTAAGCTGAAGAAGAACGACAAGATTCGAGTAATGTCGACAGACCAAGTTTGGGGTGTTGACCGTCTAGGTATCTTCACGCCTAAGCAAATCGACACGACAGAGCTAAATACTGGCGAAGTAGGTTGGGTTGTTTGTGGTATTAAAGACATCCTAGGTGCACCAGTTGGTGATACGTTGACGCTTGCAAAAGGCGGCAGCACTGAACGTCTGCCTGGTTTCCAAAAAGTTAAGCCTCAGGTATACGCAGGTCTATTCCCTGTATCATCTGATGACTACGAAAACTTCCGTGACGCGTTAGGCAAGCTAAGCCTGAACGATGCGTCATTGTTCTTTGAACCAGAAAGTTCAGCAGCACTTGGTTTTGGTTTCCGTTGTGGCTTCTTAGGCATGCTTCACATGGAGATCATCCAAGAGCGTCTAGAGCGTGAATACGACCTAGACCTAATCACGACGGCACCAACAGTAGTGTATGAAGTTGTAAAAACAGATAAAACGGTTCTTTACGTTGATAGCCCGGCTAAACTGCCAGCGGTTAATGACCTAGAAGAAATTCGTGAACCAATTGCACGCTGTAATATCCTGGTACCTTCGGATTACCTAGGTAACGTAATCACACTGTGTGTAGAGAAGCGTGGCGTACAAGTAGACATGGTTTACCACGGTAATCAAGTTGCTGTGACGTACGATCTTCCTATGGCTGAAGTAGTTCTCGACTTCTTCGACCGTCTGAAGTCAACGTCTCGCGGTTACGCATCATTGGATTACAACTTCCAACGTTACGAGCCATCAAACATGGTACGTGTAGACGTACTGCTGAATGGCGAAACGGTTGATGCTCTAGCGATCATTACGCACAAAGATATTGCTCAGTCTCGTGGTCGTCTACTGGTAGAGAAGATGAAAGAATTCATCCCTCGTCAGATGTTCGATATCGCGATTCAAGCAGCGATTGGTAACCACATCATTGCTCGTTCTACAGTAAAACAACTGCGTAAGAACGTAATCGCAAAATGTTACGGTGGTGATATCAGTCGTAAGAAGAAACTTCTTAAGAAACAAAAAGAAGGTAAGAAGCGTATGAAGCAGATCGGTAACGTTGAACTGCCTCAAGAAGCGTTCCTTGCAATCCTTCACGTTGGAAAAGACTAGGTATCAATCGCACTAACTATCTGCTGAATATTACTGGTTAAAATCGTTTATTTCTTTGTTGCAAAGATTGCAATTAGGCCCACTAGTCACTGCACTTTGCGCCTCGAACTAAACGATTTTTCCTGCGTAATCTTCCCAGCATTTAGTCAGCATGATTGATACAAATTAGAAATATTAAGCAGAGTGAAAGAGTTATGCTCTTTCACTTTCGTTATTTTTAAAGAAATGAAATTTAAGGGATATCAATGGCTAATACATTTTCGCTTATCTTAGTGATCGTAACTCTAGTGACCGGCATTGTATGGGCGTTGGAAAAGTTTGTGTGGGCGAAGAAGCGCCAGCAAAAGCTTGCTGACGTTGAAGCACAATCGAATGGCCTAGACGCTGAAACCAGCGCAAAAGTTACGGCTCAGCCTTGGTGGGTTGAGAACAGTGTGTCCATTTTCCCGGTAATTGCATTTGTTTTGATCTTGCGTTCATTCATCTATGAACCGTTTCAAATCCCATCAGGCTCGATGATGCCAACCCTTTTGGTTGGTGATTTTATCTTGGTAGAGAAGTACGCGTACGGTCTAAAAGACCCAGTATGGCGCACTCAATTGGTAGAAACAGGCAAGCCAGAACGCGGTGATTCAATCGTATTTAAGTACCCACCTCAGCCAAACATCGACTACATTAAGCGTGTTGTTGGTATGCCAGGTGACACTATTCGTTACAGCAGTCGTAAAGAGATCTGTATTCAGACGAAGGGTACGAGTAGCTGTGAACCAGTGAAACTAAGTCACGTTGAAGAGAGCCAATTTATTCAAGATGGTGTGCCTCTGATTCAGCTGAATGAACAGCTTGGAGATGTTGAGCACCAAATTTTAGTTAACCCATTACGCCGTGATCGTGTGCAAGCATATCAGCCTCGCAATGGTGTTAACGAGTGGGTCGTTCCAGAAGGCCAGTACTTTGTGATGGGTGATAACCGTGATAACAGTGCTGATAGCCGTTACTGGGGCTTTGTCCCTGAAGCAAACCTTGTTGGTAAGGCCGTTGCTATTTGGATAAGCTTCGAATTCGAACGCGGTTCAGACAGTGTACTTCCAACATGGATTCCTACTGGTGTGCGTTTTAATCGCATCGGTGGGATTCATTAATCGATCAATTAACACATCGAGAGAGCATGAATTCTCCAATTGATAAACTAGAGAGAAAGATTGGCTATCAGTTTAATGATGCCGATCTTATCCACTTGGCGCTGACTCACCGCAGCGCCGCAGGTAAACATAATGAACGTCTTGAGTTTCTGGGCGATTCAATTTTAAGTTTTGTTATCGCTGATGATCTTTACCACCGTTTCCCTAAAGTAAACGAAGGTGATATGAGCCGCATGCGTGCAACATTAGTACGTGGTCATACATTGGCAGAACTAGGTCGTGAATTCGAACTAGGAGATTACTTAAAATTAGGTCCAGGTGAGTTGAAGAGTGGCGGTTTCCGTCGTGATTCTATTCTAGCGGATGCGGTTGAAGCGATCATCGGTGCTGTCTATTTAGATAGTGATACCGAGACGGTTCGCGGCATTATTTTAAGCTGGTACCAATCTCGCCTAGATGCTATTCAGCCTGGAGTATCTCAAAAAGATCCGAAAACTCGCCTACAAGAGTTTTTGCAAGGTCGAAGAAATCCTCTGCCTGTCTACACAGTGACTAATATTAAAGGTGAAGCACACAACCAAGAGTTTACGGTTGAGTGTGAAGTGGCAGGTGTGGATAAACCTGTTATCGGTAAAGGCACTAGCCGCCGCAAGGCAGAACAAGCGGCTGCTGAAACAGCATTAGAGCAACTAAGCAATGTCTGATAACAACCAAGATTTCGATATCGATGCATTCTTTTCATCTGATAGCAAAAAAACAGGCCTACCGGAAAACCAACACTGTGGCTTCATCGCTATTGTCGGTCGCCCAAACGTAGGTAAGTCGACGCTTCTGAACCATATTCTGGGTCAGAAGATTTCTATTACATCACGTAAACCACAGACGACACGTCACCGTATTATGGGCGTTGAAACTGAGGGTGATTACCAAGCGATCTTTGTTGATACTCCTGGACTTCATATTGAAGAAAAGCGTGCAATTAACCGCTTGATGAACCGTGCGGCGAACAGCTCACTGAGTGATGTGAATCTAGTATTCTTCCTTGTTGATGGTACTCACTGGACTGACGACGATGAGATGGTTCTGAACAAGCTGAGAAAAACAGATTTCCCAGTCGTCCTCTGCATCAACAAAGTAGATAACGTTCAAGACCGTACTAACGTGATGCAGCACATGATGGAAGTCTCTAAGAAGATGGACTTCATTGACGTTGTGCCAATCTCAGCGAAGCAAGGTAAAAACATTGATGTACTGCGTAAGCACGTACGTGAACATTTACCTAAAGCGACACACCACTTCCCGGAAGAATACGTGACAGATCGCTCGCAACGTTTTATGGCCTCTGAAATTATCCGTGAAAAGCTGATGCGCTTTACGGGTGATGAGCTACCGTACTCGGTAACGGTTGAAATTGAACGTTTCGATTACAACCCAGATAATGATGGCTTCCATATCAATGCACTGATTCTTGTTGAGCGTACAGGTCAGAAGAAAATGGTGATTGGTAAAGCGGGCGAGAAAATCAAAACGATTGGTCGTGAAGCGCGTATCGATATGGAAGAACTGTTCGGCCGTAAGGTTTACCTAGAGACTTGGGTTAAGGTTAAATCTGGCTGGGCTGATGATGAGCGTGCACTTCGCTCGTTAGGCTACATCGACGATCTATAATATATTGAACGTCACTTTCTGAGATTAAGAAAGTTGAACTGAAGATAAATCCAAGAGAGAGTGCGAACTCTCTCTTTTTGTATCTGTAATAAGGGTAAGTGATTGAGCGAAGGGTTACAGCGATGCTTTGTGTTGCACCGTCGACCATATAGTGAGTCGAGCCTGATCTTGGACGTCTTCAGTGAAGAGTTCGGTCGGGTGACGTTGATGTCTAAAGGTGCTCGCAGCAAGCGTTCCAATTTGAAAGGTGCACTACAACCATTTACGCCACTACTGCTTAAGTGGTCTGGTAATGGTTCGATGAAAACCTTACGCCAAGCTGAACCTATTAGCTTGGGGCTTCCTCTCGCCGGTATCAATCTGTATTCAGCCATGTATGTGAACGAGTTAATTGGTCGCGTATTGATGGCTGAAGTGCCGATGCCAGCACTTTTTCACGACTATCTTCATGCTTTAACAGAGCTGGCGCATAATGAAAACCCTGAGCCAGCACTGCGTCGCTTTGAGTTGGCTCTATTATCCGCTATGGGTTACGGCGTCGACTTTTTACACTGCGCGGGTACTGGCGAAGCGATTGATCCGAGCATGACTTATCGCTATCGAGAGCAGAAAGGTTTCATCGCTTCGGTGCGTCGAGACAACCTTACTTTTATGGGCGATGAACTAATCGCAATCAGTGAACGTAGGTTTATCACTAAAGAGCAGTTAAAAGCGGCAAAACGCTTTACACGCATAGCCTTAAAGCCGTATCTTGGCGGCAAACCATTAAAAAGTAGAGAGCTATTTATGCCAACAATAGCCCTCTCTAGAGCACGGAGTATTGGAAAATGAGCTCAATCCTTTTAGGCGTTAATATCGACCATATTGCAACACTACGTAATGCACGTGGTACTAAATACCCAGATCCAGTACACGCAGCTGAAATTGCTGAACGTGCGGGTGCTGACGGTATTACTATTCACCTGCGTGAAGACCGTCGTCATATCGTTGACCGCGATGTGCGTATTCTAGCTGAAACACTTCAAACTCGTATGAATTTGGAGATGGCAGTAACGGACGAGATGGTTCAAATTGCCCTCGATACTAATCCTGAGTTTGTTTGTCTGGTTCCAGAGAAGCGTGAAGAGCTGACCACTGAAGGTGGCTTGGACGTGGTTGGTCAACTTGAAAAGATCAAAGCGGCGACGGAAAAACTGTCTGCTGCTGGCATTAAAGTATCTCTGTTTATCGATGCTGACCGTGAGCAAATCGACGCAGCAAAAGCGTGTGGCGCACCGTTCATTGAACTGCACACTGGCCATTATGCCGATGCTAAAACAGAAGAAGACCAACAAGACGAGCTGAAAAAGATTGCTGCAGGCGCAAGCTACGCGGACGATCTTGGTATCACAGTCAATGCGGGTCATGGTCTGACTTACCACAACGTCGCACCGATCGCGGCTCTTCCAGAGATCTACGAGTTGAACATCGGCCACTCAATCATGGGACGTGCAGTGTTTGATGGTTTGAACAAAGCCGTTGCAGACATGAAAGCCGTGATGGAAACAGCACGCAACAACGCTTAGTTTTCTAAACAGTAAGCGTTAAGTCTTAAGCGACTAATTAGTAGAATTAATAGATAGAAGTTTGGTAATAGGGTAAACATGGCTGTTGTTGGATTAGGTACAGATATCGCAGAAATTGAACGTGTTGAAAAGGCATTGTCACGAAGTGGTGACGCTTTTGCTCAGCGTATTTTGACCGATTCTGAATTTGAAGTATTCCAGCAACTGAAGCAAAAAGGGCGTTACCTTGCAAAACGTTTTGCTGCCAAAGAAGCGGCATCTAAGGCGTTAGGCACGGGGATCGCGCTGGGTGTGACCTTCCACGACTTTGAGATTTCAAACGATGAGCATGGTAAGCCAGTTCTGAGCCTGCATAAAAAAGCGCGTGAAATCGCAGAGGCGAATGGCACAACATCGATTCATCTGACTATCTCGGATGAGCGTCACTACGCTGTGGCAACGGTGTTACTCGAATCGTAAACAGATTATCGCTACTTTATATCTAGTGCTCTTGGCTCTAGACAGAAAAAAGCAGAGCTTGTGAGCTCTGCTTTTTATTGCCTTGAGTTTGAGACTAAATCAATCTAGTTACTAGTTGGTTTCAAGTAGTGAATGGCCGTCGCTTGAACCTTATCTAATTCATCCTGAAGCTCGAAAAGCTCCGGCTCAATGTCTTCAACAGAAGTACCAGAACGCAGCTCTTTCTCTATCGTCGCACATACCGACTTTAGCCTTGGTACTCCACTGTACGAACTGCTGCCATGCATCTTGTGGATAATGTGTATCAGCTCTTCAACTGGGTAGTCACTGTCTTCTATCGCTTTGTCTGCTGCCTCATAAACCTCCGGAATAAAGTCGACGAGCATTTGTAGCATATCGCGTGCGAGGTCTTCTTTATTGGCGGCTTGTCTCATCGCAGCTTGCCAATCAATGATGATGTTTTTGTGTACGCTGGCTTCAGTTTCTGACACTGGACCGTTATCGATTTCAGCAGAAACAGCAGGGTGGTCTGGATCTATTTTTTCGATGTGCTCAACCTCAGAGGTTGGGCTCCAATGAATCAGTACCTGCTGTAAAACATGCTCTTCAATGGGTTTGGTTAGATAGTCATCCATGCCTGCTTCGAGTAGTCGGTCACGTTCGCCAATCATTGCATGCGCGGTCACGGCAATCACAGGTGTGTTCGCATTATTAGCTAGCTTCTTAATGTTCTTACAAGCCGTCACACCGTCCATCTGTGGCATTTGAATATCCATGAAGATGATATCAAATTGAGTATCTGTCGCCTTGTCTATCGCCTGCTGACCACTGGTACAACTGATGACGGTTTCTACACGTTCTTTTAGCAACGCAGTGATCAGTTTAAGGTTGGCAGGGTTGTCGTCGACCGCCAATACAGTAAGCGGAAGCTTCTCTTCTGAGTGTGTTTCAATCGCTGGTGCAATCAAGGTTGGCGCCTGATTCGATACCAGAGTTTGCAGTAACTTCTTGCGAGAAAGAGGTTTAGTGATGCATTGAACATCGACCTCTTTCATTAGTTGCTCACCCAACGCTAGCTCGGTACTTGGTGTACCAATAATCACGTTTTGGGCAATCTTCTTCGCACCAATTGCCCAACCACTCACGGTATCAAATTGATATTCTTGGTTGGCGGCTAGGTTAAGCAAAACGTAGTCATACGAGGTGGTCTCGTCTGGCATTACTGAACGATACGTTACCACTAAGCCTTCTTGGGTTAGGATTTGCTGAGTAATCGATGCCGCTTGCATGTTTGGTTCGATCAGCAGCAGTTGTTTGTCTTGTAGACACTGAGTCTCAATCAGCTCTGTCATTGGCATATCAGTCGTTGATAGTCTCAACGTAAACCAGAAGGTTGACCCTTGATGTAGACGACTGGTTAGGCTGATCTCTCCGCCCATTTGGCTGACCAGTTTTTGGGTTATAACTAGACCTAAGCCTGTACCACCATAACGACGAGAGATACTTGCGTCGGCTTGGCTGAAGGCTTGGAACAGCTGAGCTTGTTGACGCTCCGAAATACCAATACCCGTATCGCGAACCATGAATTGCAGCTCAATGTTGTCTTCGCTTTGTGAGCGAAGCTCAACGCTGATATCAATGTTGCCGCGCTCGGTAAACTTGATTGAGTTGCCGACCAGGTTGGTCAGGATCTGTTGAATACGCAGTGGATCGCCCACTACGCCTGGCGGTACTTTAGGATCGATCTTCAGTGTCAGCTCAAGGCCTTTCTCGTGAGCGTTGGTTGCTTGAAGGTTTACTACTTCTTCAAGGCTAGCTTGGAATTCAAATGGGATGTTTTCTAGAGCCAGTTTACCGGCTTCAAGTTTCGAAAAGTCCAAGATATCGTTGATGATGCTAAGCAGGTTATTTGCCGATCGTTCAATGGTTTGTAGGTAATCGGTTTGGCTGTTCGATAGGTGAGTCTTAAGCATTTGACGAGTGAAGCCAATCACACCATTCAGAGGTGTTCTTAGTTCGTGAGACATATTCGCCAGGAATTCAGACTTAACACGAGCTGCTTCTTGAGCTCGTTTCTTCGCTATGTCTAACTCAACGTTTTGAATCTCTAATTGCTCAAGGGTTTCTCGCAAGTCTGATGTGGCTTGGTCGATACTGTGCTGCATCTCGACGTGATACTCTGACAACGATACCGCCATCGCGTTGATGCCGTTTTTCAGTGAGTCTAGCTCACCATGCATTTTGCCTTCGATACGTACATCTAGGTGGCCTCGACGAATTCGGTCGACCATGTTCTTCATGTGTGTGATCGGCTGGGTTACGTCATGCATCAAGCGGAAAGCAAAGACACCAGACAACCCAAGCCCGAGAATCAGAACTAAGAAGGCAGAGAACACTTCTTGATATTGCTGCAATCGAAGAGAAGATAGGTCTAATTCAATCGCAATATAACCGATCGCTTGGTTGGCTTGAGACTGACCGTTGGCTGAATTGATGTATTGGCCTTCGGCTATGATCGGCGTCCGCAGAATCAGTGTGTTATCGAGTAAATCAGAAGAACTTAAATGCGGAATCGGTTTATCTTTTGGATAAGTCAGGCTTTCAAAGTCGGGGTGGAAGTTTGAGGTTACAAACAATTCATGACGTTCATCAAACACCGCGATACTACGCACCAGCTTAGAATTCTTTCGATGCGCATAGCTAATAAGCTGACGAACAGACTCTCGACTTTCGAGCTTCATGCCTGATTCACTCGCAATCGCAAGTGGCTCAATGATGCTAGTACCAGTGTTAACCACTTGCCCCTCAAGGTCTTGATAGCGGTTAAATGAGAAAAATGCACTCAATAGCAACCCAATAATCAGGGTTGGAGCTAGAGTTAAGGTAATTACACGGGCTCTTAAGCCATATCTGGTCATGTTCTTTAATTACATCGAGGTCTGGATATGGGAAAATAACGCACACAATGGCGGTTAAGTGAACGGTAAGCTTAATCAAAGCCGTGACGTTCGACAATGATTCCAAGACATAATAGTGAGTCCTGGATACCAATTACTTATTAAAAGATACATTAGGCACAAGCAATGGCACGTTTTTTCCAACCAAAAAAGAAAACTCAACTCGAGACCAAGCATCAATCGGTTTTGGTTGAACGAATGGATCACAATGGCGCTGGCATCGCTTATCAGAAGAATAAACCGGTTTTCATTGATGGCGCATTGCCAGGTGAGCAGGTGGTCATTCAACTTACTGAGAGCAAAAGTAAGTTTTCGCGAGCAAAGCTCATCAAATTGTTGAAGCCGAGCGAGCAGCGTTTAAAGCCATTTTGTAAACACTTTAATCAGTGTGGTGGTTGTCACCTTCAGCATCTCGGTTATTCTTCTCAGGTTGAGCATAAATCGCAATCTCTTACGCACCTGATGAGCCAATACCAAACGGCTAATACTGAAGTTGCACAACCTATTATTGGTGATGAAACCGGTTATCGACGTCGCGCACGTATCAGCCTATTTGTTGATAAGAAGACACAGCAGCTTCAATTCGGTTTCCGTAAGAAGCAGAGTAAGCAGATTGAAAACATCACCGACTGTGCCGTGCTTGATCCTCGCCTTAATGTATTGCTTCCAAAACTGAAAAATTTACTCAACACTTTCAACAGCCTTACGTCTTTAGGACACGTTGAATTGGTATTGGGCGATACTGGCCCTGTTATGGTGCTACGTCACCTTAAGCCTTTGGTTGAAAAAGATGAACAAGCGCTGATTGCATTAGCAAAAGAAGAAGGCGCGACGCTGTACTCAATGCCTGAAACCGATAAGTTGGTTCGTTTAGTTGGTGATGCACCAGCCTATAGCGAAACTGGCGTGACTTTACCTTTTGAGCCAAACCACTTTATCCAAGTCAATCAGAAAGTGAACCAACAGATGGTGGCTCAAGCGATTGAGTGGCTAGAACCTCAAGCGGATGAGCGAGTGCTAGACCTGTTTTGTGGTCTAGGTAACTTCAGCTTACCTATCGCAAAACAATCGGCGTTTGTGGTTGGTGTAGAAGGCGTTGATGAAATGGTTCAGCAAGCCACATCTAACGCAGCGTTAAACCAGTTAAGCAATACCGAGTTTTACCAAGCTAATCTTGAAGAAGACTTATCTACACAAGCTTGGGCAAAAGAGAAATTTGATAAAATCTTACTGGACCCAGCTCGTGCTGGAGCGAGTGGTGTTGTTGATCAAATTTCAGCGTTAGGAGCGAAGCGTGTGGTTTATGTTTCGTGTAATCCTGCTACTCTAGCTAGAGATTCAGAGAGCTTAGAAAAGCAAGGCTACCAATTAGCCAAACTTGGTATGTTGGATATGTTCCCACACACCAGCCATTTAGAATCGATGGCTCTCTTTATCAAGGCTTAAAGGCCCGTAAATAAGGCTTAAAAATGAATGACAAAGGCGCAGGGACACCTGCGCTGATATCAATATGGTCGAACTAACTTGGAACCAGTTAGTCATATTGAATTGGGTATAAAACATAATAACTAGGAAGGCATGATGGTTGCGGTACGAAGCGCACATTTAAACCCAAGCGAACAGTTTGAGCTAGAAAGTTGGATTGCGTCACTGAATCAAGACGCAAAAACCTCGAATAAACTGATCAAGGTTTATCGTCACTGTGAAGAGCTATTAAAAGATCACGAGCAAGCATCGCTCTTGCTTTGGCGTGGCCGCGAGATGATCGAAATCTTGGTTACGCTGTCCATGGACCGTGCCACTTTAATTGCCGCGCAACTTTTCCCCGTCGTCTCAAGCGGCGTTTTTGAGCGCGAAGCGTTTGAAGAAAGCTACGGTAAAGAAACCGTAAAGTTGATTGATGGCGTTGAAGAAATGGCGGCCTTGGGCCAGCTAAACGTAACCCTTGAAGGCAGTGCTGCCTCGGGCCAAGTTGATAACGTTCGTCGTATGCTACTGGCGATGGTAGATGATTTCCGCTGCGTAGTTATCAAACTCGCTGAGCGAATCTGTAACCTTATTGAAGTAAAAAAAGCGCCTGATGCTGTACGTCGCGCGGCAGCAAAAGAGTGTTCTAACATTTACGCTCCGCTCGCTAACCGTTTAGGTATTGGTCAGCTTAAGTGGGAAATCGAAGATTACGCATTCCGCTACCAGCAGCCAGACACCTACAAGCAGATAGCTAAACAGCTGTCTGAGCGTCGTATCGTACGTGAACAATACATCACCGATTTCGTTGACGACTTAACGGCTGAAATGAATCGTTCAAGCATCAATGCGGAAGTGAGCGGTCGACCAAAACACATCTACAGTATCTGGCGTAAGATGCAGAAGAAAGGCTTGGACTTCGATGAGCTTTTTGACGTGCGAGCGGTACGTATCATCGCAGATCAGCTTCAAGACTGTTATGCCGGTCTAGGTGTGGTTCATACCAAATACAAACATCTACCAAGTGAATTTGATGACTATGTGGCGAACCCTAAGCCAAATGGTTACCAATCGATTCACACGGTGGTTCTGGGCCCAGAAGGCAAGACCATTGAGATTCAGATCCGTACCAAGCAAATGCACGAAGACTCTGAGTTGGGTGTGGCTGCGCATTGGAAGTACAAAGAAGGCGCTTCGAGTGGACGCAGTGGTTACGACGAGAAAATCACTTGGTTGCGTAAACTTATCGATTGGCAAGAAGAGATGTCGGATTCTGGCGAGATGCTGGATGAAGTTCGTAGCCAAGTATTCGATGATCGCGTATACGCGTTTACACCGCGTGGTGATGTGGTCGATTTACCTATGGGTGCAACCCCGTTGGATTTCGCTTACCACATCCACTCGATGGTTGGACACCGCTGTATCGGTGCCAAAGTAGCAGGCCGTATCGTCCCATTCACTCATAAATTATCGATGGGTGATCAGGTTGAAATTATCACTCAGAAAGAGCCGAACCCATCTCGTGATTGGCTGAACCCAACCACAGGCTTCGTTCACTCTGGACGTGCTCGTGCGAAAATCAACGCTTGGTTCCGCGCGCAAAGTCGTGAGAAGAACCTAGAAGCGGGTCGTGACATTCTTGAGGTTGAATTAGCGAAGGTTGGTGCAACTCTAAAAGATGCCGACCAATACGCGCTAAGACGCTTTAACGTAAACACGCCAGATGAGCTTTATGCTGGTATCGGCAGTGGCGACTTGCGCATTAACCAAGTGGTTAATCACATCAATGCGTTGGTCAACAAGCCTACGGCGGAAGAAGAAGACAAGAAAGCGCTAGAGAAACTGCTTGAGTCGGAAAACAAGCCAGCACAACAGAGTCGTCCAAAGAAAGACGCGGTAGTGGTTGAGGGCGTTGATAACTTAATGACGCACCTAGCTCGTTGCTGTCAGCCAATCCCTGGTGATGTGATTAAAGGTTACATCACTCAAGGTCGTGGTATCTCAGTTCACCGTGCTGACTGTGAACAGTTGAGTGAGCTAAGCCTGCACGCACCAGAGCGTATTATTGATACAGTCTGGGGCAATGGCTTCGTCGGTTCTTACATCCTAACGCTGCGTGTTGAAGCACTGGAGCGTAATGGCTTGCTGAAAGACATCACCTCACTGTTCTCGAACGAGAAGATCAGCGTGACCACAATGAAGAGCCGCATCGACTATAAACGTCAGCTATCGGTAATGGATTTCGATTTGGAAGTGACCAATATTGAGATTCTGAGTCGAGTGACGAGCCGAGTAGAGCAGATCAAAGATGTCATGTCGGTTAAACGCCTAGGCTAACTTTCACGTTGCATTAGTCACTTTTACTGCGTTAACTGCGCTTTCTTGTTCCATCACATAGGCGAGCTATGCTCAGGAATCGCGAAAGCTTGTTGCCTTGTTAAAGTAACAACTGCTTAGTGAAAGATGCGGAATTTAGAGAATTAGACAGTATCAAGAAAGGTGAGTGGTTTTAGCTGCTCGCCTTTTTTAGTTTTAACAGAAGTATTAAATTTAAAAATCAAAGACAGTGAATAGGAAAAAAACGATGAACCACCCGATTGAACAACTTGAACAGATTATGGCTAAGCTGCGCGATCCTGAAGGTGGTTGTCCTTGGGATTTAAAACAAAATTTTGAAACAATTGTGCCGCATACTATCGAAGAAACTTATGAGGTGGTGGACGCGATTCACAACAAAGATTGGCCGAACCTACAAGAAGAGCTAGGTGACCTGCTGTTTCAGGTGATTTTCTACAGTCAGCTCGCGAAAGAGCAGGGGCTGTTTGAGTTTTCTGATGTGGTTGATGGCATCAATGAGAAGCTAACGCGCCGTCATCCTCATGTATTTTCTGATACCGAGTTTGCCAATGATGAAGAAATTAATGCCAACTGGGAAGCTGAAAAAGCCAAAGAAAAAGCACAGGCAGGCAAAACTCAAGAAAGTATTCTAGACTCAATACCAAACTCTCTACCCGCGCTTTCTCGTGCTACAAAGATTCAAAAACAGGTAGCGAAATATGGCTTCGATTGGGACTCTATTGGCCCAGTGGCTAATAAGGTTTTAGAGGAAGTCGATGAGGTGCTAGAAGAAGCGCTTCAAGTCACGCCAAATGAAGATTTGGTTGAAGAAGAGTTGGGTGATTTGCTGTTTGCGACGGTCAATTTGGTGCGACATTTGGGTAAAAACCCAGAGTCGGCTTTAAATAAAGCCAATCTGAAGTTCTCACGTCGCTTTAAAGGGGTGGAACAAAAAGTTCGTCAGCAAGATAAAATTTTGACCGATTTTTCACTACAACAGCTTGATTCCATGTGGGATGAAGTCAAAGTGGCGGAGAAAAGATAACCAAAGCTTTTATCATGAATTGATTTGAAGCAAAAAATAAAAAATAGCAGTGTGATAGATTTCACGTTGTGGCGATAAGGGGCTTCTGGTATATTTTCATCCCGTCCAGAAGTAGTCCATTTCCCTCATTCAACCAATTTCAGGTTAAACATGACGACAAATTACATTTTTGTTACTGGCGGGGTTGTATCCTCTCTAGGTAAAGGTATTGCTGCAGCATCTCTTGCGGCTATTTTAGAAGCTCGTGGTCTTAAAGTGACTATGATGAAGCTTGACCCTTACATCAACGTTGATCCAGGCACTATGAGCCCGACTCAGCACGGTGAAGTGTTCGTTACGGAAGATGGCGCTGAAACTGACCTTGACCTTGGTCACTATGAGCGATTCATTCGCACCAAGATGACTAAGCGTAACAACTTCACTGCAGGTCGTGTTTACTCAGACGTACTCGCTAAAGAGCGTCGCGGTGATTACCTAGGTGCAACTATTCAGGTTATCCCACACATCACTAACTCTATCAAAGAGCGTGTAATTTCTGGCGCAGCTGGCCACGATATCGCGATCGTTGAAGTTGGTGGTACGGTTGGTGATATCGAATCTCTACCATTCATGGAAGCGATTCGTCAGCTAGCAGTCGAACTAGGCCGTGAACGCGCAATGTTCATGCACCTTACTCTAGTGCCATACCTAGCAGCTGCGGGCGAAGTGAAAACTAAGCCGACGCAACACTCTGTAAAAGAGTTGCTGTCTATTGGTATTCAGCCAGACATCCTAGTTTGTCGTTCAGACCGCAACATTCCTTCGAACGAGCGTAAGAAAATTGCTCTGTTCTGTAATGTGCAAGAAAATGCAGTTATTTCTATGCGCGATGTTGACTCTATCTACAAGATCCCTCAGCTTATTAAAGCTCAAGGCACTGATGAACTTGTATGTAAGCGTTTCGGCATCACAGCTCCAGAAGCAGATCTGTCTGAATGGGAACAAGTAATTTACGAAGAAGCTAACCCAACGGGTGAAGTGACGATTGGTATGGTTGGTAAGTACATTGAACTACCAGATGCATACAAATCAGTAAATGAAGCGCTAAAACACGCAGGCTTGAAAAACCGCCTAAGCGTTAATATTAAATACGTAGATTCACAAGACGTTGAGTCTCGTGGTGTAGAAGTTTTAGAAGGCCTAGATGCAATCCTAGTTCCTGGTGGCTTTGGTGACCGTGGTGTTGAAGGTAAGATTCTTGCTGCTCAATACGCTCGTGAAAACAAAGTACCGTACTTAGGTATCTGTCTAGGTATGCAAGTAGCGCTTATCGAGTACGCTCGTAACGTTGCGAAAATGGAAGGGGCACACTCTTCTGAATTCTGTACTGAAACTAAGTACCCAGTAGTTGGTCTTATCACTGAGTGGACTGATGGCGAAGGTAAAGTTGAAGAGCGTACAGAATCATCTGACCTAGGCGGCACAATGCGTCTTGGTTCACAGCTTTGTCACCTAGCGAAAGGGACTAAAGCTTACGAATTATACGGTAGCGCGACGATCCATGAACGTCACCGTCACCGTTACGAAGTAAACAACAATCTTCGTCCACAAATCGAAAAAGCGGGCCTAAAAGTATCGGGTCTATCTGCGGACAAGAAACTGGTTGAAGTTATTGAGAACCCGAACCACCCATGGTTTGTTGCTGCTCAATTCCACCCAGAGTTCACTTCAACACCTCGCGATGGTCACCCATTGTTTGCAGGTTTCGTTAAAGCGGCTGGTGAGTTCCAGCGCGGCGAGTTAGAAAAGTAAAAAGGAATACAGGTAGCTGCGTAAGTTGTGCTGCTACCTTTAAATTTGACATTTATATATTCAACGAGAAGGAAACATTCAATGTCTAAGATCGTTAAAGTTCTAGGTCGTGAAATCATCGATTCACGTGGTAACCCAACTGTAGAAGCTGAAGTACACCTAGAAGGCGGTTTCGTAGGTATGGCTGCTGCTCCATCTGGCGCATCTACTGGTTCTCGCGAAGCTCTTGAGCTACGTGACGGCGACAAATCACGTTTCCTAGGTAAAGGTGTTCTTAAAGCTATTGAAGCTGTAAACGGCCCAATCGCTGAAGCTCTAGTTGGTACTGACGCTAAAGCACAAGCTGACGTTGACCAAATCATGCTTGACCTAGACGGTACTGATAACAAGTCTAAGTTCGGCGCGAACGCTATCCTAGCTGTATCTCTAGCTAACGCAAAAGCTGCTGCTGCTGCGAAAGGCATGCCTCTATACGAGCACATCGCTGAGCTAAACGGTACTGCTGGTCAGTTCTCTATGCCTCTACCAATGATGAACATCATCAACGGTGGTGAGCACGCAGATAACAACGTTGACATCCAAGAGTTCATGATCCAACCAGTTGGCGCTAAAACTCTTAAAGAAGGTCTACGTATCGGCGCTGAAGTATTCCACAACCTAGCTAAAGTTCTTAAGTCTAAAGGCTACAGCACTGCAGTTGGTGATGAAGGTGGTTTCGCTCCTAACCTTAAGTCTAACGCTGAAGCTCTAGAAGTTATCGCAGAAGCTGTTGCAGCTGCTGGTTACGAACTAGGTAAAGACGTTACTCTTGCTATGGACTGTGCAGCATCTGAGTTCTTCGACAAAGAAGCTGGCATCTACAACATGAAGGGCGAAGGTAAAACTTTCACTTCTGAAGAGTTCAACCACTACCTAGCTGAGCTAGCGAACAACTTCCCAATCGTTTCTATCGAAGACGGTCTTGACGAGTCAGATTGGGATGGCTTCAAGCACCAAACTGAACTTCTAGGCGACAAGCTTCAAATCGTTGGTGACGATCTGTTCGTTACAAACACTAAGATTCTTGCTGAAGGTATCGAGAAAGGCGTAGCTAACTCTATCCTTATCAAGTTCAACCAAATCGGTTCTCTAACAGAGACTCTAGCTGCTATCAAGATGGCTAAAGACGCTGGCTACACTGCAGTAATCTCTCACCGTTCTGGCGAAACTGAAGATGCAACTATCGCTGATCTAGCGGTAGGTACAGCTGCAGGTCAAATCAAAACTGGTTCTATGAGCCGTTCTGACCGTGTTGCTAAGTACAACCAACTTATCCGTATCGAAGAAGCTCTAGGTTCTAAAGCTCCTTACAACGGTCTTAAAGAAGTTAAAGGTCAATAATTCGTCCTATTTGGCACTGTAGCTGCGTTAACTGCAGAAGATTCACTAAGTCACATAGGAAACTATGCTCCATAGCTGAATCTTCTTTGTTGCCTTGCTACAGCACCAACTAGTTAGAATTATGCACTAATGCTTTTAAATGCCTCGCTTATGCGGGGCATTTTTTTGTCTGCAAAAAGGTGAAGAAAAGAAGCTCTAGGTTATATAGCTTTCTTTTTGATACCGAAAGTTCGTCATTCCCTAGACTGACGAAGGAAGGAGTAGGGAATCTCATTGTTGTCCTTACCTATCCCGACAATAATTCCCCGACTTATTGATTCCCTGACACCACATATCTCGCACCAATAAGCTCATTATGGTATATATGTGCCTTATTCTAGTTCCTTCTTTTTCAACCGGCGAAAGGTGTTATGCGAATTTTTGCTTTAGTACTGCTCATAGTGTTTGGCTGGCTACAACACACACTGTGGCTCGGTAAAAATGGTATTTCTGATTACTACGGTGTGAACAACGAAATCCAAGTTCAACAGCAAGTGAATGAAAAGCTGCATATTCGAAATGCAGAAATGTTTGCTGAAATTGACGATCTACGCCAAGGCTTAGACGCGATAGAAGAACGCGCACGTCATGAGCTTGGAATGGTCAAAGAAGGCGAAACGTTTTATCGCATCATTGGTGAGGAATCCCATTAATGTCGACTCAACTTCAAAGCGTGATTGCTGTTGTACCTGCAGCGGGCGTCGGTAGCCGAATGAAGGCAGACCGCCCTAAGCAATACCTCGAGATTCACGGCAAAACAATTTTAGAGCACACCGTTGAGAAATTACTGTCTCACCCTCAAGTCGCTCAAATTGTCGTTGCGATCAGTGATGATGACCCATACTACCCTGAGCTAGCACTCAACCAGAATCCACAAGTGATCAGAGTGTCAGGCGGAAGCGAGAGAGCAGACTCTGTACTCTCTGCGCTAAACTATATCGCTGAGCAGCAGCTTAGTGATTGGGTAATGGTTCACGATGCGGCAAGGCCGTGTGTTCAGCTAAGTGATATCGACAAGCTAATTTCCGGCGCGATGAGCCATGATGTCGGGGCTATTTTAGCGGCTCCAGTTCGTGACACGATGAAGCGAGGTGCTCAAGGGCAGATCGAGCATACCGTTGAGCGAGCGGATTTATGGCATGCACTTACGCCGCAAATGTTCAGAGCAAAGCCTCTGTGGAAGGCATTAAGTGAGGCGTTGCAACATGGCGCTTCAATTACTGATGAAGCTTCAGCCTTTGAATGGAAAGGTTTATCGCCGGCTTTAGTGGCTGGGCGCTCAGATAATTTTAAGATTACTCAGCCTGAAGATTTAGCGCTTGCTGAGTTCTATTTAAGTCAGAATAAGGAATAATGATGATTCGTATTGGCCATGGCTTTGATGTACATAAGTTTGGTGGTGAAGGTCCGGTAATTATTGGTGGTGTGAGCATCCCTTACGAACAAGGTCTTATCGCACATTCAGATGGTGACGTTGCCCTTCATGCTTTGTGTGACGCTCTGTTAGGTGCGATCGCAGCGGGCGATATTGGTCGTCATTTCCCTGATACTGATGACGAATGGAAAGGCGCGGATAGCCGTGAACTACTGAAAGATGTTTACCGTCGAGTAAAAGAACAAGGTTACGTGATTGGTAATGCCGATATTACTATCATGGCGCAAGCTCCAAAGATGGCCCCTCATATAGACTCTATGTGCCAAGCTATTGCTCAAGACCTAGAAACCAGCATTAGCAATGTGAATGTAAAAGCGACGACTACTGAGCGTTTAGGTTTTACTGGTCGCAAAGAGGGCATCGCATGTGAAGCGGTGGTCCTAATAACTAAAAGTGCGTAAGCACCAACACGAAAAGAACAGCATGTCAGATATTTTATCTTCATTGGCTTATCTAAACGGTAAACCAACTGCGAAAGCAAAACTAAAAGCAAAAGCCGAACACTTTGTCGTTAATGAAGACTTGGGTTTTGAGTTTACTGGTGAAGGCGAGCACCTAATGGTTCGTATTCGTAAAACTGGTGAAAACACGAGTTTCGTAGCAAACGAGCTGGCTAAAGCTTGCGGTGTTAAGTCGAAAGACGTGAGCTGGGCGGGTTTGAAAGACCGTCACGCTGTGACAGAGCAGTGGTTGAGCGTCCACCTACCGAAAGGTGAGCCTGACTTTTCAGCGTTCTTAGCACAATACCCAAGTATTGAAATCCTAGCGACAGCACGTCATAACAAAAAGTTACGTCCGGGCGATTTAGTTGGCAACCAATTTGAGTTGACCTTGTCTGAAGTAACGGATTGTGAAGATGTGGTAAAGCGTTTGGAAAAAGTCGCTCAAGTGGGCGTGCCAAACTACTTTGGTACTCAGCGTTTTGGTAATGAAGGTAACAACCTATCTGAAGCTCGTCGTTGGGGCCGCGATAACGTTCGTACTCGTAACCAGAATAAACGCAGCTTGTATCTTTCTGCGGCTCGCTCGTGGATTTACAACTTGATCCTTTCAGACCGTATTGAGCAAGATGTGTTTGCATCGGCATTGGTTGGCGATATCGTAGTGAAAGACGGTGCTCAACTAACGGTAACGGCTGAAAACCTTGAAGCTGTAAAGCAAGATATCGCGAATGGTACTGCATTGGTGACTGTGGCTTTGGCCGGAGATAACGCTTTGCCAACAACAGATGAGTCTCAAGCTTTAGAGCAGAAACACCTTGATGCTGAACCGGATTTGATGGCTCTAATTCGTGGTAATCGCATGCGTCATGACCGCCGTGAAGCGTCACTGAAACCTACTGATCTAACGTGGGAAGTGAGTGAAGATAATGTCACTCTGAAGTTCTCTCTTGATGCAGGCTGCTTTGCGACGGCTATCGTTCGTGAATTGGTTGAAGAAGTACACGTAGAGAGAAGCTACGAGCAGTAATGATTCTGCTTGGCACTAAGTGACTTAATATTGGAATTTAAGTCACTTAGCACTGGAATATGAAGAAAGGATACAGAATGAAGATTTTACTCAGCAACGATGATGGTGTGCATGCTCAAGGTATTCATGAGCTAGCAGATGAACTACGTGATCTTGCTGAAGTTATCATTGTGGCACCTGACCGTAATCGTTCAGGCGCTTCAAATTCATTAACTTTAGAACAGCCTTTACGCGTTCAAGAGATTGCTGAAAATACCTATTCGGTACAAGGAACACCGACCGACTGTGTGCATTTTGCGTTAAACGAACTGCTAAAGAATGACATGCCTAATCTGGTATTAACGGGCATTAATCACGGTGCTAACCTTGGTGATGACGTGCTTTATTCAGGTACGGTAGCAGCAGCAATGGAAGGGCACTTTCTAGGCGTTCAATCGGTGGCGTTTTCGTTGGTGGGTAAAAAACATTTTAAGACAGCGGCAGCGATTGCTCGTCGTATTGTCGAACAACATTTAGCAAACCCAATCCCGACCAATCGCTTATTGAACGTGAACGTTCCTGATTTAGCCTTAGAACAACTGTCTGGTACTCAGGTGACACGCTTAGGTGCTCGTCATCACTCTGAAGATATGATTAAGCAAAAGGACCCTCGTGGTCACGATATCTATTGGCTCGGCCCTCCGGGCAAAGAGCAAGATGCCGGCGAAGGTACCGATTTTTACGCAATCGAGCATGGCTTTATATCGGTAACACCGTTACAAGTTGATCTAACGGCACACGAGTCGTTAGGTGCGATGACAACATGGTTAGGGGAGAAGTAAGTGAGCAATCCACAAGCCGAGCGCTTAATTACTTTTCTGATTGAAAACGGCATCCGAGATCAAAAGGTTCTTGATGCTATTTATCAACTGCCGAGAGAGAGCTTTTTATCACAGGCGATGTACCATCAAGCTTATGACAATAATGCGCTGCCGATCGGACAGGGTCAGACAATCTCCCAACCATACATTGTTGCCAAAATGACAGAGCTGCTTGAGTTACAACAAGATAGCCGCGTTTTGGAGATCGGAACGGGTTCAGGCTACCAAACCGCGGTATTGGCTCAGCTTGTTGATCATGTCTATTCGGTTGAAAGAATAAAGTCGCTACAATGGGATGCTAAACGCAGGTTGAAGCAACTCGATTTCTACAATATTTCAACTAAGCACGGTGATGGTTGGCAAGGGTGGTCTTCAAAGGCGCCTTTTGATGCGATTATTGTTACCGCTGCTGCAGAGTCGATTCCTCAAGCGCTTCTGCAACAGCTGAAAGATGGCGGTCGTTTACTGATTCCTGTTGGGGATGATGAACAACAACTGTTGAAGATCGTTCGTCACGGCGATGAATTTTTGTCGAGTGTTATCGAAATGGTGAGATTTGTACCTCTTGTTCCTGGTGAACTAGCTTAATAACAAGACTAATGGTGTAGGTGGATAGAGAGTCGATGCGTTCGAAGTTGTTTAAAGGAAGTACTTTACTGCTTAGCTGTGCCCTTGTTGGGTGTGCAGCGAATTCGCCTGCGCCGGTTTCAAGCCTTAACAAGAATTACTCATCGATTGATCGTGGTAGTTATCGCGGTAGTTACTATGAAGTGAAAAAAGGCGATACGCTTTATTTCATCGCTTATGTGACCAATAAAGACGTCAATGACCTCGTTAGCTACAACAAATTGTCTGCGCCTTATACTATTCACCCAGGGCAGAAGCTTAAGTTGTGGCGTCCTAGTTACAATGCGCCAGCGTATGGTAAGTCAACGGTAGCGGTAGCAGCTGTTGCTGCGCCTGTCGCGGCATCGACAACGTCATCTGCGGCAAATAAACCTAAATCCACATCGCAATCGAGCAAAAACTCTAAACCAGCTCCAGCTCAAACTACCACCAAAGTGGCGAAAAAAGATCCACCAAAGAAGGTTGAACAATCCAAATCAAAGGAGTATGTTGGTTCTAAAGGTAAACAGAATGTTACACCGTCCACCAAACCAACAAGTGATAAAGTATCCAAATGGTTATGGCCAACTAAAGGGAGAGTAATCAAGAATTTCTCTGTAGGCGAACAAGGAAATAAAGGCATAGACATAGCAGGACAGCGAGGTCAGCCAATAGTATCTACTGCAGGGGGAACGGTTGTTTATTCGGGTAATGCACTGCGAGGCTACGGCAATCTAGTGATTGTGAAGCACAATGATAATTACTTAAGTGCATACGCGCATAACGACCGACTATTAGTATCTGAAGGGCAAAGTGTGAAACCAGGGCAGAAGATTGCAACAATGGGAAGCTCTGGAGCCAGCAGTGTTAGGCTGCACTTTGAGATTCGTTACCAAGGTAAATCAGTTAATCCAAAACGATATTTGCCTTAAATACAATATGAACGATTAACGTATTGTATTGAGTGACATAGTCATTTAGCGACATATGAAGTTGTAATGTCATGCTAATTTCGCCAGGGGGAGGCGTTATGAGTATAAGCAATGCAGTAACCAAAGAAGAGTTCGATCTTGACCAAGCAACCACGGAACCGGAAGCTCTTGGAAAAGCAAAACGAACAGTCACTAAGAAAACCGAAGCGAAAGAAGAAGTTGAAGTTACGTCTAAAAGCTTAGATGCCACTCAACTGTATCTAGGCGAAATCGGTTTCTCACCACTACTAACCGCAGAAGAAGAAGTGCTTTACGCACGTCGAGCTCTACGCGGTGATGAAGCAGCACGTAAACGCATGATCGAAAGTAACCTGCGTTTGGTGGTAAAAATTTCTCGTCGTTATAGCAACCGTGGTTTGGCACTTCTCGATCTAATCGAAGAAGGCAACCTAGGTTTGATTCGCGCCGTAGAGAAATTTGACCCAGAGCGAGGCTTCCGCTTTTCAACTTACGCAACATGGTGGATTCGTCAAACCATTGAACGTGCGTTGATGAATCAGACTCGCACTATCCGTTTGCCAATCCATGTTGTGAAAGAGCTGAACATCTACCTACGTACTGCAAGAGAACTATCACAAAAGCTTGACCACGAACCAACAGCTGAAGAGATCGCTTCTAAGCTAGATAAGCCGGTTGGTGATGTGAGCAAGATGCTTCGTCTAAACGAAAGAGTGAGTTCTGTAGATACGCCAATTGGTGGTGACGGTGAGAAAGCACTGTTGGATATTATTCCAGACATCAACAATTCAGATCCTGAGGTTTCAACTCAAGATAGCGATATCAAGAACTCACTGATCTTCTGGCTTGATGAACTGAATCCTAAGCAGAAAGAGGTACTTGCACGTCGATTTGGACTACTGGGTTATGAACCGTCAACGCTAGAAGAAGTTGGTCGTGAAATCAGCCTGACTCGTGAGCGAGTTCGTCAAATCCAAGTTGAAGGTCTTCGTCGTCTACGTGAGATTTTGATCAAGCAAGGTCTGAACATGGAAAACCTGTTCAACGTTGAAAACGACTAAACGATATTCCACGATATCGAAATAAAAAAACGCTGACCTAATGTCAGCGTTTTTTAGTTTTAGCTTCTGGTTTAATTTTGACTTCAGCTAGAAACCACAGCGCTTGGCTATTTAAACTAGAGTGCTTCTTAAGTTAGAGTAGCTTCTTCAAGCGGTAGAGCTCTTCTAATGCTTGGCGAGGGGTTAGATCATCAGGATCAACATTCGCTAGTGCTTGCTCCACCTCACTCGGTTCAGGGATCAGGCTAAGTTGGTTCGCGATATCAACACCACTTGGCTTCGATGTTGGCGACTCCATACTTAACGCTTCTAACTGAGTCAGCTTCGCTCGAGCATTCTTGATCACGGCTTTCGGTACGCCAGCTAAACCTGCAACCGCTAGACCGTAAGATTTACTTGCTGCACCTTCTTGAACCGCGTGCATAAAGGCAATGCTGTCACCATGCTCAACCGCATCTAAGTGTACGTTTGCTAAAGTTGGAAGTTGGTTAGGCAGTTCAGTTAGCTCAAAGTAGTGCGTTGCAAACAGTGTCATCGCATTGATTTGATTGGCTAGCCACTCTGCACTTGCCCAAGCCAGAGACAGACCATCGTAAGTACTGGTACCACGACCGATTTCATCCATTAGCACAAGGCTATTTGGTGTCGCGTTGTGCAGAATATTTGCGGTCTCTGTCATCTCAACCATGAAAGTTGAACGACCAGAAGCCAAATCATCGGATGCGCCAATACGCGTAAAGATACGGTCGATAGAGCCGATGGTTGCGCTTTCTGCAGGTACATAACAACCGATATGAGCCATCAATGCGATGAGTGCCGTTTGGCGCATGTAGGTCGATTTACCACCCATATTTGGACCTGTGATGATCAGCATCTTACGTTGATCATTCAGGTCGATAGGGTTAGCAATGAAAGGTTCGTCCATCACTTGTTCTACTACTGGGTGACGACCTGCTTGGATCTGTACACCCGCGGCTTCTGTCATGGTTGGACGACAGTAATCAAGAGTATCTGCGCGCTCAGCTAAGTTCTGTAGTACATCAAGTTGAGATACTGAAGAAGCGATGTTTTGTAGGCGCTCTAGATATGGCAGTAGCAAATCAAACAACTCTTCCCAAAGCTGTTTCTCGATAGCGAGTGCTTTCGACTTAGAGTTAAGTACTTTGTCTTCGTGTTCTTTCAGCTCAGGAATGATATAGCGCTCAGCGTTCTTCAGCGTTTGGCGACGAACATAATGTGGCGGCACAAGGTGGCTTTGCCCACGGCTCACTTGGATGAAGAAACCGTGTACGTTGTTGTAGCCAACTTTTAGCGTGTCGATACCGTGACGTTCACGTTCTTCTTGCTCAAGCTTATCCAGAAACTCGGTTGCGCCCGCAGCAAGGTCACGCCATTCATCTAGCTCGGCGTTGTAGCCTTCAGCAATCACACCGCCATCGCGGATAACCACGGGTGGGTTCTCTTTGATTGCACGCTCAAGTAGCTCAGAAACCTCATCCACAGGAGAGGCATACTGAGCAAGTTGAGTCAGGTATGGGTGTTTCAGCTGCGTCAGTGTTTCAGCTAGCTCTGGTAAATATTCCATCGCTTGGCGAAGTCGTGCCATATCACGTGGACGAGCAGAACGAAGAGCAAGACGAGCAAGAATACGCTCGATATCACCAATCTGCTTTAAGGTTGGCTGTAGCTCTGTGAATAGAGCCAAATCTTTCATCTCACCAATCGCATCTAAGCGCTGATCGAGTGCAGAGATATTGCGCATTGGTTGATGTAACCAACGCTTAAGCATGCGACTGCCCATCGCAGTTGCGGTGTGATCAAGCACTTCAGCAAGAGTGTTATCTGTGCCACCGCCAAGGTTTTGCGTGATCTCTAGATTGCGGCGAGTCGCAGCATCAAGGATCACTGAGTGATCTTGCTTATCCATCGTCAGTGAACGGATATGAGGAAGGGCTGTACGTTGGGTATCTTTCACGTATTGGATCAAACAACCAGCCGCACATAGACCCAGTTTTGCGCTTTCTACGCCAAAGCCAACCAGATCGCGAGTACCAAATTGTTTATTTAATTGCTGCTTAGCGGTATCTAATTCAAATTCCCATACAGGGCGGCGGCGGTTGCCATTACGGCTTGCCATTAGATTTACAGGTTCGAAATCTTCAGGGAACAGTAGCTCACGTGGTGAGGTTCTCTGCAGTTCTGCGGCCATTGCTTCTTCGGTTTCTGGCTCGCAAAGTTGGAATCGACCGGAGGTAATATCCAGTGTCGCGTAACCAAACTTACCGTTGTGATGGTAGATGGCTGCAATCAGGTTATCAACACGCTCAGAAAGCAATGCCTCATCGGTCACGGTGCCGGGTGTGACGATACGTACAACAGCACGTTCAACAGGGCCTTTTGAAGTTGCTGGATTACCAATCTGTTCACAAATTGCTACGGATTCACCAAGTTGTACTAACTTTGCAAGGTACCCTTCAACGGCATGGTAAGGAACACCCGCCATCGGAATAGGCTCACCATTTGATGAACCGCGTTTAGTCAGTGAAATATCGAGGAGTTGAGAAGCTTTTTTAGCATCATCATAGAAAAGCTCGTAGAAATCGCCCATGCGGTAGAACAGCAGAATTTCTGGGTTTTCTGCTTTCAGTTTTAGGTACTGCTGCATCATGGGAGTATGTTTTTGATCGGCTTTCACAGTTAACTTCTTTCGTTTATTTCTATTGCGGCTTAGGATACGTGAAAGCGTTTCGTGCGAAAAGCGGCTGATGCGAAAAGATGCGAATCCAAATGATATGACAGTAAATAAAGGGAAGCTGATGATGCAGATGACTCAAGACCTTAGTGAACAGCTTGGACATTTACTCGCTAAACACAAACAAGTGTTAGTGACGGCTGAATCTTGCACTGGCGGAGGTGTCGCGACTGCAGTCACTGACATTGCGGGCAGTTCTGGGTGGTTTGATCGCGCTTTTGTTACTTATAGCAATGAAGCCAAGCAAGAGATGATAGGTGTGCAGCTTAAAACCTTGATTGAGTTCGGCGCTGTGAGTGAGCCTGTCGTCATAGAAATGGCGAGCGGGGCATTGCAATACTCAAACGGGACTATCTCTGTATCGATCAGTGGCATTGCCGGGCCAGGTGGCGCGACCGAAGATAAGCCTGTTGGTACAGTATGCTTCGCGTGGAAAGCACTAAATGGCTGGGATAAAGTAGAAACGCATGTATTTACAGGCGACAGATCACAAGTACGCCAACAAGCCACGCACCATGCCCTGCAAGTTATTTATGATTACCTATCAATGGAAGGTAAGTAACATTTGTACAAATTATTTTCATACAGGTATAGACACTGTATGAATCAACAGTATAATGAAAGCCAATTAGTCACCCCTATGTGGGTTAGAAATAGATTCTAGATCGCTTGTTGAGACAACCGATTATGTGGAGATAGAGATGGACGAGAATAAACAAAAAGCGTTAGCCGCAGCCCTTGGTCAGATTGAAAAGCAATTTGGTAAAGGTTCTATCATGCGTCTTGGTGATAACCGCACAATGGACGTAGAAACTATTTCTACTGGTTCTCTATCTCTAGATATCGCACTAGGTGCTGGTGGCCTACCGATGGGGCGTATCGTAGAAGTTTACGGTCCAGAATCATCAGGTAAAACAACGCTAACGCTTGAGCTTATTGCTGCAGCACAGAAAGTCGGCAAGACGTGTGCTTTCGTTGATGCGGAACACGCACTAGACCCTATCTACGCTCAAAAGCTTGGTGTTGATATCGATGCGCTTCTTGTTTCTCAACCAGATACGGGTGAGCAAGCGCTAGAAATCTGTGATGCACTGGCTCGTTCAGGTGCAATCGATGTACTTGTTATTGACTCAGTAGCAGCACTAACACCAAAAGCAGAAATCGAAGGCGAAATGGGCGACAGCCACATGGGTCTTCAGGCTCGTATGCTTTCTCAAGCGATGCGTAAGCTAACTGGTAACCTTAAGCAGTCTAACTGTATGGCTATCTTCATCAACCAAATTCGTATGAAGATTGGTGTGATGTTTGGTAACCCAGAAACAACAACTGGTGGTAACGCTCTTAAGTTCTACGCATCTGTTCGTCTTGATATCCGCCGTACTGGTGCGATCAAAGATGGTGATGAGGTTGTTGGTAACGAAACGCGTATCAAGGTTGTTAAGAACAAGATTGCTGCACCGTTTAAACAAGCTGAAACTCAAATCCTTTACGGTAAAGGCTTCAACCGTGAAGGTGAGCTTATCGACTTAGGTGTTAAGAATAAGCTAGTAGAAAAAGCGGGCGCTTGGTACAGCTACAAGGGCGATAAGATCGGCCAAGGTAAAGCTAACGCTGGTAAATACCTACGTGAAAACCCAGAAGTTGCTCTAGAGATCGATACTAAACTTCGTGAGTTACTACTGACTCCTGCTGTTCTTGAAGAGAAAGACGTAGAGAAAGAAGAAGAAAACGAAGAGCTATAAGCTAACGTTTTATAGAGTAGATGTTTGAAAGAAGCATCCGCTTGAAAGAACTTAAAGCCTCGCATATTTTATGCGGGGCTTTTTTATTGGAGCAGTTCCGTCGAGCATGTATTTGGTCAACTCTCTTTTGTTGACTGAGTTTCTTCGGTACTAGGTCGTCGATTTACTTCTGCTTTTCCACGGCTAGATATAGTGGAATATTCTTCATTTTATCGAATTCCCACTAAAATCCTGCCCAAGGGTGTCTTTTCTACAAGAAAACTAGTCGAAGCCTTAACCATGATCTACAATACGGCAAAATTCTAACTCGACTATTTTCAGGAAGAGCTGCATGTACATGAGCACTGATGAGGTTCGCAACGCGTTCCTTAAGTTCTTTGAGAGCAAAGAACACCAAATCGTAGACAGTTCATCGTTAGTTCCACATAACGATCCAACCCTGCTATTTACTAACGCAGGTATGAACCAATTCAAAGATTGCTTCTTAGGCGCCGAAAAGCGTGCCTACACTCGAGCAACTACGGCTCAGCGTTGTGTACGTGCGGGTGGTAAACACAATGACCTTGAAAACGTAGGTTTCACGGCTCGTCACCACACGTTCTTCGAAATGCTAGGCAACTTCAGCTTTGGCGACTACTTCAAAGAAGAAGCGATTGGCTTTGCTTGGGAATTCCTGACTGAGACTCTTCAACTGCCAAAAGACCGTCTGCTGGTAACGGTATACGAGACAGATGATGAAGCATTCGATATCTGGAACAAAAAAGTAGGTGTTCCTGCTGACCGTATCGTTCGCATTGGCGACAAAGAAGGCGGTAAACAGTTCGAGTCTGATAACTTCTGGACGATGGGTGACACAGGTCCTTGTGGTCCATGTACTGAAATCTTCTACGATCACGGTGAGCACATCTGGGGCGGCCGTCCTGGTACACCTGAAGAAGATGGTGACCGTTTCATCGAGATCTGGAACAACGTATTCATGCAGTTCAACCGTCACGCTGACGGTACAATGGAACCGCTACCTAAGCCTGCTGTAGATACAGGTATGGGTATTGAGCGTATTTCTGCAATCATGCAGGGCGTTCACTCTAACTACGAAATTGATGTATTTCAAAAGCTAATCAAAGCGACAGCGGAAGTTGTGGGTCATGACGATCTA
Organism: Vibrio sp. ZF 223; assembly: GCF_003050585.1. NCBI lineage: Bacteria > Pseudomonadati > Pseudomonadota > Gammaproteobacteria > Vibrionales > Vibrionaceae > Vibrio > Vibrio sp. ZF 223. Next base: position 80,932 of record NZ_PIGB01000015.1, read on the forward strand.
TCTAACCAATCGCTACGCGTTATTGCTGACCACATCCGTTCTTGTTCATTCCTAATCGCTGACGGCGTTATGCCTTCAAACGAAGGTCGTGGCTACGTTCTACGTCGTATTATTCGTCGTGCAGTTCGTCACGGTAACAAGCTTGGCGCACAAGGCGTGTTCTTCCACAAACTTGTGGGTGTACTGGCTGAAGTGATGGGCTCTGCGGCAGATGAACTTAAGAAACAGCAAGAGCTTGTTGAAAAAGTACTTCGCATTGAAGAAGAGAATTTTGGTCGTACTCTAGAGCGCGGCATGGTTATTCTTAATGACGCACTAGACGCACTTGAAGGCAAAGAGCTTGACGGCGAAACAGTTTTCAAACTTTACGACACATACGGCTTCCCAGCTGACCTGACTAACGATGTAGCTCGTGAACGCGACTTTACTATCGATGAAGAAGGCTTTGAGAAGGCGATGGAAGCACAGCGTAAGCGTGCTCGTGAAGCTGGCCAATTCGGCACTGATTACAACGCGACGATCAAAGTAGATACGAACACAGAGTTCTGTGGTTACACAGCAACTGAAGGTGCTGGTGAAATCTCTGCGCTATTTGTGGACGGCGAAGAGGTATCTTCACTATCGGCTGGCGACAAAGCAATCATCATCCTTGAAGAGACACCATTCTACGCTGAGTCAGGCGGTCAATGTGGTGATGCTGGTACACTAAAAACAGCGTCGGGTCTTTTCAAAGTACAAGATACTCAGAAGCTAGGTAACGCATTTGCACACCACGGTGAGCTAGTTGAAGGTGTATTTGCTAAGGGCGATAAAGTAGAAGCAACGGTTGATGCTGAGCGTCGTGCTGCTATCTCACTAAATCACTCTGCAACTCACTTACTTCACTCTGCATTGCGCGAAGTTCTAGGTGAGCACGTTGCTCAGAAAGGTTCTTTAGTTAAGCCAGATAACCTACGTTTTGACTTTTCTAACCTTGAAGCGGTAACACCGGCACAGATTAAAGAAGTAGAGCGTTTGGTTAACGCACAAGTTCGTAAGAACCACGTGATTGAAACCAACATCATGGATATCGAGTCAGCGAAAGAAAAAGGTGCAATGGCACTGTTTGGCGAGAAGTACGATGATGAAGTGCGCGTTCTATCTATGGGCGATTTCTCTACTGAGCTTTGTGGTGGTATCCACGCAAGTAACACGGGTGATATCGGCCTATTCAAGATCACCTCTGAAGGTGGTATTGCTGCGGGTATTCGTCGTATTGAAGCGGTAACGGGTGAAGCTGCTCTAGATGCAGTAGAGGCTCAGGCTAACGCTTACGAAGAGAAGCTTGCTGAATCAGCTAAGAAAGCGAAATCTCTAGAGAAAGAAATCCAACTGCTTAAAGAAAAGATGGCTGCTGCAGAAAGCGCAAACATCATGGGCAAAGTAGAAGACATCTCTGGTACTAAAGTTTTGGTTGCTGCAATTGAAGGCGCAGACAACAAGAACCTACGTACTATGGTTGATAACGCTAAAAACCAAGTAGGTAGCGGCATCATCCTGATCGCAAACGTAGCAGACGGTAAAGTTGGCTTGATTGCTGGTGTAACCAAAGACCTAATCGGCAAAGTAAAAGCGGGTGACCTTGTTAAGATGGTTGCTGAGCAAGTTGGCGGTAAAGGTGGCGGTCGTCCAGATATGGCTCAAGCGGGCGGTACTGACGTTGAAGCACTGCCAGAAGCACTTAAATCTGTGCGTACTTGGCTAGAAGAGCGTCTTTAAGCTTAAGTCATTGATACAAAGATGCCCAATCAGTTGATTGGGCATCTTTTATTTTGCCTATTGGAAGCGTGTTTAAACAAGGTTTGATTGAGATTAACCAAGAAGTCTAATGGTGGCGTTAGACTCCTTGGTTAATTTTTTATTGCTTCGCCCTGACGCGGAGTATGTGTTTTTTTGTCATATATAGACATTGGTCTTGGGAAGGTGAGGACGGGTGAAAATGCCTCTTATCGTGCAGAAATTTGGTGGAACGTCGGTGGGTTCAATTGAACGAATCCATCATGTAGCAGAAAAAATCATTGAAGCGAAAAATGAAGGGAACCAGATTGTGGTTGTCGTTTCTGCTATGTCAGGTGAAACAAATCGGTTGGTTAACTTAGCCACACAAGTTGATAGCGTACCAAACGCTAGAGAACTGGATGTGCTGTTAACGGCTGGCGAGCAAGTTTCCATGGCCTTGTTAGCAATGACGTTACACAAGTTAGGTTATGAAGCGACATCGATGACTGGCTATCAAGCCAAGATACACACGGATTCTAATCATAATAATGCAGCGATTGAGCGTATTGATACTGCCCCGATTCAAGCACTGTTAGATGACAACCAGATTGTCATTGTTGCAGGCTTTCAAGGATTCAATGCGAAAGGCGATATCACAACATTAGGTCGCGGTGGTTCAGATACTACAGCGGTAGCGCTTGCGGGTGCCTTACAGGCGAAAGAATGCCAGATCTATACTGATGTAGATGGTGTTTACTCTTGTGATCCTAGAGTCGTGAAGCAATCTCAAAAATTAGATACTTTAGACTTCCCTTCTATGGAAGAGATGGCACGCCGAGGTGCTAAGGTTTTGCATCTTCCGTGTGTTCAGTATGCATGGCAGCACAACGTGCCATTGCGTGTGCTTTCAAGCTTTGAACAAGGTGAGGGCACATTGATCACGGGTAATCAGTGTTTGAATGATATTGCTGGTATCGCTATTCAAAGAGATATGGTGCGTATCGAGTGTTTGAATGAAGATTTACCGTCTTTCATTTCACATTGCCAACTGTTGGGGATCGAAGTCTGTAGTGTGATCGAGGAAACAGAACGGGCAGCGCTCATTATTAAACAAGACATAAGTGCCAAATTAAAACTAGTTTTTGACGAGAAAATCCGTAATAGTGAACAGGTTAGTTTGTTAACTGTGGTAGGAAGCCGAACACAAGAAATTGTGGTCAGTTCACATGGATTGTTGTCTGAAGGCGAAATTGATGTACAGCATCACTTATTGCAGCAGCAGTCTTTAACTTTGGTGATATCACCAACGCAAGTCGATATGGCTGCTAACATATTACACAATGCATACATCGTAGCGCGTGAAACACAGGGTTATCCTAAAAAAGAAGTGCATTTTGGTTAAATAAACTCAATCGATAGTTTACGAAAATATAACTTTTGTTGGATAATGCTCTCGTAGCTAGATAAATTTAGAGATTACTCAAGGAGCAAAGAATGCTAATTTTGACTCGCCGCGTTGGCGAAACACTGATGATTGGTGATGAAGTAACAGTTACTGTACTAGGCGTTAAAGGTAACCAAGTACGTATCGGTGTTAACGCACCTAAAGAAGTATCTGTTCACCGTGAAGAGATCTACATGCGCATTCAAGCTGAAAAAGGTAATGGTAACGTTGCATCTGGCAACTACTAATACTTTTGCGTAGAGAAGAGGCTAGCATTGTTGCTAGCCTTTTTTGATCTTGGGGAATCGAAACACTCATTATGACATAGATGAGTTGGATAACGGATCGGGCTCAAAGTTGTGAAGTGAATGCTTTGTGATGTTGTGAGATACAGACAAGGTTGAACAGAACTGTTGCTCTCTATTTTGTTTGGCAAAACTCAAGATTTATTAGCTTCCCCTATGGCGAAAATACGCATCCCGTAGTATTGTGCCATCAGCGGTAGCACTTGCTGCTGGATAAATTAGATAATTGTTTTCGGCTGTTTATTATTGCCAATCTTTCACCTTAATTTTTAAGGGAAAAAGCGCGATTTGAATCTTATAAGTTCAATTTGCAAGCGCTTTGATTAAATAGCAAACGGTTGAGTGTTTTTGTCCAATTTTTTTCAATAAAGTGTTTGACATATTTTCGGTAAAACGTAATATGTGCCTCCGCAAGACGGTGAGGTGGCCGAGAGGCCGAAGGCGCTCCCCTGCTAAGGGAGTATGTGGTTTGTAGCTGCATCGAGGGTTCGAATCCCTCCCTCACCGCCATTTCTTGCGAGTCTAAAATTAGCAATTTAGACAATGTAAATGTGCGTCCTTAGCTCAGCTGGATAGAGTACCTGGCTGCGCTCTTAGCTCAGCTGGATAGAGTACCTGGCTACGAACCAGGCGGTCGGAGGTTCGAATCCTCCAGAGCGCGCCACTATTTAGGGTTTCTTTTATGAACCCCTGATATCGGTAATACCGATATCGAAAACTGCGCGTCCTTAGCTCAGCTGGATAGAGTACCTGGCTACGAACCAGGCGGTCGGAGGTTCGAATCCTCCAGGACGCGCCACTCTTTAGGGTTTCCTTGTGAACTCCTGATATTGGAAATACTGATATCGAAAACCGTGCGTCCTTAGCTCAGCTGGATAGAGTACCTGGCTACGAACCAGGCGGTCGGAGGTTCGAATCCTCCAGGACGCGCCACTATTTAGGGCTTCTTTCTTATAAGAATGAAATCCTTATATTGATCTGTTGTTAGTAACAATGAATTGATATTAAAACCGTGCGCTCTTAGCTCAGCTGGATAGAGTACCTGGCTACGAACCAGGCGGTCGGAGGTTCGAATCCTCCAGAGCGCGCCACATTATTAGAAAAAGCCTCGTTTATACGAGGCTTTTTTTATGTCTGCTGTAAAATTGTTGCGACAATGTTAAATTTGTTCGTTGTTTAACTTGTTGTATTTAAAGTAGTTCTTGATTGCTTCTTTGTTATTCCACCTTTCTCATATCAATTCCCAGAAAAGCCCCGTTTAAGTCACAGTTTAAATATCTAAAAATGACGTATTTGACAGATTTATGTGATCTGATAGGCGAATAATTAACCTTATGTGTGCGTTATCCGTAACAGAACCTTAAACAAAATTGACAAACTTTTACCAATCGAGATAATCCATAGGTCGGGATCACTATTCGCTGAAATCCTGTACGTATGTCAGGATGACGAAGAAAGGAAGCAACATGACTAATATTGGAAGCCTGCTAGGAGATGCGGCGACTCTAATGATAACGGGGATGTCCGTTGTCTTTATT
>NZ_PIGB01000016.1:0-81493 GCF_003050585.1 Vibrio sp. ZF 223
CCGAAGGTCCCCCTCTCTGGCCCGTAGGCATTATGCGGTATTAGCCATCGTTTCCAATGGTTATCCCCCACATCAAGGCAATTTCCTAGGCATTACTCACCCGTCCGCCGCTCGACGCCCATTAACGCACCCGAAGGATTATTAGTGTCGTTTCCGCTCGACTTGCATGTGTTAGGCCTGCCGCCAGCGTTCAATCTGAGCCATGATCAAACTCTTCAATTTAAGATTTTGTGACTCAACGAATACTGACTTCAAAACTAATATTCATTCGCTCTTTTCGAAAAAGGAACATGAACATGTAATTCTAAAGCTATTACCATTCCAACAGAATGATAATGAATTGACTGTGCCGAATAACTACAAGTAGTTAAACGTATTGGTCACTCAGTTCATTGAAATCAATTTTGTTACCGAAGTAACTGCTATTACCTAAGTAATAACGTTTTGATATTCATCAACGAGTGCCCACACAGATTGATAGGTTTAAATTGTTAAAGAGCTTTTCCTTTTTGAGCTTCGCTCAAATCGGACGGCCATTTTAGCGATTTAAGTTTTAGTGTCAACCACTATTTTCAAAAATTTTTTCAAGCGCTTAGCTTGGCTAATTTGACCTGCTGATTCGTTTTGGTTTCTTACGAAGCCTTCCCGTTTCAACGAGGTCGCATTATAGAGATTTCGATCACACTGGCAAGCCCTTTTTGAAGTTTTTCTTACTTTTTTGATTGTTCGAGCGTTTTTTGTTCAAAACACGCCATTTTCACTAGTATTCCTCTTAATTAAGGGCTTAAGGTGCCTATATAAAGGAGGATTTATGAGTTCAATACGCAGTTATAAAGGTATATCACCTCAGATCGGGCGAGACGTCTATATAGATACAAGTTCGATACTGGTTGGTGATATCAAAATCGGTAACGACTCTAGCGTGTGGCCTTTGGTTGCAGCTCGAGGAGATGTAAACCACATTCATATTGGAGATAGAACGAATATCCAAGACGGCAGCGTTTTGCACGTCACCCATAAGAATGCAGAAAACCCTGAGGGTTATCCTCTATTAATAGGTAATGATGTCACTATCGGACATAAAGTAATGCTGCATGGCTGCACAATTGAAGATCGTGTACTTGTTGGCATGGGAGCTATCGTGTTGGATGGCGTGATCATCAAACAAGAAGTCATGATTGGTGCTGGTAGCTTAGTGCCGCCTAATAAGGTACTTGAAAGCGGTTACCTATATGTAGGAAGCCCAGTAAAACAAGCACGCCCATTAAATGATAAAGAGCGTGCCTTTTTACAGAAGTCCGCTGACAACTATGTTCAGAATAAAAACGACTATCTAGACTCTGTACTTCCAGTCTAAAGCGCTTTGATCTGAATCCGATTAGAGGAGTCATACTCCTCTTCTTCTATTAACTCTTCCGCTAGCTCTTCAATATCGAAACGTAACTCAGAAAAGATAACTAAAGCTTGATCGCCTTCTTCTATATCTCTACCTGCCAATCGTGATAATTCTTCAATAGACATGACACATTCAATCAATGCGCCCGACTGTTGTGCAGGGAAGGTGATTGTTTGATTCTCTTCATTCCAATCTTGGATATCTGGAAATAGAATTGATTGATTCATTTTTTTATAAATACCTCATTACATCTCTAGGTTTTTACGTAATTCTCTTAAAATCTGTTTTGTTCCCGGACGAAGGCCACGCCAAAGCATAAAGCTCTCTGCAGCCTGCCCCACTAACATACCCAAACCATCATAAGCAGCATGAACACCGTTATCTAACGCCCACTGATTAAATACTGTCGTTCCAGATCCGTAGACCATGTCATAAACGGCGCTGTTTGTATTAAAGATTACATCGGAAACTTCAGGGAGCTGACCGCTTAGACCTGATGAGGTCGAGTTAATAATGACATCAAAGCCATCATTAACATCACTTAGCCCCATACCTTTGATATTTCCATGCGACGAAAACATCTCAGCCAATAGTTCTGCTTTTGAACTGGTTCGGTTAGCGATCACCAACTGTTGTGGCTTTTGGTCGAGAAGAGGTTGAATCACTCCTCTCGCAGCACCACCAGCGCCAAGAAGAAGAACACGTGCTCCCTTTAGCGTCACTTGATGTTGAAGCAGGTCTTGAACTAAACCCTCACCATCGGTGTTATCACCAATGATCTCTCCGTCATCTAACTTCTTAAGGGTATTTACGGCACCGGCTAGCTCAGCTCTCTCAGTTAGGCGATTGGCAAACTGATAGGCATCTTCTTTAAAAGGCGCTGTGACATTACATCCTCGACCACCTTCGCTGAAAAAGGATTTGGCAGCTGTGATAAATTCACCATGCTCTGGCTGCAGTGCTGTATAGGTAAGTTGTTGGCTGGTTTGGCGAGCAAATAATGTGTGAATGAATGGCGATTTGCTTTGCCCAATAGGGTTACCGAAAACGGCATAACGATCTACTTGCTGTGTCATATCCTTACCTAACAGAAATAAAAAAGGTCATCTATATAGATGACCCTATCACTATACCTATAAGGAAGGAAGAACTACCAAACTCGAGGCTTTAGGTAGTCACTATAAAGCAGACTTTCTGGTGAACCTGCTTGTGGTTCGTAGCGGTATTCCCAGCGAGCCAATGGCGGCATCGACATCAATATAGACTCTGTGCGACCACCGCTTTGTAGACCAAATAGGGTGCCACGGTCATACACTAAGTTAAATTCAACATAGCGACCACGACGATAAAGTTGGAAGTCACGCTCACGTTCGCCATAAGGTGTCTCTTTGCGACGCTCAACAATCGGCAAGTACGCCGCAGCAAAACCTTCACCGACCGCCTGCATATAAGCAAAGCTCTTCTCAAAGCCCCACTCGTTAAGATCATCAAAGAACAGACCACCCACACCACGTGTTTCATCTCTATGTGGAAGATAGAAGTACTTATCACACCACTCTTTGTGTTCTTGATACACGTTATCACCAAATGGTGCACACAGGTCTTTAGCAGTTTGATGCCAAGATTGGCAATCTTCATCGACAGGATAGAATGGAGTTAAATCAAAACCACCACCGAACCACCAGATAGGGTCTTCCCCTTCCTTTTCGGCAATAAAGAATCGTACGTTGGCGTGTGAGGTTGGGATATAAGGGTTTTTAGGGTGGATAACTAACGATACACCCATCGCTTCGAACTTACGTCCGGCTAATTCAGGGCGGTGAGCGGTTGCTGAAGCTGGCATTGCCTTACCTGCAACGTGAGAAAAGTTAACACCACCTTGCTCAAAGACCGCACCATCAGTCATCACACGAGTACGACCACCGCCTCCGAGGCGTTCGCCAGGTTCGCGCTCCCATGCATCTTCTTCAAATAGTGCACTACCATCAGCTTGTTCAAGCTGTTGGCAAATCGAATCTTGTAGGTTCAGTAAAAACTGCTTTACTGCTTCTTTATCAATTGCTGCCATTTTACTTTCCTTTGCAGGGTTTAACCCTGTCTTAATATTTTCGACGTTTTTGCATCTCTAATTTCGCTTGGCTTGTCACGACCACCCGTTTGACCTTCTAAAATCGCCACCAAATGTTGGCCGAGTTGCTGCTGAACTTCTTCAGTCGTCATACAAGGCGTTTCGCCAGTCAGGTTAGCACTGGTAGAGGTTAACGGCTTACCGAATTCATTACACATTCTTTGAACCAAAGGGTGATCCGTCACTCGTACCGCGATTGAATCAAACTGACCACTCACCCAGTCTGTCACCTTAGCACTGGTTGGCATAATCCAAGTTACCGGGCCTGGCCATGTGGCTTTTACTGTCGTCAGCTGCTCTTCCGTCAATTGGCTTTCATCAATGTAAGGTAACAGTTGCTCGTAGCTTGCAGCTATTAAGATCAAGCCCTTTTCAACCGGGCGCTGTTTTAACTCGAGTAATTTCTGGATGGCTTGTGGATTATCTGGATCACAACCGACCCCAAAAACGCCTTCGGTCGGGTAAGCAATGACTTCACCTTGTTGTAATGCCTGCAATGTATGTTGAAAGTTATCCACGGGTGCCTCATTAATTCAGTTATCTAACTCACTAAGTGTACAAATTATCACTCACTGTGACTAAAGCTATTTGTTTATAAAATGTATCAATTAACAACTTAGAGTGACGCAAACGTTTTCCTTGGGCGATTTTACCCGTATAATGCGCGCAAAATATCTAATCACTAATTAAATCGTACCTGAAGGAGTTTGAGATGACTGTCGGTATTATCATGGGTTCTAAATCTGATTGGCCAACAATGAAGCTAGCTGCAGAAATGTTGGATCAGTTTGGCGTGGCGTACGAAACAAAAGTGGTTTCTGCTCACCGCACACCTCAGTTGCTAGCAGACTACGCAACCAGTGCGAAAGAGCGTGGTATTAAAGTGATTATTGCTGGCGCTGGCGGTGCAGCTCACCTACCAGGCATGGCAGCTGCCTTCACAAGCGTACCTGTTCTTGGTGTTCCAGTTCAATCTAAAGCATTGAAAGGCATGGACTCGCTACTTTCTATCGTGCAAATGCCAAAAGGTATCGCGGTAGGTACTCTGGCTATCGGTGAAGCTGGTGCAGCGAACGCTGGTATCCTAGCAGCGCAAATAATTGGTACACACAATGAAGATGTGATGGCAAAAGTAGAAGCGTTCCGCTCTGAGCAAACAGAAACGGTACTTGCAAATCCAAACCCTGCAGAGGACTAATTCCCATGCATGTTCTTGTGTTAGGCGCGGGCCAACTTGCTCGCATGATGTCCCTAGCTGGGGCACCGCTGAATATTGAAATTTCTGCTTTTGATGTTGGCAGCAAAAATATTGTTCACCCATTAACGCAAGCGATTCTAGGCAACGGCTTAGAAAATGCGATAGATCGCGCGGACGTCATTACTGCTGAGTTCGAACACATCCCTCATGATGTGCTTGAGGTATGTGAGCGCAGCGGTAAGTTCTTACCGACAACAGAAGCAATCAAAGCTGGCGGTGACCGTCGCCTTGAAAAAGCGCTGTTAGACGAAGCGAACGTGAAGAATGCTAAATACTACGTGATCAACTCTCGCGAAGACTTTGACGCAGCGATCGCTCACGTTGGCTTACCAATGGTATTGAAGAGTACACTTGGCGGCTACGATGGTAAAGGCCAGTGGCGCTTAAAGGCATTAGACAATGTTGACGTAACTTGGGCAGAAATGGCTGAGTGCATTGCCGCAACAGACAACCAAGCGATTGTGGCTGAAGAGTTTGTTCCGTTTGACCGCGAAGTATCACTGGTTGGTGCTCGTGGTACCAATGGCGAGATTCAAGTGTATCCACTGGCTGAAAATGTTCACACCGACGGCGTATTGAGCTTATCGACAGCGATTGATGACATTGAACTGCAAGAGCAAGCGAAAACCATGTTCACTGCCATTGCTGAACGCTTAGATTACGTTGGTGTACTCGCGCTAGAGTTCTTTGATGTTCAAGGTTCACTGCTGGTTAACGAGATTGCACCACGTGTTCATAACTCTGGCCACTGGACACAGCAAGGCGCTGAAACTTGTCAGTTTGAAAACCACCTGCGTGCCGTGTGTGGGATGCCACTAGGTAGCACCAAGCTGATTCGTCCAACCGCAATGATCAACATTCTTGGTGAAGATACTCTACCTGAGGCTATTCTGGCTCAAGGCGGCTGTCATGTTCACTGGTATGGTAAAGAGAAGCGTGCAGGTCGTAAGATGGGCCACATTAATGTGAGCGCTGATTACAACGCAGAACTGCAAAGAGCGTTGTGCTCATTGTCTGATATTCTTGATCAGCAAGCCTACCCTGCTGTGCATGAGTTTGCTGAGCAGATGAAGTAAGCCTACATTGGTTTATTGATATAAAAAGTTCATTGGATATAGAAACGGCGCTCATTGAGCGCCGTTTTTTTGTTTCTGGTCATTCACTTACTGTGATTAACATGACTACTGAGATTGAATGTGATGACACTTGCGATCAGCACATTGCTTCTTAGTGCCACTGGCTGTTTTCTTCTCAAGTAACAACGGGAACTGGCACTCTTCACAACGACCTATAACTGGTGGCTGATTAACGGCGAACTTACACTTAGGGTAGTTATCACACGCATAAAAAGTTTTACCATAGCGAGATTTACGCTCAACCAAGTGGCCTCGACCACACTCAGGGCAGGCAACAAGTGGCTGTTCTTCAGGTTGTTCTTTCGGTTGATCCAAAGATTCGATGTGATTACACGTTGGGTAACAACTACAACCAATGAACATCCCAAAGCGCCCCTGCCTTAATACCAATTCGTTTTGGCACTTAGGACACGGAACGCCTAGCTCTTTCACCACATGACCATCATTTTGATGAAGAGGCTTGATGTAATCACAGCTCGGATACTGCTTACAGCCTAAAAATGGGCCGTGCTTACCATGGCGAAGCTGAAGCTCCCCACCACACTGCGGACATGGTTCATGCTCTAACGCATGTTCATGTGCTGAAAAAAGCTGATTATCAATCTTACTACTCATGACAAGCCTGTATTAATGCAAGATGCCTTGCTCTTTGGTGTACAACAGCTCTTCCATTTGCGTGTAAGCACTTTCATTACCCGGCACATTAAATAGCACCATTAAGATAATCCATTTCAGATCATCCAATTCAAATTCGTTGGTCTCAAGCCCCATCACACGATCAATAACCATTTCACGAATCTCTGTCGTGAGCACGTTGATCTGCTCTAGGAACAGTAAGAAACCTCGACACTCCATATTAATACGCGATACCTCTCGACTGGTGTAAACACGCATCGAGGTATTGGAGCACATAGTAATCGCCGCTTGGTTGTCGGTATCTTGCAGTGCAGCAAGATCTTCTAACCAATGGAGGGCCTTATAAATATCGTCTTGGTGAAACCCTGCTCGAAGAAGCTCATCTTCCAGCTCATCTTGATCCACCTGCAATTCAGAATCGCTATGGATGTAGGTTTCAAACAAGTACATCAGTATGTCCATCATCATAGCTAGCCTCTCCCCTTTCGAATATAGCCACCGGAAACTGCAACAACATGCCCTGAGAGCTCAAGCTCTAAAAGCTGCATCATGACCTCATGCACAGGTATATGGGTTCTCTGTGCCAAAATATCAACGGGTGTCGCCTCTAATCCTACGTTAGCTAACAGCTGTGGAAATGGCAATTGTTCATTTTCACTCTTGTTCGGCGTAGGTTCGAACAAACTGGGCTGCTGATCTATAGACCAGTCTAACAGACTCTTTATTTCAATTAGAACATCTTGAGCGCTCTGTACCAAACATGCTCCTGCCTTAATTAGACTGTTGCCTCCGCGACTGGTTGGGTTATGAATCGAACCGGGAAGCGCAAACACTTCGCGACCTTGCTCCATCGCATAACGCGCCGTAATCAAAGAACCGCTTTTCTCGGCCGCCTCAACGACGAGAGTCCCCAAAGACAATCCACTTATAATACGGTTACGCCGTGGGAAATGTTCAGGTCGAGGTTTAGCGTTTGGGCGGAATTCTGAAATCAACGCACCATTTTCACAGATCCTCTCCGCGAGATTTCGGTGTCGCGCAGGATAAATGGAATCCAAGCCAGAGCCCAACACAGCAAAAGTTTCCCCTCCTTTATCTAGAGCACCATCATGAGCATAGCCATCGATACCGAGCGCTAAACCACTGGTGACAATCAAGCCGTTTTGGACAAACTCTTTAGCGAAGGACTTCGCAGTTTGCAGCCCTTCGAGACTGGCGTTACGACTACCGACCATCGCGATTTGAGGCTCAATCAGTTTTTCAACATGACCTTTAACGAAAAGCACACTTGGTGCGGAGGCTGTCTCGTTCAGCAGTTTGGGATAATGAGGACAATTAGGGGTAATGATGTGATGGTTGGTCTGACTCGCTTGCCACGCCAGGCAAGCCTCCACTTCTTTAGGGGCTTGCTGTCTTAAGTAGGAGATTTGCTTGGCTGACAAACCAATCGCTTGCAGCTGTTGGCTGGAGTAACCAACAATATTCGATGGGGAATCAATGCTCAGCAGTCGAGAAAGGCGCTTGCCACCCAACTGCGGAACAAAACTTAAAGTTAACCAAGCACTCAGTTGTTGCTCATTCACTCGGTGCCCTTAACCTCTTCCGTCAACGCAAGATCCAAAGGCGATACCGCCAGAATGTCATTACTAACCGGCTTGGAGCTTTGAGTGATCAACGCCAAACTAAAATACTCGTAAGGGCGAATGACCATCAAACTACCCAGTGACGTACTTGGCAATTGCACCTTATCGCTCGCCGCTGATTCTTTATAGCTGTATTCACCTTGCTTACCAAACACCACAGCCCCGCTCTCGCTAAGGGTGAACATAGAGCCCTGGCGAAGGTTGTCCTGCGAGCCTTTGTTGATAACAACGACCTGATTCTTTGCGCTGTATTGGCTGCCATCCAATGAACCCAAGATATTGGCAAACTGACCCGCCGCACTAGGCGCTGGATAAAATGTGGTTGAGAGCTTCACCTGATCAACACCAAGCTCTGGCAACACAAGATCGTTAAGCAGTACTTCTTGCAGCTGAGTCTCTATCTGTAAGCTACTGAACTCAGCGTCCACTTCTTTTAAGCGTGCCGTGGCGACCAAACGCAACGAGGTCATACTCGCTTGAGGTTGCTGTCGCTGGTAGGTTTCAACGGCGCGGTAGATACCCCACTTTTGATGTTGTTGGTTGCCCGAGATAAACAACCGGTCTTCACCCGATAAGAATCTCTTACCATCACTGGTCCCTAACACTCGTTGAACCGATTGAATATCTTGCTGTTCAACCAAGCGATCAGATTGCAGATAAGGCAGAACCAGCCCCTCATTGACGGTTGGCACCGCTTTCTTCTCTGATACACGAATCTTAGGGCTTAGCTTAATGACGGGTTTGAGGCTCAAGACAGGCTCGCCATTAATCCAAACCAGCGACAATTTATCTCCGGGGTAAATAAGGTGAGGATTTTCTATCTCAGGGTTTACCTGCCATAACCTCGGCCACAGCCATGGACTATCGAGGTACATCGCAGAGATATCCCACAAAGTATCGCCCTTCACCACCACATACGCTTCGGGTGCTCCTTGTTTAATGGTTAAAGGTTGTTCACTATTTTCAGCCATAGTGGCGAACGAAAGCGAGGCACAAATAAGAGATAAAGCGGGGAAAAAATGACGCATGACCTAGGTTCCTTGGTCTGAATATATGACATCTGATTAGAGAATTACCTTCAGGATGCTGTCATTTGACCTCTAAAATGTCTAGAATTGAGCCAACAAGGTTTAAGCTGTTTCGGCACAGTTCAATATTTCGAGTGTATATGTCTGTATTACAAGTATTAACATTACCAGATGATCGCCTACGTACCGTGGCGAAACCGGTAAAAGAAGTTACCCCAGAGATTCAAAAGTTCGTTGATGACATGATTGAAACCATGTACGACGAAGAAGGTATCGGCCTTGCTGCAACGCAAGTAGATTTCCACCAACGCATCGTTGTTATCGATATTTCAGAAACACGTGACGAGCCTATGGTTCTGATCAACCCTGAAATTACCGACAAACGTGGCGAAGATGGTATCGAAGAAGGCTGTCTATCTGTACCAGGCGCTCGAGCTCTAGTACCTCGCGCTGCAGAAGTAACGGTTAAAGCTTTAGACCGTGAAGGCAACGAATTCACATTCGACGCTGACGACCTTCTGGCTATCTGTGTTCAGCACGAACTTGACCACCTAGAAGGCAAGTTGTTTGTTGATTACCTATCGCCACTAAAGCGCAAACGTATTCAAGATAAGCTAGCGAAGATTAAACGTTTCAACGAGAAACAAGGTTAATAACCGCTGCTATTACTAAATTAAGAAGGAAGTCTACCTTGAGTCAATCTTTAAGAATTGTCTTCGCAGGTACTCCGGATTTCGCCGCCCGTCATTTGGCGGCGTTGTTGTCTTCGGAGCATGAAGTTATTGCTGTTTACACACAGCCAGATCGTCCAGCAGGCCGCGGTAAAAAACTGACTGCGAGCCCAGTAAAAAACATCGCACTTGAAAACAATATTCCGGTTTACCAACCAGAAAATTTCAAGTCAGATGAAGCTAAGCAAGAGCTAGCAGATTTGAATGCTGACATCATGGTTGTTGTCGCATACGGCTTACTTCTTCCACAAGCTGTACTAGATACGCCTCGCTTGGGTTGTATTAACGTGCATGGCTCTATCCTGCCGCGCTGGCGTGGTGCTGCTCCGATTCAACGCTCTATCTGGGCGGGCGATAAAGAGACTGGCGTGACGATCATGCAGATGGATATCGGCCTAGATACCGGTGATATGCTCAGCATCGCGACGCTACCAATCGAAGCAACAGATACCAGTGCGTCAATGTACGAAAAGTTAGCTGGTCTTGGTCCTGATGCTCTTGTTGAGTGTTTAGCAGACATCGCTTCTGGTAAGGCTGTTGCTGAGAAGCAAGACGACGAACTTGCTAACTACGCGAAGAAGCTGAGCAAGGAAGAAGCTAAAATTGATTGGAATGACAGTGCAGAACACATCGAACGTTGTGTGCGCGCTTTCAACCCGTGGCCAATGAGTCACTTTGCGATTGTTGATAGCAGCTCTAATGATGAAAAAAGCATTAAAGTTTGGCAGACGCGTGTTGATGAAGAATCGACATCTGCGCCAGCTGGCTCAATCATCAAAGCAGATAAGACTGGTATTTATGTTGCGACTGGCGACAAAGTACTAGTATTGGAACAGCTGCAAGTTCCAGGTAAAAAAGCCATGTCAGTTCAGGATATCTTGAACTCACGTGCAAGCTGGTTTGAAGTTGGTACTCAACTTTCTTAATCCGCTTTTAAAGCTGTTAATTACGCAGCTTAGAAAACCTTTACGAGGGCAGAGATGCCCTCATGTATTCAAATAAATATTCGGTACCCCTCATGAATGTTCGCGCTGCTGCTGCAAATGTCCTATTCCAAGTTGTCGATAAAGGCCACTCTCTTTCACACGCTCTCCCTGCGGCTCAAAAGACGATCCGTCCGCGAGACCATGCTCTACTGCAAGAGATTTGCTACGGCGCACTTCGTTACCTGCCTCGTTTAGAGTCAATCGCTAACGAACTAATGGAAAACCCGCTTAAAGGTAAAAAGCGTGTATTCCACCACCTAATCTTGGTGGGCATTTACCAACTAAGCTTCATGCGTATCCCTTCGCATGCCGCGGTTGCTGAAACGGTTGAGGGTACTAAAACACTGCGTGGCCCAAGCCTGAGTGGTTTGATCAACGCTGTACTACGTAGCTACCTACGTGACCAAGAAGAACTAGACGAGAAAGCCGTTAGCCACAATGCAGGCAAATACGGCCACCCAAGCTGGATTCTAAAAATGCTTCAAGAGAGCTACCCAGATCAATGGGAGCAACTGGTTGAAGCAAACAACAGCAAGGCACCAATGTGGCTGCGCGTTAACCGCCAACACCACACTCGTGACGAGTATGTTGAGCTGCTTAAAAACGAAAACATTGAATACACATTGCACCCTGAAGCAGCCGATGCCATAAAATTAGCTGCACCTTGTGATGTTACTTTGCTTCCTGGCTTCGACAGAGGTTGGGTATCTGTGCAAGACGCTGCTGCTCAGCTTTCGGTTGATTACCTAACACCAAAAGATGGTGAGCTGATCCTAGATTGCTGTGCTGCGCCAGGTGGTAAAACGGCACACATTCTTGAGCATACCAACGATACTGAAGTGGTTGCGATTGACTGCGACATCAAACGTCTAGACCGTGTTTACGATAACCTTGAGCGCCTACAACTACGTGCCGACGTAATTTGTGGCGATGCTCGCTACCCTGAAGAGTGGTGGATGGGTGATAAGTTCGACCGTATTCTGCTTGATGCACCTTGTTCAGCGACTGGCGTAATTCGCCGTCACCCTGACATCAAGTGGCTACGTCGTGCATCTGACATTGACGCGCTGGCTGAACTGCAAAGCGAGATTATGGATGCTATGTGGCGTCAGCTGAAAGAAGGCGGCACCATGGTTTATGCGACATGTTCTATCACGCCGCAAGAAAACGTGCTGCAAGTGAAAGCATTCCTAGCACGTACAGAGAACGCAACGCTGGTTGGGTCTGATATCGAAAATCCGGGTCGTCAAATACTGCCTGGGGAAGAAGATATGGATGGCTTCTACTACGCAGTTCTAGTAAAACAGGCATAACAACTAACAGCGGCTAAGAATTTATTTCTTAGCCGCTGTTTCTTTCTAGTGCATTATCGAAGCAAAATGCACGCACTAGAATTACAACGGCAAAAATAAGAGAAAGGCTATGAAGATCATTATCCTAGGTGCTGGACAAGTTGGCGGTACCCTTGCTGAAAACCTAGTTGGTGAAAACAACGACATCACCATTGTCGACCGTAATGCTGACCGACTTCGTGAACTTCAGGATAAGTACGACCTTAGGGTTGTAAACGGTTATGCCAGCCACCCAAACACACTACGTGAAGCAGGTGCGCAAGATGCCGACATGTTGGTTGCCGTAACCAATATGGATGAAACCAATATGGCTGCGTGTCAGGTTGCTTTCTCTCTTTTCAATACGCCAAACCGAATTGCTCGTATTCGTTCTCCTCAATACCTAGAAGAAAAAGAAGCACTATTCAAATCAGGTGCTATCCCAGTAGACCACCTGATCGCACCCGAAGAGCTAGTGACCAGCTACATCGAACGCCTGATTCAATATCCAGGTGCATTGCAGGTTGTGAGCTTTGCTGAACAGAAAGTTAGCCTAGTAGCAGTAAAAGCCTACTACGGTGGTCCACTGGTCGGTAACGCCCTATCTGCTTTGCGTGAGCACATGCCGCACATCGATACGCGTGTTGCGGCTATCTTCCGTCAAGGTCGCCCTATTCGCCCACAAGGCACCACCATCATTGAAGCCGATGATGAAGTGTTCTTTGTGGCGGCAAGTAACCATATCCGCTCAGTAATGAGTGAACTGCAACGCCTAGAGAAACCGTACCGCCGCATCATGATTGTCGGTGGTGGTAACATTGGTGCAAGCTTGGCTAAACGCCTTGAACAGAGCTACAGCATCAAACTTATTGAGCGCAGTTACACTCGTGCCGAGAAGTTGTCTGAAGAATTAGAAAACACCATCGTCTTCTGTGGTGATGCCGCAGACCAAGAGCTGCTGACCGAAGAGAACATCGATCAAGTGGACGTGTTCATTGCCCTAACCAATGAAGATGAAACCAACATCATGTCAGCGATGCTGGCTAAGCGAATGGGTGCCAAGAAGGTAATGGTACTGATTCAGCGTGGTGCTTACGTCGACCTTGTTCAGGGTGGTGTGATTGATATTGCTATCTCTCCACAACAAGCGACCATTTCTGCGCTGCTCACTCACGTTCGTCGTGCTGATATTGTAAACGTATCATCTCTGCGTCGCGGCGCTGCTGAAGCGATCGAAGCGATTGCTCACGGTGACGAAACCACATCTAAAGTGGTTGGCCGAGCTATTGGCGACATCAAACTACCACCGGGTACCACTATTGGTGCGATTGTTCGCGGAGAAGAGGTGCTTATCGCGCACGATAGAACCGTTATCGAACAAGATGACCACGTAGTTATGTTCCTAGTGGACAAGAAATACGTACCTGATGTTGAGTCTCTATTCCAACCGAGCCCGTTCTTCTTATAGCCTTGTTCTCGTAAGCTTGTTCTCACAACCTTCTTCTTGTGAGAACAAGCTTCGGCACAAAGCGATGGTCTATTAAGCTATGGTCAACTTTCGTCCAATATTATTAGTGATAGGGTTAGTGTTATCAAAACTCGCCCTTTTCATGTACATCCCTACATTGGTTGCCTTTTTTACAGGCACCGGTGGCTTCCTCGAGTTTGGTCAGTCGGTAGTGATCACGCACATAGTGGCGTTCATCTGCTTGAGTTTAGGCCGTTCAGCTAAGTTCCGACTTGGGGTACGGGACATGTTCCTGATCACCTCTCTGGTATGGACGATTGCCAGTGCCTTTGCTGCACTGCCGTTTGTCTTCATCAACCACATCAGCTTCACCGACGCCTATTTTGAAACCATGTCTGGTATCACCACGACTGGCTCAACTGTATTGAGCGGCTTAGACAGCATGGCACCAAGCATTCTGTTGTGGCGCTCTATACTGCAATGGTTAGGCGGCATCGGCTTCATCGTTATGGCGGTAGCGGTTCTGCCAATGCTTAACGTCGGTGGTATGCGCCTATTCCAAACCGAGTCCTCCGATTGGTCAGATAAAAGCAGCCCACGAGCGAAAACGGTCGCGAAGAACATCGTGGCGGTTTATCTGGTTCTGACTGGCTTGTGCATCATTAGCTATCTGTTTGCAGGCATGGGCATCTTTGATGCGATCAATCACGCCTTCACAACACTGTCGACGGGTGGTTACTCAACATCAGATGGCTCAATGAACCACTTCTCTAACAGTGCTCACTGGGTGGGAACCCTGTTCATGTTCCTAGGTGGTTTGCCGTTCTTACTGTTTGTTGGCGCACTGCGTGGTAGAAAACTCTCAATCCTCTACAAAGACGCTCAAGTGAGAGGTTTCACGTATCTATTCTTGGTCACCAGTGCCGTAATATCGACATGGCTGGTGGTTAGGGATGACTACACCATCATGGATGCAATGCGTGTTTCGATGTTCAACATAGTGTCAGTCGTCACCACAACCGGTTTTGGCTTAGAAGACTTCACCGCGTGGGGCGCACTACCGACTACCTTGTTCGCGTTTTTAATGATGGCGGGCGCGTGCTCGGGGTCAACCTCTGGCGGTATCAAAATCTTCCGCTTCCAGATCGCGATGACCATGCTTCATAAACAAATGATGAAGCTGATCCACCCATCTGGTGTCTTTGTTCAGCGCTATAACCAACGCCCAGTGAATGACGACATTGTGCGCTCACTAGTCGCATTTGGTTTGATGTTCTTTATTACGATTATCTTAATTGCAGGTGGCTTGAGTGCGATGGGACTTGATCCTGTGACCAGTATATCTGGCGCTATCACAGCCGTTGCCAACGTTGGTCCTGGCATGGGCAGTGTGATCGGTCCAACCGGGAATTTTGCGCCGCTGCCAGACGCTGCAAAGTGGTTATTAAGCCTTGGTATGTTGATGGGAAGACTCGAGATACTGACGCTGATCGTTCTATTCTTCCCAGCCTTCTGGCGACGCTAATTGCACGAATATTTAAGGAAAAAGAGATGAAATCATACCTACTTATCGCAAGCGCACTGCTGAGCAGTTCAGCCTTCGCCGACCAAATGGTGACTCTACAAGATGGAAAACAAGTACTGCTGAAAGACGACTTTACGTGGCAGTACGTGGCACAGAAACAAGCGGAAGAAGTAGCGACAACTTCAGAGATCGCCGAGCCTGTCGCAGCAGTACCCGTAGTCGCTGTCCCAGTTACGACGAACACGCGTGGCACTACGATTGTAGTGAATAGTAAAAAGCCAAGCTTACAGCTGTCTCAATCAGGAGTGGATGTTGTATTGGGTGCAAGTCGCTATGAAGGTGGTGAACTTATCATTCCGACAGCCATCACCAACCAAGGCACTCAAGCTGTCATTTTAGTATCACTTAACATCAGCGTATTTACTGCAGAAGGTACGTTGTTGGCAGAAGAAGAAATTGCTGTATGGAAATCAATCAAACGTATGGCTGACACATACTTGCGACCAAAAACAGGTGAAGAAGGCAAGCTAATCAAGATCGACCTAGAACAACACCCTGAATATCAGATTAAAGCTGAGATTACTGAAGTACTGGCTCGCTAAACCGGAGTCACGTACAGATAGATAGCGAAGAAATGGCAAGCGCAACCCGCCAATACAAACAAGTGCCAGATTGCATGGTTGTAAGGGATGCGTTTTGCAACATAGAAAATCACACCCAGCGAATAGATCACCCCGCCAACCGCTAACAACACCAAACCACCTATATCGATGTTCATCGCTAATTGATAAACAACAATCAAAGATAGCCAGCCCATCGCTAAGTAAATGAACAGCGATAAGCGCTTGAATCGGTAAACGAAGGCAATCTTCATGATGATACCGACCAGCGCAATTCCCCAAATAACCGCCATCAAGCCCATCGCCAATGGGGTTCTTAAGCCAACCAATAAAAACGGCGTGTAGCTACCTGCGATCAGTAAATAAATCGCACAGTGATCGAGGGTTTTTAGTAAACGCTTAGTTTTTTCTGTGGTGATCGAGTGATAAAGCGTGGAAGCAAGAAAGAGCAGGATAATGCTGCTGCCATAGATTGTCATACTGGCAACCGTCAACATGTCGGCTTGGTAATCAAACGCGCGAATCAGTAGCAAGATCAAACCAATAACGCCAAGCACGACGCCCAAGCCGTGGGTTATCGCATTAGCGCGTTCTTCGATGTCGCTGTATTCGCTAGCTGATGATGCAGACATGAGTATCCTACTAGAGTAAATGTTCAATTGACCTAGTATTGCACATTAAGCTTACACGTGTAAGCTTAAATTTTTATGACAGCTTTTATGACATCAATGACGCCTAAACAGTGTGATAAGGCTAGGCTCTCTAAAGCTAAAGAACCAAAAAGCGAATTAAGAGGCGCTATCTAGATACTCAAGTACCATCTTGCCGGCTTCTTCTGGAGAGGTATCGAGTGGCACACTCAATTGACGCTGTAGCTGGCCCACTCCCAATAAACTCGCCAACATGCCTTTGGCACCGTCGCGATTGCGATCTATCTCAAACCAAAGCTTAAGCTCAGTTTCGTCACGATGGGCAACAACTTCAAGCTCACGCCAGCGGCCATGATAAGGACCCGTAGTCGGCACAAACTCAAACTCTTGTACAAATGGCAGTTCAAAGCCTTCTACCGCTTCACACTCCACTTGGCGAATGCGCAGCCCTTGAGCTTCAAGTTCGTTAAAAATACCATCGAGGAGTGCATCAGGACGAACCGTTAAGATGTCTTTATCCGATGGATCAATTGCCATCGCAATATCCAACCCGGTTTCTAGCCACACCTTTGAATCACCAATCGTGACCGGTGTGTTCAGCGGGACATCAAACTCACATTCAAAATCACGGGTTTCACCCGGCTGAATAACAAAGGCATAAGGCAGGCTCCATTTGGCCAACGAGTATGTCTGGTGCATTCGACGTGTTTGACCACCTTCTTGCCTTTGCGAGTTCATGGTAACTTCTTTAACGTAACGACAGCACAAGTTGAGATCGATGTTGTCGATCTCTTGTGGCTGAGCGCCACCATAGACATGCACAATAATGCTCGCCTTCTTACCTGGATAAAGCACTTCCTGTTGCAATACAGAATCCACCTTGGCAGATCCAATTCCAAAACTTGCTAACGTTTTCTTTAAGAACGACATATGCACCTCCTTTAAAGCATCATCTTAAGCCTGAAAGAGGTTCAAACTCAAATATACTGCTCACACTATTTTAGCTCTAATATCGTCTATTTATCACTCAGGCGTCGATCGATAACTTAGATAGTGATAATCTAAGCCTTGATATGCATGCATATCATTATCCTGATTTATTCTTCGGATTGGCGAAAGCCAGACGAGTAACGCTTCAAGCAATTGAAGTGGAGCTCATGGTAAATCAGGCCATTAGATTGGCAATGGATATGCCTGACCGTTAGGTAAATTAATGCGCCCAACAGCTGTCAGGTTCTCGCACACCAACCGTAGTGCGATGCGTCGTCGTAGTGGCTTTGTTGCTGCTCCAACGGCTAAGAAATTGGCTCCTACAATGACTCTAGTTGAGAAGACTGCTTTATTAGCACCGACTACAACAAAAGTGATTAAAGCCGCTTAACAAAAAGCGCAGTTTTTACTGCGCTTTTTTCTTGCCCGCTTCCATCTTGAAATGTGTTTACACATTGGTATTCCCTACCCGATTTGATACCTTAGCCACAAATCATTATAAAATTTGTGGAGAAATAAAGTATGAAGTGTCACCGCATTGAAGAACTGCTTGAACTGATGGAGCCTGAGTGGCAGAAAGATCAAGAGCTTAACCTATTAGAGTTCATCATTAAGCTATCAAAAGAAGCGGGCTACCAAGGCAAGCTTGAAGAACTGACTGACGATGTTCTTATCTACCACCTAAAAATGCGCAACAGCGAAAAAGATGAAATGATCCCAGGCCTGAAAAAAGACCAAGAAGATGATTTCAAAACCGCAATTCTAAAAGCACGTGGCCTTCTTTAGTCGCCCATTTGTTTAGAACTCAATTGCCGTATAGATAAAACACTCAATTTAAAAAGCGACCGCCAGGTCGCTTTTTTGTTTCTGTTCGCTATTTTTTCGTCACAACTGTTATGACTTTTGTTGTTAAAGGTTGATAGCGTTAAAGAAATGAGAACAAGATTGTCGCTATAATCGCCATCCATAAGAATCTTCTAAAATAATAAGAGTGAGTGCGATAACAACAAATGCACCAAGCTCAATTTCAACAGGTTCTCTAAACCATACTTTCAAGTAATGTCGTCATGCCCGATTTAACCGGGCAAACAAGCCACAAAAAGGATAGTTCATGAGTCAGGATAAAATCGATATCAAAGATGTGACTCCTAAAACCTTTAACCCGAAAACACATAAAGGTAATGGAGATCGATTTAACCCAAGTAACCGAATCTATGTTCGAGAAAGCAAAGGTAAATTCCAACAACTGCGTCGTTATGGCGGTTGGTTCTTACTTTTACTTTTTGCGCTTATTCCATGGATTCCATTTGGTGAACGCCAAGCGATCTTGCTCGATATCGGCAACCAACAGTTCAACTTCTTTGGCACCACCTTATACCCGCAAGATCTGACCCTACTCGCGATCCTATTTATGATTGCTGCGTTTGGCTTATTCTTCATAACCACCTTCTTAGGCCGTGTCTGGTGTGGCTATTTATGCCCGCAAACCGTCTGGACCTTCATATACATTTGGTTCGAAGAGAAACTAGAAGGTGCTGCCAATAAACGAAGAAAACAAGACTCGGGCAAACTAACGAGCAATTTAATCCTCAGAAAAACCCTCAAACACATTGCGTGGTGGGCGATTGCCATTGCGACGGGCTTAACCTTTGTTGGTTACTTCATCCCAATTAAAGAGTTAGTGGTTGGCTTCTTTACCTTTAACTCGTCTTTCTGGCCGGTGTTTTGGGTACTGTTCTTTGCTGGGTGTACTTATGCCAATGCTGGTTGGATGCGCTCGATTGTTTGTCTGCACATGTGTCCTTACGCGCGTTTCCAATCGGCAATGTTCGACAAAGACACCTTCATCGTGGGCTACGATTCAGAACGCGGTGAAAGCCGTGGCCCTCGCTCTCGTAAAGCCGATCCAAAAGAGCTTGGTCTAGGCGACTGTATTGACTGTAATCTATGTGTTCAAGTGTGCCCAACGGGTATCGATATCCGTGACGGCCTGCAATATGAGTGTATTAACTGCGGCGCGTGTATTGATGCCTGTGACAACACCATGGAGCGTATGGGCTACGAGAAAGGCCTGATCAACTACACCACCGAGCACAGACTTGAAGGTCACTCGACCAAGGTAATGCGTCCTAAACTGTTGGGCTATGGCGCCATCTTGATCGTGATGCTGGGCTTGTTCTTCGCCCAAATCGCGAGCGTTGATCCTGCCGGCCTAAGTGTTCTGCGTGACCGAAACCAGTTGTTCAGAGTCAATAACCAAGGGTTGGTTGAAAATACCTACACCTTGAAAGTGATCAACAAGACTCAACAAGAGCAAGAGTACAAGCTCGATGTTAGCGGACTGCCCGATTCTATCTGGTACGGCAAACAGACGATTACTGTCGATCCAGGCGAGGTTTTGAACCTACCTATCAGTTTAGGCGCCGACCCAGAAAAACTGAGCTCACCAGTTTCGACAATTCAGTTTATACTCTCGGATAATGAAGAGTTTACGATGGAAGTCGAAAGCCGCTTTATCAAGAAGCTCTGATACCAGCCTCCTTAGCGCTTGGTATAACAACCCAATAAATGGAAAAAGGCTCAGTAATGAGCCTTTTTTATTCTATGACGATGCAAGCCTTTAATTTTGATAACCTGACTCCTGACTTCATGTGGTACGCACTGGAGAGTATTGGAGTTCGTGCTGAATCCGGGCTTCTCGCTCTCAACAGTTACGAAAATCGGGTCTATCAATTCACCGATGAAGACCGTAAACGCTACGTCGTTAAGTTTTATCGTCCGCAGCGCTGGAACAAAGCCCAGATCCAAGAAGAGCACGACTTCGCGTTAGAACTGATTGAACAAGAGATGCCTGTCGCTCCACCAATGCGAGTCAACGGTGAAACCTTGCATGAATATCAAGGCTACCTGTTTGCATTGTTCGAAAGCGTTGGCGGCAGACAGTATGAAGTCGACAATCTAGATCAACTGGAAGGCGTTGGACGTTTTCTGGGTCGTATTCATAAAGCCAGCGCGGGAAGAACATTCCAACATCGCCCGACCATCAGCTTAGATGAATACCTTTATCAGCCACGTAAGATTCTAGAGAACTCTCAGTTTATCCCGACACACCTAGAAAAAGCGTTCTTCAATGACGTAGACCTTCTGATAAAAGAGCTAGAGAGTCAGTGGCCGAGCAACATTGACAACATCCGCCTGCATGGTGATTGCCACCCAGGCAACATCTTGTGGCGCGATGGACCAATGTTCGTCGATCTTGATGACGCACGTAATGGCCCTGCGATACAAGATCTGTGGATGCTACTCAACGGTGAACGCCAAGATAAACTGATGCAACTCGATATTCTGCTAGAGAGTTATCAAGAGTTTTGCGATTTTAATACCTCGCAACTGAAACTAATCGAACCACTACGCGGTCTACGTATGGTGCATTACATGGCATGGTTAGCGAAGCGATGGCACGATCCAGCGTTTCCTTTAGCCTTCCCGTGGTTTAATGATCCGAAATATTGGGAGCAACAAGTACTTGCTTGTAAAGAGCAAATTGCTACCCTGCAAGAGCCACCACTTTCGTTAATGCCTCAGTGGTAACAGCAATCGCAACATACAACTGGATAAAAATTCAAACATAATGGAGATTGGATAAATGAAAAAGCTATTCGCATTTTTCTCATTAATCATGTTGAGCCTTTCAGCTCACGCTGCGAAATTTAACGAAGGTGAACACTACAAAGTTCTCGATCTAGAAGCATCAAAAAAACCAATGGTGACAGAGTTCTTCTCTTTTTACTGCCCACACTGTAATAGCTTTGAGCCAATCATCCAGCAGCTAAAACAGCAGCTACCTAAAGACGCTAAGTTACAGAAGAACCATGTTTCATTCATGGGTGGCAACATGGGTCTGCCAATGAGCAAAGCTTACGCGACCATGATTGCACTGAAAGTTGAAGACAAAATGGTTCCAGTGATGTTTAACCGCATCCACACCATGAACAAGCCACCACGTGATGAAGCCGAATTGCGTCAAATCTTCCTAGATGAAGGCGTTGATGCTAAGAAATTCGATGCGGCATACAACGGCTTTGCTGTAGATTCTATGGTTCGTCGCTTCGACAAAGCATTCAAAGATAGCGGCCTTTCTGGCGTACCAGCCGTCGTAGTGAATAACCGCTACCTAGTAGAAGCTCAAGGTATCAGCTCTCTTGATGAGTACTTCGAGCTCGTTAACTTCTTATTGAAGAAGTAAGACATTGATGAAAGGAAGCTTCGGCTTCCTTTTTTTTACTAGTTCAAAAATCATCATTGATAAATAATCAGCCAAAAAACGTAGTACTTTACTGATATTAATAACCCGTCCTAAGAATCGGTGGGCAAGGAGCCCTTAAATGAACATAAAAATAACTCTCCTGGCATTGAGCGTTGCTACTGCGCCCGCGTTTGCCAAGCTTGCTGATGAGCCAGGTTTCAGTGGTGAAATATCTATCAACACCGGTGTCACTTCTTCGACCTCAAATTTTAATACCGACGCTGACAGTAAGATCGCCTCAACCAATCAAAAAGCTTCGTCTGAGAACTCGTTTTTAGTTGCACCTCTCGGCAGCATTGCTTACACCTTTGGTGAAAAGCTGAACCATCAGGTTTACACAGGTACCGCTCGTGATGACGTAGCGACAGGTACTGTAGTGCTAGAGGTTGGTTACAAATACCAACTTGAGTCTGGCATGGTGATCGACGCTTCACTGCTGCCAACCATTATGTCGGGTGAAACTTGGGCTGATCCGTACAACACCACATCAGCTCGCACGAAGACCGATGAAACTGGCAATGCGTTTCGTTTGAAGCTAAGCAACATTGTGGGGGCAGCTTTCTCGCTAGACATGGCCTACGCCACCAAAGATGTGGAAGATGATCGCGTTGAAGAAGCACTAAAACGCGACGCCGATACCTTCTACCTGAAAGGTCAATATCGCCAGCCGATTAGCCGTACTATGATGCTGGTACCGTCTTTGATTTATCAATCAAGTGATGCAGACGGCGATGCGGCATCGTTCGAGCAGTTCGGTGGTGAGGTCAGCTTATTTGGTGGTATGGGACGTCATCAATACGCACTAACGGCGGGTTACAACCAACGCTCTTATGATGCAAGCAGCATCACTTTCCAAAAGAAACGCAGCGACGACAACATCAATCTATTCGCCGCCTATGAATATGATCAATTCATGGATTGGGAAAACTGGTCATTCGTATCTCTTGCGGGTTACGGCACAAGCGATTCCAATATCACCTTCTACGACGAGTCTCAATACATCGTTTCAGTTGGCTTGAACTACAAATTCTAACTCCAGCCAGCGCCAATAAATTATCAAACCAAAGCCTGCTCACTGAAGCAGGCTTTTTTGTTTGTATACCAATCACTGTAAATAAATGGCCAGTTGTTTACTACCATTGGCATGACTACACAGCTTGTGCCGTGAGTTGCTTCAATAATCTATCCATCGCTCGATAACCAAGCGCTTCTGATAGGTGTTTCTTTTCGATCTGCTCGTTACCGTCAAGGTCGGCAATGGTTCGTGCTACCTTAATGATTCGATGATAAGCACGAATCGACAGACCCAATCGATGCAGTGCAGTCTCGAGAAACTCCGCATCTTCACGTCGCAATGGGCAATACTTCTCTATTTCTCGACTACCGAGCAGTGCATTCGATTTATGGTTTCTAGATAGCATGGTTTGACGAGCCTGTTTGACCCTTTGTTTTACGACTTGGGTGGTTTCACCACGATCGCCACCTTCAGCCAACATCCCTTTAGGCAGTAGTGGGATCTCTAACGACATATCAAAGCGATCAAGCAATGGCCCAGACAATCGATTAAGATAACGCAAAATGATCTGCGGATTAGCGCGTGCTTGATTGCCTTCGTAATAACCAGTCGGGCTTGGATTCAAGGCGCCGACCAACTGAAAGCGAGCAGGGAAACGAGTCTTACCTGCCGCGCGTGAAATAATAATCTCGCCCGACTCTAGCGGTTCGCGCAGTGAATCGAGCACCTTGCGTTCAAACTCCGGCATCTCATCTAGAAACAGTAATCCATTATGCGCCAGAGAGATCTCACCGGGGCGAGGGACTGACCCACCTCCCACTAATGCAGCCATCGAACTCGAATGGTGAGGTGAACGAAATGGCCTCTGCTTCCAATTGTATTGATTGATCTCTTGCTGCGTTAGCGAGGCCACCGATGCGGTTTCCATCGCCTCGTCATCACTCATCTCCGGTAACAAATCGCGTAACCGAGAAGCGAGCATGGTTTTTCCGGTTCCCGGAGGGCCAAGGAACAGTAAGTTATGGTTGCCAGCGGCTGCTATCTCCAGAGCTCGCTTGCCTTGTTGTTGACCGATAATATCTTGAAGGTCGCGAAGCACTGAAACATCAGCCTGATGATGCTCCGTTCGATATAGGCCAAGCTGAGCCTGTCCACACATGTCAGCGCAAACCTCCAACAAGGTTTGCGCTGATTTATGGGCTCCCTTGCCCACCAACGCTGCCTGATCACCGTTATCATGTGGGACAACTAAGCATCGTTCGACGCTATCGGCGGCTAACGTCGCTGGCAACACGCCCTTTACTGAACGCAACTCTCCTGACAACGCCAACTCACCGATGAATTCATGCTGAGCTATTTTTGATGTCGGTAGCTGATCCGATGCCACTAAAATCCCAAGCGCGATTGGCAGGTCGAAACGACCTCCTTCCTTGGGTAAATCGGCAGGGGCAAGGTTGACCGTGATTCTTTTGGATGGAAACTCAAAGCGGGAATTGATGATCGCGCTTCTCACTCGATCTTTAGATTCCTTGACCGTTGTTTCAGGTAGACCTACCAGCGTAAAACCAGGCATTCCGTTGCTTATATGCACCTCAACGGTCACTTCTGGCGCCTCTACACCCACACTAGCTCGACTATGAATTATCGCGAGTCCCATAACTTTCCTTTGTCTTTGATTTAAAAGTATTCGCTCTGGATATTCGTTGCTCACCAAAGCTATAAGGTTGTTATATAGCTTGGTGGAATGGTGTTTTAATGTGAAAAAAGAATGACATTTTCCTTGTCATGCGGCAGATTTGTGTGATAACACTAGAGATGTAGACATTTACTGAAGACAATAAACGAGAAAACTCGAATATTATGATTTTTAACGCTCGCATTTACGCACTGATTAACCTGATTATCGTAGTCATTATTAAGACTGCGCGGGGGCGAGTGGGAAGAAAGTAACCACGAATTAGAAAAAACCCCCGCACTGACAAGTCCGGGGGTTTTTTCTAATTTAAACATTCGATTTTTATATTTTTGAGCATTTTCGGCTTTGCCGATTTACAGGAAGAATGGGAGCACAAGATGTGCAGAGACAAAGGAAACAGTTACCAAAATAAAGGTAATACGGGAGAATTCCGATGAAAGGCGCAGAACTAGTCGTATCCGCACTCAAGCAACAAGGAATTGAGACCGTATTTGGTTACCCAGGTGGTGCCATCATGCCAATCTACGATGCACTCTATGACGGCGGGGTTGAACATATCCTATGTCGCCATGAGCAAGGCGCTGCTATGGCCGCGATCGGCATGGCTCGAGCAACACAAGATGTCGCTGTTTGTATGGCAACGTCTGGCCCAGGTGCAACCAACCTAGTCACTGGCCTTGCTGATGCCTTTATGGACTCTATCCCAATGGTTGCAATCACAGGTCAGGTTGCAAGTTCCCACATTGGTACCGATGCATTCCAAGAAATGGATGTGATTGGTATGTCTCTGTCATGTACTAAACACAGCTACCTAGTGACTGATATTGAAGATCTTGCTCCAACCCTCGCTGAAGCGTTTGTGGTTGCGAAGTCTGGTCGTCCTGGCCCGGTTATCGTCGATATCGCTAAAGATGTTCAACTGGCTGAAGCTCCAGTTAACTCTCTTCCTGAATTTACTCCACCCGCAATTCCTGTTTCAACAACTGATGCCATTGAACAGGCGCAGTACTTCTTATCTCAAGCAACCCGTCCTGTTTTATACGTAGGTGGTGGTGTTCAACTTGCTAAAGCAACCGATGCGGTTCGTGAGTTTTTACGCCTTAACCCAATGCCAGCCGTAAGCACACTAAAAGGCTTGGGAACTATCGAACGTGATGACCCACACTACCTTGGCATGCTGGGTATGCACGGCACTAAAGCCGCTAACCTTGTAGTTCAAGAGAGTGACCTACTGATTGTTGTCGGTGCCCGTTTTGATGACCGAGTAACAGGCAAACTCGATACTTTTGCGCCACACGCGAAGGTTATCCATATCGATATCGATGCAGCAGAGTTCAGCAAACTGCGTCTGGCCAACGCGCCAATTCGCGGTGACATCAACAAGATCATGCCTCAACTAGAGCTAAGCCAAGACATCTCCTCTTGGGTTCACCACTCTGAAGGGCTTCGTAGCTCATTCAAATGGCGTTACGACCACCCTGGCGATCTGATCTTTGCTCCACTGCTGTTAAAACAATTATCTGACATGATGCCAGCAAGCTCTATCGTTTCGACCGATGTTGGCCAACACCAGATGTGGGCAGCCCAGCACATTCAGCCTCGCGATCCACAAAACTTCATTACCTCTGCCGGTTTAGGCACCATGGGCTTTGGTTTACCAGCGGCTATGGGTGCGTCGGTTGGTCGTCCTGATGACCAATCGATTCTAATCTCTGGTGATGGCTCGTTCATGATGAACATTCAAGAGCTTGGCACCTTAAAGCGTCGTCAGATCCCAGTGAAGATGGTACTGCTTAATAACTCTCGCTTGGGCATGGTTCGCCAATGGCAATCGCTGTTCTTTGATGGCCGCCACAGTGAAACTATCTTGGATGACAACCCTGATTTCGTGATGCTCGCGAAAGCGTTCGACATCCCGGGCAAAACCATCACTCGTAAAGAAGAAGTAGAACCAGCATTGAAAGAGATGCTAGAGAGCAAAACCGCTTACCTACTTCATGTTCTTATCGATGAAGAAGAAAACGTATGGCCACTAGTACCGCCAGGTGCTTCAAACAGTGAGATGTTGGAGAACACATAACATGAAAAGATACCTATTAGACATCAAAGC
Source organism: Vibrio sp. ZF 223 (assembly GCF_003050585.1). NCBI lineage: Bacteria > Pseudomonadati > Pseudomonadota > Gammaproteobacteria > Vibrionales > Vibrionaceae > Vibrio > Vibrio sp. ZF 223. Next base: position 26,654 of record NZ_PIGB01000016.1, read on the forward strand.
CGATGATAAGCCTGTACTACTAGAGCGTGTTCTTCGTGTTATCCGCCACCGTGGCTTCATTGTTAAGCAAGTTGCGGGCACTCAAAACCACGAAAGCAAAGTGGCGAGTGTTGAGATCATCGTAGACAGTGACCGTCCGATCTCTTTCTTGGTCAATCAAATCGAGAAGCTGTGGGATGTGCGTACCGTTGACGTTATCTCTATCAGCCGTAATGAACTGCCAAACAACAACTTACAACAAAAGATAAACGCATAGGGAACCGTAAACATGACAGCTAAAACAGCAGACTATATTTGGTTTAACGGTGAGATGGTTCCTTGGGCAGAGGCGAACGTTCACGTCCTGACTCACGCAATGCACTACGGTACTTCTGTGTTTGAAGGTGTTCGTTGCTACAACACACCAAAGGGGCCGGTTATCTTCCGTCACCCTGAGCATGCTAAGCGCCTAAAAGACTCAGCAAAAATCTACCGCTTCCCTATTCCTTACACTGAGGAAGAAATTATGGAAGCAACTCGCGAAACGCTACGCCAAAATAAGCTAGAGTCAGCGTACATCCGCCCTCTAGGTTTCGTAGGTAACGTTGGTTTAGGTGTCTGCCCGCCAGAAAATACCGAGATGGAATTGATCATCGCTGCTTTCCCTTGGGGTTCGTACCTAGGCGAAGAAGCGCTAGAAAACGGCGTTGATGCAATGATTTCTAGCTGGAACCGTGCAGCTCCAAACACGATCCCAACCGCAGCAAAAGCCGGTGGTAACTACCTATCTTCACTACTGGTTGGTGGCGAAGCTCGCCGTCATGGTTACGATGAAGGTATCGCTCTGAGTGTTGATGGCTACCTTTCTGAAGGTGCTGGCGAAAACATTTTTGTAGTACGTAATGGCGTGCTATCAACGCCACCAGCGACCAGCGCAATTCTACCGGGTATCACTCGTGATTCGATCATGACACTAGCAAAAGACATGGGTTATGAGATCCGTGAAGAGAACATTGCTCGTGAAGCACTATACCTTGCTGACGAAGTCTTCATGACAGGCACAGCAGCGGAAATCGTTCCGGTTCGCAGTGTAGACAAAATTACAGTAGGTGAAGGCAAACGCGGTCCTATCACTGAAAAAGTTCAAGCGGCTTACTTTGGTCTCTTCAATGGAACCACTGAAGATAAGTGGGGCTGGTTAGACTATGTGTACCCAGCAGACCAAGCTTCAGAAAACCAAACGCAAACAACTAAGTAAGCAACAGCCAAATATTTTATAAGGATTTAAGCAATGCCAATCTATCGTTCAGCAACGACTACCCACGGACGCAACATGGCTGGTGCGCGCGCTTTATGGCGTGCAACTGGCGTTAAAGATGATGACTTCGGTAAGCCAATCATCGCGGTTGTAAACTCGTTCACTCAATTCGTTCCAGGCCACGTGCACCTTAAAGACATGGGTCAATTGGTTGCGGGTGAAATCGAGAAAGCGGGTGGTATCGCTAAAGAATTCAACACCATCGCAGTGGATGATGGTATCGCAATGGGCCACGGCGGCATGCTGTACTCACTGCCATCACGTGAGCTTATCGCAGACTCAGTAGAATACATGGTCAATGCACACTGTGCGGATGCAATGGTGTGTATCTCTAACTGTGACAAAATCACTCCGGGAATGATGATGGCTGCAATGCGCCTAAACATCCCAGTGATCTTTGTATCTGGCGGCCCTATGGAAGCAGGTAAAACTAAGCTTTCAGATCAAATCATCAAGCTAGACCTTGTTGACGCAATGATCCAAGGTGCCGATCCAACCATTTCTGATGAGCAAAGTGAGCAAGTAGAGCGTTCTGCATGTCCAACATGTGGTTCATGTTCAGGTATGTTCACGGCTAACTCAATGAACTGTCTAACTGAAGCACTTGGCCTATCTCAACCAGGTAACGGCTCTATGCTAGCAACGCACGCTGACCGTGAAGAGCTATTCATCAATGCAGGTAAGCGCATCGTTGACCTAACTAAGCGCTACTACGAGCAAGATGACGAATCAGCACTGCCACGCAACATCGCTAACCGCGCAGCCTTTGATAATGCAATGGCGCTAGATATCGCAATGGGTGGTTCAAGTAACACAGTTCTTCACCTTTTAGCGGCGGCTCAAGAAGGTGAGATTGACTTTGATATGGGTGATATCGACGAGATGTCTCGCCGTGTTCCACACCTATGTAAGGTTGCTCCTTCAACACCTAAATACCACATGGAAGACGTTCACCGTGCTGGTGGCGTAATGGCTATCCTAGGTGAACTAGACCGTGCTGGCCTGTTAAACAACCAAACACGCACTGTACTTGGCCTAAGCATGCAAGAGCAGCTAGCTCAATACGACATCATGCAGACCGAAGACGAAGCCGTGCTTAAGTTCTTCCGTGCAGGCCCTGCGGGCATTCGTACGACTAAAGCCTTCTCACAAGATTGTCGTTGGGATCGCCTTGATGATGACCGTGTCGATGGTTGTATTCGTACCAAAGAGAACGCATTCAGCCAAGAAGGTGGCCTAGCGGTACTTTCAGGTAACATCGCCGTTGATGGTTGTATCGTCAAGACCGCGGGTGTTGATGAGGAGAACCTGAAATTCCAAGGTCCTGCAATCGTATTTGAAAGCCAAGACACGGCAGTAGACGGTATCTTAGCGGGTAAAGTAAAAGCCGGCGAAGTGGTTGTTATTCGTTACGAAGGTCCTAAAGGTGGTCCGGGCATGCAAGAAATGCTCTACCCAACTACTTACCTAAAATCTATGGGTCTAGGTAAGTCTTGTGCGCTTCTAACGGACGGACGTTTCTCTGGTGGTACTTCGGGTCTGTCTATCGGTCACGCTTCTCCAGAAGCAGCAAGTGGCGGTGTTATTGGTCTAGTGAATACTGGCGACATCATCACTATCGACATCCCTAGCCGCTCAATCACACTTGATGTGCCTGAAGCTGAGCTAGAAGCGCGTCGTGTTAAGCAAGACGCACTAGGCTGGAAACCAGAAAACCGTCAGCGTGAAGTTTCATTCGCACTGAAAGCTTACGCAAGCATGGCAACCAGTGCCGACAAAGGCGCCGTGCGTGATAAGTCTAAGCTTGAGGGCTAACTATGAGTGATGACACCTCCAGCCCCAAAAAACAAACTGGCGCAGACTATCTGCGTCAGATCCTGAGAGCGCCGGTTTACGAAGCGGCAATCGTAACACCTCTGCAAGAGATGCCGCGTTTAAGCGCGCGCATTGGTAATCAGGTTCAGCTAAAGCGAGAAGACCGTCAGCCGGTCCACTCGTTCAAGCTACGTGGTGCCTACAACATGGTATCAAGCCTTTCAGAGCAACAGAAAGCTGCTGGTGTGATTGCTGCATCGGCGGGTAACCACGCTCAAGGTATGGCGCTGTCCGGTTCTAAACTTGGTATTCAAACCACGATTGTGATGCCAAAAACCACTCCTGATATCAAGGTTGATGCGGTACGTGGCTTTGGCGGTAACGTGGTTCTGCACGGCAGCAACTTTGATGAAGCGAAGGCAGAGGCTGAACGCCTTTCTGCTGAACACGGCTACACCTTTGTGCCTCCATTTGATCACCCATTGGTGATCGCTGGACAAGGCACTATGGGCATGGAGATGCTGCAGCAGAATGGTCACATGGATTACATCTTTGTGCCTGTTGGTGGCGGTGGCTTAGCTGCTGGTGTTGCTGTGCTGGTTAAACAGCTGATGCCAGAAATTAAAGTCATCGCGGTTGAACCAGAAGACTCATCTTGCTTGAAATCAGCTCTCGATGCCGGTGAGCCAGTGGTACTGGATCAGGTCAGCATGTTTGCAGATGGCGTTGCGGTTAAGCGCATTGGCGAAGAGACCTTCCGCCTATGCCAACAGTACATCGATGGTCATATTGCCGTGTCTAGCGATGAGATCTGCTCTGCGGTAAAAGACATCTTTGAAGACACTCGTGCGATTGCTGAACCTTCGGGAGCGCTGGCTCTGGCTGGTCTCAAGAAGTTTGCTGAGCAGAACCAACTGCAAGGCAAGCAACTGGCAACGGTACTGTCTGGTGCTAACACCAACTTCCACGGTTTGCGCTATGTGTCTGAACGTTGTGAGTTGGGCGAAAAACGAGAAGGTCTACTTGCGGTGACTATTCCAGAGCGACAAGGTGCATTCCTAGAGTTCTGTAATATTATTGGCGGCCGAGCGGTGACGGAGTTTAACTACCGCCACAACGACGAAAGCCTAGCGAATATCTTCGTTGGTGTACGTCTGCAAGGTGGTCAAGAAGAGCTCGATCACATCATTAATGACCTACGTGAAGGCGGCTACCCAGTTGTCGATCTGTCTGATGATGAGATGGCAAAACTGCACATTCGCTACATGATTGGCGGCAAACCATCGAAGCCACTGCAAGAACGTCTGTACAGCTTCGAGTTTCCAGAATATCCAGGTGCATTGATTAAATTCCTTGATACCTTAGGTACTCACTGGAATATCAGCCTGTTCAATTATCGTAACCACGGCGCCGATTACGGTCGCGTATTGTGTGGCTTCGAACTTGGTGATGATGATTTGGCTCAGTTCTCGACACACCTACGAGAGCTTGGCTATCAGTGTAAAGACGAAACCGATAACCCTTCTTACAAGTTCTTCTTGTCTTAAGAGTTAAGCTATCGAACCAAAAAGAGCGAGTTTTTACTCGCTCTTTTTATTGGCGACAATTCAGGCCAAGCACCCAAAAGATCACTTTCAAATCGATCATTAGATCGCCTTACGATGATCCAACCAATCTTGGTGAAGTTGCTCACTCGATCCTAGGTACTTCACCATCCATTCGATCAATTTATGGTTATCGTCTTTTCGCCACACCAAACAACAATGGCTCTGCGGGCTTGGTTCAGGCAAGATTTTCTCCACCAGCAAACCCTGCTCAATAATAGGAGCAGCGATATGTCTTGGCATGTAGCCCACTCCAACACCATTCTTAAGGCACTCAATCGCACTATACCAGTTAGGTAACAACAAGCGCCTTTGGTTGCCATAATGGCCGGTGTGGCGTTTAGGCAGTACGCTAGAGGTGTCATCCAAACAGATTGCAGGGAACTGACTCACGAATTCTTCATTGAGGTTTTGCTCTCGCACACACGGGTGACTTGGCGACATCACAAACGCCCAGTCCAAGCGCCCCATATCTTTCACCTCAAAGTCACCACCAACTGGAATCGCAGAAGTAGCACCAATAACAATATCCGCTCTGCCCTGTGCAATGGCTTCCCAAGAGCCGTTGAACACCTCCATGTTGATCTGGAGCTCTGCAAACTCAAAGGTTTGGTAGAACTCTTCAATCATCGGCTTCATCTTATCGAGCTTAACCACGTTATCGAGCGTTAGGCGCAAGGTTTTCTTCCAACCACGCGCTGCTCGTCGAGTCTGGGCACTGACCTCTTCCATCTGTCTGAGCAATGCACGAGCCTCTTCAATGAACAACTCACCTGCAGGTGTCAGCTCTACCTTTCTCGGTAAACGCCTGAAAAGTAGCACATCCAGTTCTTGCTCAACCTGTCTAACACCGTAGCTGATCGCCGATGGTACTTTGTGCAACTGTTCAGCAGCTGCGGTAAAACTACCCAAGCGCGCCACTGTGTCGAGCATTTCTAAAGAGGATTTAGAGAACATAAGCCTTCAAATTTTTTGATTGATAACCACATATTTTAGCGTTTTATTTTATCAGGTCTGAAAAATAGAATGTCAACATAAATAAACAGGGGCTTTCACCTCTGTATATCAAACAATTTTTTTGATGATAAAAACATCATTACCTTTAGCTTAATGGCATCTTATGAATATTTCTAAATTTCAATTGGTCTACCTTGCTGTTCTTTCAATGCTTGGCTTTATTGCGACCGATATGTACCTTCCTGCATTTAAGGCAATGGAAGTTGATTTCGCAACCGGCCCGGAGCAGATTGCTCTATCTCTAACCGTATTCCTTGGCGGTATGGCAATGGGTCAGCTTCTTTGGGGTCTGGCAAGTGACAAGTATGGTCACCGCAATACGCTGGCGGTTGGTCTTGTGATCTTTACGGCAGCTTCATTCGGCTTAGCATTCAGCACCGAGGTATGGCACCTACTGACACTACGATTCATTCAAGCAATCGGTGTATGTGCTCCGGCGGTAATCTGGCAAGCCATGGTTATCAAGCGTTACTCGCAAAGTAGCAGCCAGCAAATTTTTGCAACCATCATGCCTTTGGTTGCGTTATCTCCTGCACTAGCACCTCAGTTAGGTGTGTTACTGGCGGATAGCTTTGGCTGGCACAGTATCTTCATCACATTGACCTTGATGGGTGCACTGCTAGTTGCAACCACAATGGCTCAACCAAAAGAAGCACCTGAAGTAAAACAGACATCGATTAAGACAGACATCAAGATGCTTATTAAATCAAAGCCTTACATGGGTAATGTTTTAATGTTTGCTTCGGCATCTGCAGCGTTCTTCGCTTACCTAACGGGCATGCCAGAGATCATGGCTCAATTAGGCTACGAAGCAAAAGACATCGGTTTGAGCTTCATCCCACAAACGATCGCATTCATGGCGGGTGGTTACTTCGGTAAGCAAGCGGTGAAGAAGTATGGAGATGGCGTGGTGCTAAGAAATCTGATTGGTTTGTTCAGTGTTGCTGCAATGCTTATCTTCATCGCATCACAGTGGGAACTAACGTCAATCTGGCCTCTACTTGCACCTTTCTGTTTGATTGCAGTAGCAAATGGCGCACTTTACCCAATCGTAGTAAACCGTGCCCTATCAAGTGCCAAGCAAAGCCCAGCAACAGCTGCTGGTCTACAAAATAGTCTGCAAATCAGTATCAGTGGCCTATCAAGTGCATTGGTCGCGGCAATGGCTAGCCAAGCACTAAGCGCAACGGGTATTGCAGTTGTGATTTGTTTAGGTGCATTGTGGGTTGGCTATATTGTTTCGAACAAAGAGCTTTCTGAACACTTCGCGACACCAGACAACTCTCGAGTGGTCGCTGACGAGAAACAAGACTAGTTCCTAAGTTAACGAAAACAAAAAGAGCGAGATTACTCGCTCTTTTTTTATATCTAAATTTGACTTCTACTTACTTGGCAGCAACTTCACCATCGACTACTTCTAACGCAGGCGCTTTATGACGGCTGTATTCATCATAGTTAACCACTCGGCTACGACCCATGTCTTTGGCCATGTACAAAGCATTATCAGCCATCTTAACCAAAGATTCGGTATCAGATGCTGGCTTAGGATAAGTCGCCACACCAATTGAAACACCAAGCTGACCTAGCGATAGGCCTTTGTGTTCAAGATGCATAGAACGCACAGCATCACATAACGTTTGTCCAAACTCGGTCGCTTGCTGCATGGTGTAATGCGGAAGCAGCACAGCTAACTCTTCACCACCCAATCGACAAGCAATCTCATCTTCACTGACACTCTGTTTAAGTAGCGCACTGATCTCTTTCAACACAAAGTCACCCGCATCATGACCAAAGTTGTCATTGAAGCGTTTGAAGTGATCCAAATCGAGCATGAGTAACGATAGAGGTTGTTCGCTGGTGGCCGAATTCATCGAGTGCTCTTCCAATTTCTGCTCGAAGAAACGACGGTTGAATAAGCCAGTCAGCGGATCGCTCAACGCTTGAGAGCGAAGCTTCTCTTGTAAGCTCAGGTTAGCCAATGCTAACCCTAAGTGCTCTGAAACACTGAAGGCTAATTGCTCGATAATAGGATCGATATTGATATCACCGACACCGAAATAAAGGTGCATGATACCGATGGTGTTGCCATGTGCCGTCAACGGAATACACAGGGTTTGGTTATTTTCCATCTCATGCATGTGACCACAGGTTAGAGAGTGGAAATCATCATTCGATTGATGCGCACGCCCCTTACGCAGTGACCAACACTCTTCTGGAGCAAAGCTCGCACTTCCAGGCCAAGTTTCCCCCCAATCGAGCTGAGTGATCAACTGGTTACGCGATGCACGCATCAAAGAAACACTGCCGTTCACGTTACCGAGAATTCGCGGCAAGATATCCGAAACGATTTGTTGAGCTTCCACCATGTTGTTACACGCGGCAAGCATATTCGCGAGGCGGTGCATCAACTCGATTTCATGGGTTCGCTGGCGAATGCGTTCATCTTGCTTCTTCTGTTCTTCTTCTACTCGATGAACAATTTGGCGATTGCTCACGTAAGAGGTACCAATCAAGAAGCTCAAACTCAGCAACACCATACCAACCAGAATCCCCATCAATTGGAAATTCATCTGCTTAAGTTGGTGCATCGGTGAGGAGATGACGATAACGAAGCTGTTACCGTTCATGGATTCTTTATGGGAGTAATAGATACGATCAACCGAAGTGACCGTACTAAAGCGCACGTCACTGCCAAAGCCTGTTTTTAGAGCTTGTTGAAATTCAGGTCGATCGCTGTGGTTTTCAACGCCAGCAAGCGCATGATCAGAAAGGTCCGTATCCCCAATCACTGCACCATCAGGATTAATAACCTGAATTCTTAATCGTGTACTAGCTTGGGTAAGATTACCAATGTAATCATCAACATCTACCCCTTCCGAGAATAAACGACTATCTTCACGGACCTCGTACACGACATCTGACATCAAAGAGACAAGGTGATCACGCTCATTCTCAACAACCAACTTTTCCAGCGTTACATAAAAGCCATATAGACCAATTAACATTGAAAAAGACAAAATAATGATCGGCAATGTTTGCCATTTCTTTTCAACCAATATCACCGTACATCAATCCATTTATACCGAACCACAGCCCGAATACTAACAATTTATTAAAAAAATACAATTGCCAAATTGATTATTTTGTTAGCAGTGTGTGGCCGATACAAAAAAGCCAGTAGCGATGCTACTGGCTTTCATAAAAATATCTTTTGGGCGTTAGAACTTACTTCTTAGTTGGACGTTTCCAATCAGCAATCTTACGTTCTTTAGCACGGCTGATAACTAACTCATTTTCAGAAACATCGCGCGTTACTGTAGAGCCAGCACCAACGGTAGCACCATTACCAATCGTAACAGGCGCTATTAATTGGCTATCTGAACCAACGAATACGTCGTCGCCAATGATGGTCTTAAACTTATTCGCGCCATCGTAGTTACAAGTAATTGCACCCGCACCCACGTTTACACGCTGGCCAATTTCAGCATCGCCTAGATACGTTAAGTGGTTCGCTTTCGAACCCTCACCAAGACAAGTATTTTTCACTTCTACGAAGTTACCGACGTGCGAGTTATTACGCATGTCAGCGCCAGGACGTAGACGAGTAAAAGGACCAACCGTACAGTCTTCACCGACCGTTGCACCTTCAATTACGCTGTATGGACGCACGATGGTGTTGTCATCGATCTCACAGTCTTTCAAGACACAACCGGTGCCGATAACCACGTTGTCGCCAATGCTTACGCTGCCTTCGATGATAACATTAGTATCAATCTCAACATCCATACCGCACTGCAGTTCACCACGCAGATCAAAACGGCTTGGGTCACGAAGCATTACGCCTTGCTTCAATAGCTTATCTGCTTGCTCAGCTTGGTAAGCGCGCTCTAGACGAGCAAGTTGAGAGCGGTCGTTCACGCCTTCCACTTCAATTGGGCTTACTGGGTGTACAGCTTCAACTGCACGACCTTCATCGTGAGCCGCAGCAATAACGTCAGTCAGGTAGTATTCGCCTTGTGCGTTGTCGTTACTTAGGCCAGACAACCAACGCTTCAGATCACCACCAGTAGCAACCATAACGCCGGTGTTGATCTCTTTGATAAGCTTCTGCTCATCGGTTGCATCTTTCTGCTCAACGATAGCCACAACAGGGCCATTACGACGAATAATACGTCCGTAGCCCATTGGGTTGTCTAACACGACCGTAAGTAGCGCGATGCCACCGTTTGGCTGGGCGTCTAATAGGTTTTCAATGGTTTCAGGTGAGATCAGTGGAACATCACCGTAGAGCACCAATACTTTTTCATCATCAGCGAAATGTGCAGATGCTTGATCCACCGCGTGGCCTGTACCTAGCTGCTCAGCTTGCAGTGCCCAATTTACAGATTCTTCAGCTAGAGTAGCCTTCATCTGATCACCACCGTGGCCGTAAACCAGGTTGATATTTTGAGCGCCTAAACCATTACAGGTATCGATAACATGCTTCACCATTGGCTTACCTGCAAGTGTGTGCAGAACCTTTGGTGTGTTTGAATACATGCGAGTGCCTTTGCCCGCCGCGAGAATGACTGCGCTAAACTTCATTGTAAACCTATCCAACGTTATTTTTATTAAGCCGATATTGTAACCGTTTTTAGTTAAAAAATTAAATCGCAATAACCATTTAACCAGTAGTGATACGTAAAAGAAGCATTTTTGAGAATCTAAAAATGCAAAAAGGCGACCCTTAGGTCGCCTTTATCTCAGAGTCTATAATCTTAAAAAAGATTAACGACGCTGTTTTGTCAGTTCGATAACTCGTAACTGAGCAATGGCTTTAGCCAGTTCACCGGCCGCTTGTGCGAAGTCTATGTCGCCATGCTGATTTTGGATATTCTCCACAGCCTTGCGTTTAGCTTCTTCCGCCTTTGCTGCGTCTAGCTCTTCACCACGGATAGCTGTATCAGCCAGTACAGTCGCTGTACCAGGCTGAACTTCTACCATACCACCAGAAACATAAATGATTTCTTCGTGGCCGTGCTGCTTAACAATACGCACCATACCAGGCTTGATAGCGGTCAGCAGTGGAGTATGACCATGGAAAATACCAAGCTCACCCTCACTACCGGTCACCTGAAACGTCTCAACAAGGCCTGAGAAAATTTGTTTCTCTGCGCTTACAACGTCTAGGTGAAAGGTTATTGCTGCCATATCGCCTCCTAGTTAGCCTTATAGCTTCTTAGCATTCTCGATAGCTTCGTCAATTGCACCACAGTACATGAACGCTTGCTCTGGAATGTCATCGTATTCACCAGATAGAAGACCTTGGAAGCCACGTAGAGTCTCTTTAAGAGGTACGTAAACGCCTGGGTCACCTGTAAATACTTCCGCTACGTGGTAAGGCTGAGTTAGGAACTTCTCAATCTTACGAGCACGAGATACAACTTGCTTATCTTCTTCAGATAGCTCGTCCATACCTAGGATAGCAATGATATCTTTCAGCTCTTTATAGCGCTGAAGAGTAGACTGAACGCCACGAGCGATGTCGTAATGCTCTTGTCCAACTACCAATGGATCCAGTTGACGTGAAGTAGAATCTAGCGGGTCGATCGCTGGGTATAGACCCATAGATGCGATGTTACGGTTAAGTACAACCGTTGCATCCAAGTGAGCGAACGTTGTTGCTGGAGACGGGTCAGTCAAGTCATCCGCTGGTACGTATACCGCCTGTACAGACGTGATAGAACCAGATTTAGTTGACGTGATACGCTCTTGTAGAACACCCATTTCTTCAGCTAGTGTAGGTTGGTAACCTACCGCAGAAGGCATACGACCTAGAAGTGCTGATACTTCAGTACCTGCTAGTGTGTAACGGTAGATGTTATCAACGAACAGTAGAACGTCACGACCTTCGTCACGGAAGCGCTCTGCCATTGTTAGACCAGTCAGTGCAACACGTAGACGGTTACCTGGTGGCTCGTTCATCTGACCGTAAACCATCGCTACTTTTGATTCTTCAGGTTTTTCGATGTTTACAACACCTGCTTCCTGCATCTCAAAGTAGAAATCGTTACCTTCACGAGTACGCTCACCTACACCTGCAAATACAGATAGGCCTGAGTGTTGAAGTGCGATGTTGTTGATAAGTTCCATCATGTTAACGGTCTTACCTACACCAGCACCACCGAATAGACCGATTTTACCACCCTTAGCGAATGGACAAATCAAGTCGATTACTTTAACACCAGTTTCTAGAAGAGCTGTCTCGTTAGACTGCTCTTCGTAGCTTGGAGCTTCACGGTGAATTGCGTAATGCTCTTCAGCACCGATTTCACCACACTCATCAATCGCGTCACCTAGGACGTTCATGATACGACCCAATGTCTTAGTACCTACTGGTACTGAGATTGGAGCGCCAGTATTTTCAACTGTCAAACCACGACGTAAACCATCAGAGCTACCCATTACGATTGCGCGAACTACGCCACCGCCAAGTTGTTGCTGAACTTCAAGAACTAGACGTTCTTGTACTTCATTAACATTCAGAGCGTCGTATACACGAGGTACTTCACCCTGTGGGAACTCTACGTCGACTACCGCACCGATGATCTGTACGATCTTACCTGTAGCCATCGTTAATCCTCTAACTATTTAGTTTTACCTAAGCTTAAACCGCAGCTGCGCCTGAAACGATCTCAGAAAGTTCTTGTGTAATCGCCGCTTGACGCGCTTTGTTATACACAAGTTCTAAGTCATCAATAATGTCACCAGCGTTATCTGTTGCTGATTTCATTGCAATCATTCGAGCCGCTTGCTCACAAGCAAGGTTCTCAACCACACCTTGGTACACTTGAGATTCGACATAGCGAACCAATAGTGCATCTAGTAGTGGTTTTGGCTCGGGCTCATAAATGTAGTCCCAAGAATGACTGCGTTTCATTTCTTCGCTGTCTGATTTAGGCAAAGGAAGTAATTGATCGATCGTTGGTTCTTGAACCATAGTGTTTTCAAACTTGTTGAACACTACGAACAGGCGATCTAATTCGCCTTCATCATATTTCTTCAGCATAACGCTTACAGAGCCAATCAAGTCTTCAAGGCTTGGACGATCGCCCAGACCAGAAACTTGAGCTGCTACTTTCGCGCCGCTGTTATTGAAAAATGCTGTCGCTTTAGAACCTACAATTGCAAGTTCAACGTCAGCACCTTTCTCAGACCAATCTTTCATGTCGTTCATGGCTTTCTTGAACAAGTTAATGTTCAAACCACCACAAAGACCACGGTCTGTAGAAACGATGATGTAACCAACACGTTTGGCTTCACGTTCCTCAAGATAAGGATGCTTATACTCGAGGCTACCATTAGCCAAATGACCGATCACTTTACGCATTGTTTCTGCATATGGACGAGTAGCTTCCATTGCGTCTTGAGAACGACGCATTTTTGAAGCTGCTACCATTTCCATTGCTTTCGTAATCTTCTGTGTGCTTTTAACACTACCGATTTTATTACGTATCTCTTTTGCGCCGGCCATCGTTACTCTCCGTTAATGGTATGAGGTGGCCCTAAGACCACCTACCAATTACCAGGTCTGGGTTGCCTTGAAATCGTCAACAAGCTTCTTCAGCTCAGCTTCGATTTCTTTATTGAAAGCACCCGTTGTGTCGATCTGTGTTGCTAGATCGGCATATTGACCACGAGCAAACGACAGTAAAGCAGCTTCAAAATCTAGAACTTTAGAAAGTTCAACGTCTTGAAGGTATCCACGCTCTGCAGCGAAGATTACTAGAGCTTGGTCAAATACAGACATAGGAGCGTATTGCTTCTGCTTCATCAGTTCTGTAACTTTTTGACCGTGGTCTAGCTGCTTCTTAGTCGCCTCATCAAGATCCGAAGAGAACTGAGCAAATGCTGCAAGTTCACGGTATTGAGCTAGAGCAGTACGGATACCGCCAGATAGCTTCTTGATGATTTTAGTCTGCGCCGAACCACCTACACGAGAAACTGAGATACCTGGGTCAACAGCTGGACGTACGCCCGCGTTGAATAGCTCAGTTTGTAGGAAGATCTGACCATCAGTAATCGAGATTACGTTCGTTGGTACGAATGCAGATACGTCACCAGCTTGCGTTTCGATGATAGGAAGAGCAGTTAAAGAACCAGTCTTGCCTGTCACTTCGCCGTTAGTGAATTTTTCTACGTATGCTTCGCTTACACGAGCAGCACGCTCTAGTAGACGAGAGTGAAGGTAGAAAACATCACCTGGGAACGCTTCACGACCTGGTGGACGCTTAAGTAGTAGCGAGATTTGACGGTAAGCTACAGCTTGCTTAGATAGATCATCATAAACAATCAGTGCATCTTCACCGCGATCACGGAAGTATTCGCCCATCGCACAACCAGCATACGGTGCAAGGTATTGCAGCGCTGCAGATTCAGAAGCAGATGCAACAACAACAACAGTGTTTGCTAGTGCGCCGTGCTCTTCTAGTTTGCGAACTACGTTAGCAATAGTCGACGCTTTTTGGCCGATAGCTACGTAGATAGAGAAAATACCAGAATCTTTTTGGTTAATAATCGCATCGATCGCCATTGCTGTTTTACCAGTCTGACGGTCACCGATTACTAGTTCACGTTGACCACGACCGATAGGGATCATTGAGTCAACAGACTTGTAACCAGTTTGAACAGGTTGATCTACCGATTTACGGTCGATTACACCTGGTGCGATAATTTCTACAGGCGAAGTCAATTTAGCTTCGATTGGACCTTTACCATCAATTGGCTCACCTAGCGTGTTTACAACACGACCAAGCATTTCAGGACCTACTGGTACTTCTAGAATACGACCAGTACCTGTAACTTTCATGCCTTCCTGTAGGTCAGCATACGGGCCCATTACAACAGCACCAACCGAATCACGGTTCAAGTTTAGTGCTAGAGCGTAACGGCCACCCGGTAGTTCGATCATTTCACCTTGCATCACGTCCGCTAGGCCGTGGATGCTAAGGATGCCATCGCTTACAGAAACGATAGTACCTTCATTGCGAGCTTCACTAACAACGTCGAAAGATTCAATACGTTGTTTAATTAGATCGCTAATTTCAGTGGAATTAAGTTGCATGCTCCAATCCCCATTAAGACTGCAATGCATCGCTCAGGCGGTCTAAACGACTGCGCGCTGAGTTATCGATGACTAGGTCTCCGGCTCGAATAATAACTCCACTAAGTAGAGTCTCATCTATACTGCAATTCAGCTGAACTTTGCGCGCTAAGCGCTGTTCCAATTTGCTGCTGATCTCTGCGCGTTGTTCTTCAGAAAGTTCTACCGCTGAAGTAACTTCAACGTCGATCTCTTTCTCATACTCTTTTTTGAGTATAAAGAACTCTTTACAAACATCAGGAAAAGCCATTAAGCGGCCATTCTCTGCCATCACTTTAATTAAGTTCTGACCGAATTCATCAAATTGTTCGCCACAAATTACAATGAATACTTCAGCTAATTTTTCAGCAGTCATAGAACCGCTTAATAAATTATGAACATCATCATTTTGTGCCACTTCGGCAGCAAAAGTAAGCATTTGACCCCATTGGTCTAGCTCACCTTTATCTACCGCAAAGTCAAACGCTGCTTTAGCATAGGGGCGTGCGATTGTAGTCAAATCAGACATATACAGCCCCTTGCTTTAAAGTTTTGCAGTAATGTTGTTAAGAAGATCATCGTGTACATCTTTATCGATTGTACGCTCAAGGATTTTCTCAGCACCAGCTATAGCCAGAGTTGCGACTTGTTTGCGCAGGTCATCACGGGCACGTGTACGCTCTGCTTCAATTTCTGCTTCAGCTTGCGCTAAGATTTTCTGGCGTTCTGCCTGAGCTTCTTCGCGTGCTTCATCAATAATTTGAGCTTTACGTTTGTTTGCCTGATCAATAACCTCAGTTGCAGTGCGCTTTGCTTCTTTCATTTGCTCAGAAGCGTTGGCTTGTGCCAGGTTCAAGTCTTTAGCAGCGCGTTCAGCGGCTACTAGACCGTCAGCAATTTTTTTCTGACGTTCTTCAATTGCTTGCATGATTGGTGGCCATACATATTTCATGCAGAACCAAACAAACAATGAAAAAGCAATTGCTTGACCTAACAGAGTTGCGTTCATATTCACAACAGCTACCCCTCGTTAAGAATCAACTACAAAAATTTAATTAACTATTGAGAGTTAATTAGCCTGCTAGTTGACCAACAAATGGGTTAGCAAACGTGAATAGTAGTGCGATTACGATACCGATCATTGGAACAGCATCCAGTAGACCAGCGATGATGAACATCTTAACTTGTAGCATTGGAGCCATTTCAGGTTGACGCGCAGCGCCTTCTAGGAATTTACCACCAAGAATAGCAAAACCAATTGCAGTACCTACGGCACAAAGACCAACAATAATAGCAACAGCGATTGCTGAAAAACTTAGTACAGTTTCCATTTACGTTCTCCGATTAACATTAATAGTTAGAATAAAGCTTAAAAATTTTTTTTAGTGATCACTATCTTCATGAGCCATTGATAAGTAAACGATTGTCAACATCATGAAAACAAACGCTTGAATCAAAATAACCAAGATATGGAAGATAGCCCAAGGTAGTGCACCTACCCATTGTAAGTACCACGGTAGCATTGCCGCGATAAGAATAAACACCACCTCACCCGCAAACATATTACCAAATAAACGCATACCTAGAGATAGTGGCTTCGCTAATAACGAAATTACCTCAAGTACCAAGTTAAATGGAATCATGATTGGGTGATTAAATGGATGCAGTGCCAATTCTTTAGCAAATCCGCCTAGACCTTTCACTTTGATGCTGTAGTAGATCATCAGAGCAAAAACACCTAAAGCCATTGCCATTGTTATATTTACATCAGCTGTAGGAACCACTTTCAAGTAAGGGATACCTAGCCAATGCTCTGCAGGATATGGTAAGAAATCGATAGGCACTAGGTCCATCAAGTTCATTAAGATAATCCAGCAGAATATAGTCAGTGCTAGTGGGGCAATCAGAGGGTTGCGGCCATGGAAAGTTTCTTTAACGTTGTCACCAACGAATTCCACTACCATTTCAACAAAACACTGAAGCTTACCAGGTACACCTACTGTTGCTTTCTTAGCGACTGAGCGAAAAACCCAAAGGAATAACATCCCTGTCAACACCGAAAAAAACAGACTGTCTATATGTACGTTCCAGAAACTTGTCTCCTCTACAAGACCAAACTTAGCTAAAGAAAGGTTTTGTAAGTGGTGTTCAATGTATCCGGATGCTGTTGGCGCAGCCATAACTCATCCTATTTTTTATTGTTAATGAAAAGCACTGGCGCAAAGATATTAATACCTAGAACCAGTAAATAGGTCAGTTTGAGGGGAACTAATTCCACCTGCATATACATGTAGACAATAGAGAATAGTAAAACTGTGATAAGGATTTTTAGCGCTTCGCCTGCATAGAACGACGCCGCAACTAACTTAGTTGCACGAGCTCCACTAAATAGGAAAGCACACACACAAAAAACTGCATTTGCGATGACAAAAATACCGCCACCGATTAATGCAGCAAAACCCCAATCAGGATTAACAGCTAAACCTAACCCTATCGCCACTAATATAACCGCGCTAAGCTCGATCAATAACATTTGCTTTGCAAGCACTCGTCCTGGTCTTGCTAACGCCGCTACCATGTATTCGTTCCTCTTTTAAGCCTTCTTTACTACTCGCTTAAAAGCGTGCTGAGAAATTGGCGAAAATTATACGTTCAGCCAAATTGATTGCAATAACAACGCAGCAATCATTTACATTTTTGCATACAAACCGACAACTTTTGTACGAAATTACTTGTTTATTACATAATTGACCTAAATCAATTATCTCATTTAGTACTCTAGTTTAGCAATAAGTTGCTCTAATTTGTGAGGCTCATCAAGAGTAATCGTCACTTTTGACTTACCACTAACAGAACGAGTAACTGAAACGTTTGCTTGCAATTTTTCCGTGAGTCTTCGTGAAAGTTCGATAGCTTCTGTGTCTTCA
Organism: Vibrio sp. ZF 223; assembly: GCF_003050585.1. Taxonomy (NCBI): domain Bacteria; kingdom Pseudomonadati; phylum Pseudomonadota; class Gammaproteobacteria; order Vibrionales; family Vibrionaceae; genus Vibrio; species Vibrio sp. ZF 223. The sequence continues at coordinate 44,435 of NZ_PIGB01000016.1, forward strand.
GGCTTCGATTCAGCTTCAACGTCTGGTTTTAAACACTTTTTGACAAGTTGCTCAGTTTGACGCACGGTCATTTTTTTGGTTGCCGCAGTATTTGCAGCTTCAACCTGGGTATCACCTTCAAGCGCAAGCAGTGCTCGAGCATGCCCCATTTCCAGTTGTTTATTGGAAACTAAACCTTTCACTTCATTTTCGAGCTGATTTAGACGTAATAAGTTACTCACCGTTGCTCTCGATTTACCGATCACATCAGCGACTTGTTGGTGTGTCAGCTCAAATTCGTTCTGTAGGCGCTCTAGCGCTTGTGCTTCTTCGATAACATTCAGATCTTCACGCTGAATATTCTCAATCAACGCCATCGCGATAGCGGCTTTGTCTTCGACTCTCTTGACCAAACATGGCACTTGTTTAAGGCCAGCTTGACGAGCCGCTCTCCAACGACGTTCACCAGCAATAATCTCGAACTGGTCGTGCGCCAATGGGCGAACTACGATCGGTTGGATAATGCCTTGAGATTGAATTGATGCTGCCAGCTCTTCTAGCGCTTCAGGCGCAATATCCTTACGCGGTTGATATACACCAGGCTTCAAGCAACCAACAGCCAGTTCAATAAGCTCACCATCAGCCGACAACGCCTGACTATGAGAAGCAACTTGCTGTTTTTCACGAGCCAATGAGCTAGTTGCAAGCAATGCATCTAGCCCTTTTCCTAAACCACGCTTAGACATTGAGCGAATTCCTTTGGTTGGACCTATACTGGGACTTCTTCACGACGCAACATTTCGCCAGCAAGAGCAAGGTAAGCCTTAGCTCCTGCGGAATATTTGTCGTAGTACATTGCTGGCTTGCCGTGACTCGGGGCTTCTGCCAGACGCACATTTCTAGGGATCACAGTTCGGTAGACTTTGCTACCAAAGTGTTTTTTGAGTTGATCAGATACTTCGTTCGATAAGCGGTTGCGAGGATCGTACATAGTACGCAGAAGACCTTCGATCTTCAGGTTCTCGTTTACAACAGCCGCTAGCTTACTGATGGTATCCATCAATGCAGTCAAACCTTCCAAAGCAAAGTATTCACATTGCATAGGAACCAATACGGAGTCGGCCGCAGCCATCGCGTTGATTGTAAGAAGGTTTAATGAGGGTGGGCAATCAATAAAGATGAAATCATAGTTATTGCGAATGGATTCGAGTGCATTTTTTAAACGAACTTCACGAGCAAACACTTCCATCAGCTTGATTTCTGCCGCAGTAACATCACCGTTAGCGGCGATGAGGTCATAATTGCCAGATGTACTCCGGCAAACTACCTCATCAAATGGGGTGTCTTCAACCAACAAATCGTAAGCAGTTGCTTCAACTTGATACTTGTCGACACCGCTCGCCATAGTGGCATTACCTTGAGGATCGAGGTCAACAACCAATATCTTGCGTTTTGTTGCCGCCATTGATGCTGCTAAATTAATGCAAGTTGTTGTTTTTCCTACGCCGCCCTTTTGGTTGGCAATTGCTACGATTCTACCCACTATGGCCTCGCTGATTATCCCTGACGCGATAAAGTAACTAGATGACGCTCTCCATCAAGCTCTGGCACTTGCAAAGCTTTAATGTCTGTCACTGAACACCATTCAGGTAACAGGTCGATTTCGTCTCTAGGATGTTGTCCCTTAAGAGCCAAAAATACACCGGATTGCTCTTTAGGTAAATGGTGACACCACTCTACCATGTCTGTCATTGACGCAAATGCACGACTGAGCACTGCATCAAACTTTTCTTCTGGTTGAAATTCTTCAACGCGACTTTGAACCGGTACCACGTTGTCGATACCCAGCTCATGAATCACCTGTTTGATAAAACGAATACGCTTACCTAAGCTGTCTAGCAAGTAAAACTCGCAGTCTGGATTCATGATTGAGAGCGGAATCCCAGGAAGACCAGGCCCCGTGCCAACATCGATAAAGCGCTTACCTTGTAAGTGAGTGCTAACAATGATGCTATCTAAGATATGTTTCACCATCATTTCTTGCGGGTCACGAACTGACGTTAGGTTATAAGCTTTGTTCCACTTATTCAGTAACTCAACGTAGCCAACCAACTGGCCACGTTGCTTTTCAGATACTTCAAGTTCAGTCTGGCCAATCAGGTGATCCAGTTTTTCGCGTAATGCGCTCATTATGCTTCCTCACCTTTTTTCAACAGGCCGTGTTTTTTCAAGTAAACCAATAGAATTGAGATTGCTGCAGGTGTGATACCTGAAATTCGCGAAGCAATACCAATTGAGTCAGGCTTAGCTGTCGTTAATTTAAGAACCACTTCGTTAGAAAGTCCTTTTACCTTGCTGTAATCGATATCAGCAGGCAGTTTGGTGTTTTCATGACGCAGTGATTTTTCAATTTCGTCTTGTTGGCGCTGAATGTAACCATCGTACTTCACTTGGATCTCAACTTGCTCAGATGCTTGTTGATCTTCCAGTGCAGGACCAAAACGATCCAATGCAGTTAACTGTGAATAAGTCATTTCAGGACGACGAAGAAGATCTTCACCGCTCGCTTCACGAGACATTGGTGTTTTAAGAATTTGGTTCAGTTGATCAATATCTTCAGATTTTGGGTTAATCCAAGTCTCTTTCAGACGTTGACGCTCTTTCTCCATGTTTTCCATCTTCTCGTTGAAACGAGCCCAACGAGCATCGTCGACTAGGCCAAGTTCACGCGACTTTTCAGTCAAGCGGATATCGGCATTGTCTTCACGAAGCAGCAAACGGTATTCCGCACGAGACGTAAACATGCGGTAAGGTTCTTTGGTACCCATGGTAGATAAGTCGTCAATAAGCACGCCCATGTAAGCTTGGTCACGACGCGGACTCCAGCCTTCTTTGCCTTGAGTAAACAAACTTGCGTTCAGACCCGCCATCAGGCCTTGTGCTGCTGCTTCTTCGTAGCCAGTGGTACCGTTGATTTGACCCGCGAAGAATAGACCTTTGATAAACTTAGTTTCGTAAGTCAGCTTAAGGTCGCGAGGATCAAAGAAATCGTACTCAATCGCATAGCCAGGGCGAACGATATGAGCATTTTCAAAACCCTTCATCGAACGAACAATTTGAACCTGTACATCAAACGGCAGACTGGTAGAGATACCATTCGGGTATAGCTCATGAGTCGTTAGACCTTCGGGCTCAATAAAAATTTGGTGACTGTTCTTGTCAGCAAAACGCATTACTTTGTCTTCAATCGAAGGACAGTAACGAGGACCAATTCCTTCAATCACACCTGCGTACATCGGGCTGCGATCAAGGTTGGCGCGAATCACGTCATGCGTATTTTCATTGGTATGCGTGATGTAACATGGAATTTGACGAGGTTGTTGAGCTCGGCTACCCATGAACGAGAAAACAGGTGTCGGGTTATCACCGTGCTGAACCTCAAGCTCAGAAAAATCAACGCTACGCGCATCGATACGAGGAGGTGTACCTGTTTTCAGGCGATCAACTCGGAATGGAAGATCACGAAGACGGTCAGCCAGTGCGATCGATGGTGGATCGCCAGCACGGCCGCCCGAAGAACTTTCCATACCAATATGGATCTTGCCGCCTAGGAATGTGCCCACAGTCAGAACCACAGCGCTTGCGCGGAACTTAAGGCCCATTTGTGTAACCACACCTACCACTTGATCCTGTTCAACGATCAAGTCATCAACCGACTGTTGGAACAAAGTCAGGTTTGGCGTGTTTTCAAGAACGTTGCGAACAAAGGCTTTGTAAAGTGCGCGGTCAGCTTGTGCACGAGTAGCACGAACCGCAGGGCCTTTTGATGCATTCAATGTTCTGAACTGAATACCTGCATGATCAATAGCTTGCGCCATTAATCCACCCATTGCATCGACCTCTTTTACCAAGTGGCCCTTACCGATCCCGCCAATGGCTGGGTTACAAGACATTTGTCCTAGTGTATCGATATTATGAGTAAGTAATAACGTACTTTGACCAGTACGTGCAGATGCGAGTGCGGCTTCCGTTCCTGCATGGCCACCACCAACAACGATGACGTCAAATTTTTCGTGATAAAGCATGAACCGACCTCAGGTATTCAAACGTTTTCTAGATTGATAAAAAGGAGCGATATTCTACCTGTTTTCATAGCCTGAGAAAACGTTTTTGGGATTTTTCGAAAAAGCTGTTTTTAATTAATATAGATAAGATCTTTAAGGAGATCTTTTATTAGATCTATTATTAGGATCGAGGGTATCTGTGGATAAGTCGAAAATGATCAACGAGATCATGGATCTTTTTTGGATCAAATGATGTGATCTAACTTTGATCAGGATGAGGATTAGCTGGGATCAAAATGGCTACTTATTCACAGGAGGAAATTAGCCTAAAACTTGTTATTTGGATAACTATAGGTTAATCACCGTATATGTATGATCTTATCCACAGAAGAAATTGAAAATAGATCGCTAATTTTCGATGTTTTTGAAAAAAAGTTATTCACAATCGCGATGTTCAGAGACAAAAAAAGCGGCATAAGCCGCTTTTTAAGAAAAGAGAGAGGTTAAAACTGGTCGCTATGATCGTTAAACCAGGCTTCTGCTGCGTCTTCTGGTACCGGAGTTTCCAATACATCGATAGTAAAACAGTCAGAAATAGGCTGAGCACCGAGCTCTTTCATCTGGCTGTGGACTGATTTTCCCGCCAAACAGAAGGTATCGTAACTCGAATCACCCAGCGCCACGACAGCAAAGCGAATCTGGCTTAAATCTGGAGATTGCTGGGTCAATGCGTCAATAAACGGCTTAATATTATCTGGAAATTCACCCGCACCATGAGTTGAAGTCACCAGCAACCAAAAGCCTTGTTGGGGGATATCATCGTATTCAGGCTGATTATGAAGGGTTATCTCATGACCTTGTTCTTCAAGAAGATCATTAAGGTGATCGCCAACGTACTCAGCACCACCTAAGGTGCTACCTGTAATAATGTGGATCATTAAGCTGTCCTTACTAAAGAAAAAGGCCAGCATGAGCCGGCCTTTAAGGGTTATTTACCAATACAGAAAGAGGTGAAGATACGGCCGAGTAGGTCATCGGAGCTGAACTCACCCGTAATCTCATTAAGGTGTTGCTGCGTTATACGCAGCTCCTCTGCCAAGATTTCACCTGCCATATAGCCTTCTAACTGTTGCTGACCAATATCTAGGTGCTCAGATGCGCGTTCTAGGGCATCTAAGTGGCGACGACGTGCCATGAAGCCACCTTCATTGCCACCCGCAAAGCCCATGCAATCTTTTAAATGATTACGCAGTGCATCAACGCCTTGCCCAGTCTTTGCTGATAGTCGAATCAGAGTTGGATCATTAACATGGCAAATTCCGAGATCTTCACCTGTTTGATCGGCTTTGTTACGAATCACGGTCATTCCGATATTATTCGGCAGACGATCAACGAAATCGGGCCAGATATCTTTCGGGTCGGTTGCATCGGTAGTGGTGCCATCGACCATAAATAAAACGCGATCGGCTTGAGTAATTTCTTCCCAAGCGCGTTCAATACCGATTTTTTCGACTTCATCCGAGGCTTCACGCAGGCCTGCGGTATCAATAATGTGCAGTGGCATACCATCAATATGGATATGTTCACGCAGTACATCACGGGTGGTACCAGCAATATCAGTCACAATCGCGGAGTCTTTACCCGATAATGCATTCAGTAAGCTCGACTTACCGGCATTAGGACGACCTGCAATCACCACCTTCATGCCTTCACGCATAATGGCACCTTGATTGGCTTCTTGGCGAACCGCTTCGAGATTGTCGATGATAGCTTGTAAGTCAGCACTTACTTTACCGTCAGCAAGGAAATCAATCTCTTCTTCTGGGAAGTCGATAGCGGCTTCAACATAGATGCGTAAGTGAATCAGAGAGTCCACCAGCGTATTAATGCGTTTTGAGAACTCACCTTGCAGCGATTGCAGGGCTGATTTCGCCGCTTCTTCTGAACTGGCATCAATGAGGTCGGCAATCGCTTCTGCTTGGGTTAGATCCATCTTATCGTTCAAGAAGGCACGCTCCGAGAACTCACCTGGGCGTGCTGCGCGTAGCCCTGGAATCGCAAGGATGCGTTTGATGAGCATATCCATTACCACAGGACCACCGTGGCCTTGTAGCTCTAATACGTCTTCGCCAGTAAACGAGTGCGGGTTAGGAAAGTAAAGCGCGATACCTTGGTCTAGCTCTAAACCATCGTGAGATTTAAAAGGGGTGTACTCAGCGTAACGTGGTTTCAGTACTTTGCCGGTAACTTCAAGCGCAACTTGGGCTGCTTGTGGGCCTGAAACGCGAATAATACCGACGCCGCCACGGCCGGGTGCAGTCGCTTGAGCAACAATCGTATCTGTAGTCATAGTTGTGCCTGCTAGCATGTGAAAGCCAAAAAGGGGCGCTCACGATTAATCAATTAGCTGAATTGTAATCAGCTAAAAACAAAAAGGCGACCTTTTGGTCGCCTTTCTTTATCTCTTTCTATTATCGAACTTACTTAGAATGTAAGCCTTTCTTTTCCAGCGCGCGGTAGATAAGCGTTTGCTGAATCAGAGTTACAATGTTCGATACTAGCCAGTATAGAACTAGACCTGAAGGGAAGAACAGGAAGAAGAATGTGAACATAACCGGCATAAAGGTCATGATCTTCTGCTGCATTGGATCCGTTACAGTTGTCGGGCTCATCTTCTGGATTAGGAACATTGAAGCACCCATCAGAAGTGGCAAGATGTAGTATGGGTCTTGTGCAGAAAGGTCAGTAATCCAACCGAAGAACGGTGAGTGACGCAGTTCAACAGACTCCATTAGTGCCCAGTATAGCGAAATGAAGATAGGCATTTGCAGAAGGATAGGTAAACAGCCACCTAGTGGGTTTACTTTCTCTTTCTTGTAAAGCTCCATCATTTCTTGGCTCATGCGTTGGCGGTCGTCGCCAATACGCTCACGCATTGCAGTCAGCTTAGGCTGAAGCATACGCATTTTCGCCATAGACGTGTACTGAGCTTTCGTTAGTGGGTACATAGCACCACGAACGATGAAAGTTAGACAGATGATTGCCAGACCCCAGTTCACAACGATGCCTTGAATGAATGAAAGCAGAGTATGAAGTGGTTTAGCAATGAACCATAACCAACCGTAGTCAACTACTAGGTCTAGGTTTGGTGCAACAGCAGCCATTTGGTCTTGAAGTTTAGGACCAACCCAAAGCGTTGCTTTGAAGCTTGCTTCGTCGCCAGTAGCAATGGTTTTGTTCGGCATGCGAACACCGATGTCGCCAAGGTTACCAATGACACGAGTGTAAAGGTTGCTGCCTGCTTCGTCGCGTGGAATCCAAGCACTTGCAAAGTAGTGCTGAATCATCGCTGCCCAACCTTGACCGTTTGCTAGGTTAAGAGACAGGTTGCGATCTTGCATATCGTCGAAGCTGTATTTTTTGTAACGCGTATCTTCCGTAGAGTAAGCACCACCACGGTAAGTTGGCATTGTTAGGCTACCACCGTCATCCATAACGTTTTGACGTAGGTGAGCGTACATGCCGAATGTTGCGTTATTGCCAGAGTTGTTGATTACATCGTATTCAACGTCAATCGCGTAGCTTCCGCGTTTAAGTACGAATGTTTTTGTGTAATCAAGGCCGTTCGCTTGGTAAGTCATTGGGATGCGTAGTTCATCCTGACCATCAGCAAGCGTGAAGCTGTCTGCTGAAACTGTGTAGCTTGGGCGGTTTGTGCTGCTTAAATCGATACCTTGAGGACCCACTAGACCGCTTTGAGCGATAAATTGGTGACCAGGTTCGTTTTTAAGAAGAACAAAAGTGTCTTCAGAATCGAACTCAGCAGAGTAATCGTTTAGGTTTGCTTTAACGACATCACCACCAACCGTATCAATTGACAGAGTCAGTACATCAGTTGTTACTGTGATAGTTTTAGCAGAAGAAGAAACTTGACCAGGAGCCGGGTCTAGATCATCTGCATAAGATGGCGCTGGTAGGGTGCTGCCAGATTGTGCCTGCTCAACCGCTTGTGGTGCTGGATTCTGAGCTACGTTCCATTGTTGGAACAGTAGGAAAGAAACCAAAGCCAATGCGATTAACAGGATATTACGTTGAGAATCCATCGTTATTTATCTCTGTCTTGTTTTTGGACTGGTGGAACGGGGTCAAAGCCCCCTTCGTTCAAAGGATGGCATTTTAATAGACGTTTGCCTGATAACCAACACCCTTTTACAAAACCGTGAGCTTTCAACGCTTCTATCGCATATAAAGAGCAGGTTGGAGTAAATCGGCAGCGTGGGCCGATGAGTGGACTAATAAACCATCTATAAAAATAGATGGGTATTAGCGCTATCCACGCGAAGGGCGAGACAGGCGAAGCCATAATTTGTCGAGTAGCTTGAACATTTCTTCATTGCTTAAATCTTGCGCGCTCTTCTTAGCGATTACAACAAAATCTTTGTTAGGAAGTTTGTGTTGAGTGTTACGAAAGCTTTCACGAGTAAGACGCTTGAATCGATTACGACCCACGGCGGTTTTAATCTGCTTTTTCGGAACGGCTAATCCAAGACGAGGATTTGAAAGAGAGTTATTTCGGGCAATGATGGTGAAATGAGGGGAGCCAGCTCGATGAGCTTGCTTGAAGACATTTTGATAATGTTCGGGAGTTAACAAGCGTAACTCCCGACCGAAGGCTAGCTTATTCAAAATAATCAAAGATTACTTAGAAAGACGCTTACGGCCTTTTGCACGACGTGCATTGATTGTTGCGCGACCGTTCTTAGTAGCCATGCGAGCACGGAAACCGTGAGTACGCTTACGCTTTAGAACTGTAGGTTGAAAAGTGCGTTTCATTTGTAATTACCTTACTGATCAGTAGTTTTAGGTTTTTGTTAAACCCGGCGTGGGCATTTTTTCTCTTCTTTATATAAGAAAGGAAAACCGACGCCTCTCAACAAAGAGGCGGAATTGTAATCACTGTCACAAAAAGTGTCAATGATTGGGTTAACTAAAATTCCGGTCGGGGGATTATACGTAGAATAACTAAAATCACAAGGATCCTTAGTCGATCCCAACCTTATTTAAGAATTTTTTTAATTTAGGATCCTGTGGATTACCAAAAATATCCTGTGGAGATCCCTGCTCAACAATATGGCCGTCAGCCATGAAGATCACTCGGTCTGCGACCTCTCTAGCGAACTGCATTTCATGGGTAACCACCAGCATGGTTTGATGCTGATTTGCCAGTTTTTTCATTAGGTTAAGAACTTCGCCAACCCACTCAGGATCGAGCGCTGAAGTCGGCTCATCAAACAGTAAAAGCTCGGGTTGTAGTGCCATTGCACGGCCAATACCCACCCGTTGTTGCTGGCCACCAGAGAGCGCGGCTGGGTAGCTCTCACCTTTGTCTCCCAAGCCAATATCATCAAGTATTTGTTGCGCTTTTTCATGGGCTTGCTGCTTTTTCCAACCACGAACGGTAATTAAACCTTCAGCAATATTCTGTCTCGCGGTTTGGTGAGCGAACAGGGCATAGTTTTGGAACACAAAACCGGTCTTACGACGCAGTGCCAGCACCTCTGCTTTGGTGTGTTTCTGAGCATCGACATTAATATCATCAATCGAAATAGTGCCTTGATCGGCTTGCTCTAGAAAGTTCACACAACGCAGTAAAGTAGATTTGCCAGTCCCACTTGAACCTATGATGACAATTATCTCACCTTGCTTGATTTCTAGGTCGATCCCTTTCAAAACTTCGGTGTCACCAAACTGCTTGTGGATATTTTGTAATTTGATCATCGTACATACGCCTTATTCAGTTTCACTTCGGCCCAAATTTGAATACGAGTGAGGATAACCACCACGCCCCAGTAAATCAGCGCTACCGCTAAGAAAGCTTCGAAGAAGCGGAAACTAGAAGAAGCCTCCATCTGAGCTTTAGCCATGATTTCGGCGACACCTAGGGTGAAGGCTAGTGAAGTCGACTTGATCATGTCGATGAAGTAGTTCATCAATGATGGCAGTGCCACGCGAGTTGCTTGCGGTAAGATCACTCGGCGCATCGCTTGGCTGGTTGTCATACCGACCGAAAGGCTGGCTTCCATCTGGCTGCGATCAATACCGATAATCGCGGCACGAATACTTTCTGCCATATACGCGGCAAAGTGCAGGGTTAAGCCAATCACAGCGGCGCTGAAGGCATCCAATCCAACCATCCACGGGAAGACTTGTGGTAAGCCGTAATAAAGGAGAAACAGCTGCACCAACAGTGGTGTGCCTCGGAAGAAGCTAATGTAAAGCTGGCTCAGTTGGTCGAGTACTGGGATTTTGAATACACGAATATTCGCCAGTATCAGAGACAGGATCAGAGCAAAGAACAAGCCCCAAGTCGCCATCTCCATCGTGGTGCCTAAATACTTTAGTAGTATCGGCAACAGCTCTAGCATGTAATTAAAGTCAAATCCCATAATCTATCTCGTATTTTTATTGGAAGTGTTGTTCTATATGTAAGTACTGTTCTATCAGGTTTTTTAATCAGTGCACAAAAGCAAAAAGCCCACCGCTGTATAAAGCAGTGGGCCTTGAATGGAGAAAGTGAGTAATTACTTCTGAGTAATGTCCGCACCAAACCATTTCTGAGAGATACTTTCTAGCGTACCATCTGCGCGCATTGCTGCTAATGCTTCATTTACTTCTGCTTGCAGTTTTTTGCCGTTGTCGTTGTCCACGAAAGGCCAAGCGTTTTCAATGGTTTCGAATGGCTGACCCGCTAGTTGTAATGGTAGACCAGTCTTCTTGATAAGCTCTAATGCTGATAGGCGATCCATTACGAATGCATCTGCACGACCCAATGCGACATCATGTTCAATACCTGTATCGTAGGTTTTCACATTGATCTTGCCATCTTTGTCGTAGCTGCGAAGCAGTTGTTCAAAGTTTGAGCCTAGGTTTACCGCAACCGTCTTACCATCTAGGTCTTCGATACCTTTAATGCTGTCATTACCTTTACGAACGGTAATTTGTGCGCCGTCTACTACGTATGGGTCTGCGAATAGGTATTTCGCTTTACGTGCATCCGTCATTGTAATTTGGTTTGAAATAGTATCGATGCGACCCGTTTCAAGAAGACCAAACAGACCAGAGAAGTTTGCCGTTACGTATTCAACCTTGTAATCGTTACGCTTACCGATCTCATCCCATAAATCTACTTCAAAACCTTGTAGCTGGTCTTGCTTAACGAACGTAAACGGGAAGTAGCGACCAGACATGCCGACTTTAACTTCAGTCGCAGCTTGAACAGTAGCAGCAGAGAGTGCGATAGCCGCAATTGCAGCCTTAATCCAGTTATTCATTTGGTAACTCCTTATATTTATAGGGTTGGATGTTACTGGGAAAATGCTCAATAGAATAAATAACCAGATGTTATTAACCATAACCAGATTGAATTCCCAATTTGGGGATAACTAGCAAGGATCCGGGCATAAGTGGATCATTGTGTGAGTAAATTAGGGGCAAGATGTGTGGATCCATCGATTAATTACAAATTTATTGTGAATAACTTGGATCTTATTCACTGGATCTGTGATCAATTGCTGGTGATCTGACTTATCAACAGGTAAAATTAGCAGTCATTTCATATTACTTAAATAGAGTGGGGGCACCGTGTCATCTTCGCTTTGGTTGCAGTGTTTGCAACAGCTTCAAGAAGAGTTACCAGCTACAGAATTCAGTATGTGGGTTCGTCCGTTACAAGCGGAGCTCAATGACAATACTCTAACTCTATTTGCACCGAACCGTTTCGTACTCGATTGGGTTCGTGATAAGTATCTAAATAGCATTAACCGTTTGCTGCAAGAATATTGCGGCAACGATATCCCACATCTTCATTTTGAAGTGGGAAGCAAGCGTGTGATTGCACCAAAGCCTGCGACACCAGCACCGACTCAGACTCGTACTGCAGCCGATGTGGCCGCTGAGTCATCAGCACCTGCGCAATTACAAGCTCGCAAGCCTGTCCATAATATTTGGCGTGATGAAGAGCCTGTCGCGGTTGATTTGAATCACCGCTCAAACGTGAACCCAAAACATAAGTTCAATAACTTTGTTGAAGGTAAGTCGAACCAACTGGGTTTGGCTGCGGCACGTCAGGTTTCTGATAACCCAGGAACAGCCTACAACCCGTTGTTCCTATACGGCGGCACTGGTTTAGGTAAAACGCACTTGTTGCATGCGGTGGGTAACGCCATTGTTGATAATAAGCCAAATGCGAAAGTGGTTTACATGCACTCAGAACGTTTTGTTCAGGATATGGTAAAGGCCCTGCAAAACAACGCGATCGAAGAATTTAAGCGCTACTACCGTAGTGTTGACGCATTGCTTATCGATGACATCCAATTCTTTGCCAATAAAGAGCGTTCTCAAGAAGAGTTCTTCCATACCTTTAACGCGCTGCTTGAAGGCAACCAACAGATCATCCTAACGTCTGACCGTTATCCAAAAGAGATCAACGGGGTAGAGGATCGTCTTAAATCTCGCTTCGGCTGGGGTTTGACGGTTGCGATTGAGCCACCAGAGCTTGAGACGCGTGTTGCGATCTTGATGAAGAAAGCAGAAGACCACCAAATTCACCTTGCGGATGAAGTGGCGTTCTTTATTGCCAAGCGCCTGCGCTCTAACGTTCGTGAGCTGGAAGGCGCATTGAACCGTGTTATTGCGAATGCAAACTTCACTGGCCGCCCGATCACGATCGACTTCGTGCGTGAAGCACTGCGTGACCTACTTGCACTGCAAGAAAAACTGGTCACTATTGATAACATTCAAAAGACAGTAGCCGAGTACTACAAAATCAAAGTCGCTGATCTATTGTCTAAGCGTCGCTCTCGTTCTGTTGCTCGTCCACGCCAATTGGCGATGGCACTGGCGAAAGAGCTAACAAACCACAGCTTGCCTGAGATTGGCGATGCATTCGGTGGTCGTGACCACACGACGGTACTGCATGCTTGTCGTAAGATTGCTCAGCTGCGTGAAGAGAGCCACGACATTAAAGAAGATTATTCGAACCTGATTCGTACCCTTTCTTCTTAATACACAGTATTCTTAACCTTAATAAGCAGAATCTTGGCCACGTACTATTACGCAGTGCCATTTAGACCGTAAGAGCAAGATATGAAATTTACCATTGAACGTAGTCACCTGATTAAGCCATTACAACAAGTATCTGGCGCACTCGGTGGCAGGCCAACGCTTCCAATTCTAGGAAACCTACTGATTAAAGTAGAAGATAACGTGTTGTCGATGACAGCGACGGATCTAGAAGTTGAACTGATCAGCCGTGTAACGCTTGAAGGTGATTTCGAAGCGGGCAGCATTACTGTACCTTCACGTAAATTCCTAGATATCTGCCGTGGATTACCAGATAACTCAGTGATCACTGTGGTATTGGATGGTGACCGTATTCAGGTTCGCTCTGGTCGTAGCCGCTTCTCATTAGCAACATTACCTGCGGCAGATTTTCCTAATATTGAAGACTGGAGCAGTGAAGTTGAAGTGTCAGTGACACAAGCTGAACTTCGCGGTCTTATCGAGAAAACGCAATTCTCAATGGCGAACCAAGATGTTCGTTACTACCTCAACGGTATGTTGTTTGAGATTGAAGGTTCTATCCTGCGCAGCGTGGCGACCGATGGTCACCGTATGGCAGTATCTCAAGCACAACTGGGGGCGGATTTTGCTCAGAAGCAGATCATTGTTCCTCGTAAAGGTGTGCAAGAGCTAGTGAAGCTATTGGATGCACCTGAACAGCCAGTAACACTACAAATCGGTAACTCTAACGTGCGTGCGGAAGTGAACAACTATGTCTTCACTTCTAAGTTAGTAGATGGTCGTTTCCCTGATTATCGCCGCGTAATGCCGCAAAATACCACCAAGACACTTGAAGCTGGCTGTGATGAATTACGTTCAGCATTTTCTCGTGCTGCGATTCTATCGAATGAAAAATTCCGTGGTGTTCGCGTTAATCTTGCGGATAGCGAGATGCGTATTACCGCGAACAACCCAGAGCAAGAAGAAGCAGAAGAAGTACTCGATGTTAACTTCGACGGTGATGCTCTAGAGATTGGCTTTAACGTAAGCTACGTATTGGATGTTCTGAACACACTGCGTTGTGAACAGGTTCGTATCTCAATGTCAGACGCCAATGCGAGTGCTCTTATTGAGAACGCACAAGATGACAGCGCGATGTACGTTGTTATGCCAATTCGCTTATAAGCTGCCCCATGTTGACCTACCGAGTCGTGATTGAAGATTAATATGAAGACGTTATGCCTTTATCGCGCTTAATCGTTAAGCAGTTTAGAAATATTGAAGCCTGTGACATTCAACCGTCATCAGGCTTTAACTTTCTTATAGGGGCTAACGGAAGCGGCAAAACCAGCGTCCTTGAAGCGGTGTATCTGCTCGGACATGGTCGCTCATTCAAGAGTTCACTTACCGGTCGTATCATACAAAACGAGTGTAGTGAGCTGTTTGTACATGGCCGTTTTATGACCTCGGATCAATTTGAGCTGCCAATTGGCATTAATAAGCAGCGCGATGGCACGACAGAGGTTAAAATAAGCGGTCAAACTGGGCAAAAGTTGGCTCAGTTAGCTCAAGTCTTACCTTTGCAGTTGATTCACCCCGAAGGGTTTGATTTACTGACAGATGGACCTAAGCATCGCCGAGCATTCATTGATTGGGGAGTCTTCCACAGTGAGTCGGGCTTTTATGATGCGTGGGGCAGGGTAAAGCGCCTCAATAAGCAGCGAAACGCCTTATTGAAAACGGCAACCCACTATCGAGAGCTGAGCTATTGGGACCAAGAACTGGCCCGTTTAGCTGAAAGCATCAGTCAGTGGCGTGCCACCTACGTTGATCAGCTCAAAGAAGTCGCCGAAGAGATCTGTGCGACCTTCCTTCCTGAGTTTGAGATAAAGATTAACTATTATCGTGGCTGGGACAAAGACACCCCATACGCCGAGATATTAGAAAAGAATTTTGAAAGGGATCAGCAACTTGGTTACACCTTTAGTGGACCCAACAAAGCGGATCTGAAGATAAAAGTGAACGGCACTCCAGTGGAAGATGTCTTGTCACGAGGTCAATTGAAGTTGATGGTGTGCGCGCTACGAGTAGCACAAGGGCAACACCTCACTCAAATGACAGGTAAGCAGTGCATCTATTTAATAGATGACTTCGCTTCCGAATTAGATAGCCAACGCCGAGCACGTCTTGCTGAGTGTTTGAAGGCGACCCAGGCTCAAGTTTTTGTAAGCTCTATTACCGCTGATCAGATTGCAGATATGCATGACGAAAATAGCAGGATGTTTCATGTGGAACATGGCAAAATAGAGCAAGGATAATTAGTCAGAGAGTAACTATGTCAGATAATTACGATTCATCGAGTATTAAAGTACTGAAGGGTCTGGATGCGGTACGTAAGCGTCCTGGAATGTACATTGGCGACACGGATGATGGTACCGGTCTGCACCACATGGTTTTTGAGGTGGTAGATAACTCTATTGATGAAGCGCTAGCTGGTCACTGTAATGACATCATTGTAACTATCCATGAAGATAGTTCTGTGTCTGTAAGCGATGACGGCCGTGGTATTCCAACAGAATTGCACCCAGAAGAAAACGTATCAGCAGCAGAAGTAATCATGACGGTTCTTCACGCTGGTGGTAAGTTCGATGATAACTCGTACAAGGTATCTGGTGGTCTGCACGGTGTTGGTGTTTCAGTAGTTAACGCACTTTCTAAGCAAGTTACTCTTACTATCCACCGTGGTGGCAAAATCCACACTCAAACCTACAGCCACGGTGAGCCTCAAGCGCCACTAGCGGTTATCGGTGACACGGATAAAACAGGTACAGAGATTCGTTTCTGGCCGAGTGAAGAAACCTTCACTAACATCGAGTTCCATTACGACATTTTAGCTAAGCGTCTGCGTGAGCTATCATTCTTGAACTCAGGTGTATCAATTAAGCTAATTGATGAGCGCGAAGAAGACAAAATGGATCACTTCGAATACGAAGGCGGTATCCAAGCGTTTGTTGAACACCTTAATACCAACAAAACGCCAATCATCCAAAAAATCTTCCACTTCAACTCTGAGCGTGAAGACGGTATTACCGTTGAAGTTGCGATGCAGTGGAATGACGGCTACCAAGAAAATATCTACTGTTTCACCAACAACATCCCTCAACGCGATGGTGGTGCTCACTTAGCTGGTTTCCGTGCGGCGCTAACGCGTACTCTGAACAGCTTCATGGACAAGGAAGGCTTCTCTAAGAAAGCGAAGACTGCGACCTCTGGTGATGATGCTCGTGAAGGTTTGACAGCGATTGTTTCTGTTAAAGTGCCTGATCCTAAGTTCTCAAGCCAAACTAAAGATAAGCTGGTTTCTTCAGAAGTGAAGTCTGCCGTTGAATCTACAATGGGTGAGAAGTTGTCTGAGTTCCTGATTGAGAACCCAGGTGAAGCGAAAACAGTTTGTTCTAAAATTATTGATGCAGCACGTGCTCGTGATGCAGCGCGTAAAGCTCGTGAAATGACTCGTCGTAAAGGCGCATTAGATTTAGCGGGTCTTCCAGGTAAGCTTGCTGACTGTCAGGAAAAAGATCCTGCACTGTCTGAACTATATATTGTGGAAGGAGACTCTGCTGGCGGTTCAGCTAAGCAGGGGCGTAACCGTAAGAACCAAGCAATCCTACCGCTGAAAGGTAAAATTCTTAACGTAGAGAAAGCACGTTTCGATAAAATGCTGTCTTCTCAAGAAGTAGCAACGCTAATCACAGCTCTTGGTTGTGGTATTGGCCGTGACGAATACAACCCAGATAAACTGCGTTACCACAACATCATCATCATGACCGATGCCGATGTCGATGGTTCTCACATCCGTACTCTGCTACTGACGTTCTTCTACCGTCAAATGCCAGAGCTGATTGAACGTGGCTACATCTACATTGCTCAACCGCCACTTTACAAAGTGAAGAAGGGTAAGCAAGAGCAGTATATTAAAGATGAAGATGCAATGAACCAGTATCAAGTATCTTTGGCTCTAGACAATGCAGAACTGCACGTTAACCCTGAAGCGCCAGCATTTGCAGGTGAAGGTTTAGAGAAGCTTGTTCAGCAATACAATGCAGGCATCAAGCTTGTTGATCGTATGAGCCGCCGTTACCCACGTGCATTGGTTCACGAACTGATTTACGTTCCTCGTCTAACGGCTGAGCAGTGTCATGATGATGCGGCAGTTGAAGCTTGGGGTAAGCAGCTTGTTGAGCAGCTAAACGCGAAAGAAGTAGGTGCGAGCCAATACAGCCTTGAAGTTGAAAAACACGAAGAGCTAGGCTTAAGCGTTCCTAAGATTGTGGTTCGTACTCATGGTGTGACTCATGAACACCTACTGAGCATCGATCTTATTAACTCTAAAGAGTTTGGTAAGCTAGCGGATCTTTCTGAAGCACTTGATGGCTTGATTGAAGAAGGCGCTTACATTAAGCGTGGTGAGCGTACTCAAGAAGTTTCTAGCTTCGTTGATGCTCTGAACTGGTTAGTGAAAGAGTCTCGTCGTGGTCTAAGCCTACAGCGATACAAAGGTCTAGGTGAGATGAACCCTGATCAACTTTGGGAAACCACGATGGATCCTGAAACTCGCCGTATGATGCAAGTAACGATTGAAGATGCTGTTGGTGCTGATCTGTTGTTTACGACGCTGATGGGCGACCAAGTAGAACCGCGTCGTAACTTCATCGAAGAGAATGCGCTTAAAGTTGCCAATTTGGATGTGTAGTCCAAATCTAAATGATTAAAATTATGAAAAGCACTGCCTATTGGCGGTGCTTTTTTGTGTCTGTAAGGTATTGAAAAGTATTAAATTGGAAAAATTATTGAAAATAATCCCTTGAAACTATTTTGTTCAATCCATATATCTATTTATGAAGAGGATGACTGTCTTGCTCAAAAGAGAAGAAACAGAACCTTCATTACCGCTGACGAAGTATCGCTCAACAGAGGATAACTTTAGCAGCACACAACTTAAAAATTGATTCATTGTCATGTCCCAGCGTTGTTGCCAATAGAGGTGAAACCCGAGGAATGCGAATTGAATCTCTTAGCTGTTTACTGGGTCACACACAGGTTCGATCTAAGTAAAATTCGCAGCTAAGACTATTGCTTACTAAAAGGATAGCATTATGAGAACTGTAGATTTCACTCCACTTTACCGCAACGCAATCGGCTTTGATCGTCTATTCAATATGATGGAAGCGAACACATCGAAGAACTCTTCTGGCGGTTACCCTCCATACAACATCGAGCAAAAAGACGAGAACAACTACCGTATTACTATGGCCGTTGCTGGTTTTGCTGATGACCAATTAGATTTGACTCAGAAAGAGAACATGCTAATTGTGAAAGGTGAGCGTAAAGCAGAAGCAGAGAAAACCTTCGTATATCAAGGTATTGCAGAGCGCGATTTCGAGCGCAAATTCCAACTGGCTGACTACGTAAAAGTAGTAGGAGCAAGCATGGAAAATGGTCTTCTTCACATCGACCTAGAACGCGAAATCCCAGAAGCGATGCAACCACGTAAGATTGCTATCAACGGTAATAGCCTACTAGAAGGTTAATTACTGTTAGCTCCTTAGAGCTAAAAATTATCGGGAAGTAAAAGTGAAAGAGCACCTCATGAGGTGCTCTTTTTGTTTGTCCTATCAGTGTCATTCCATAGAGGGAGGAACGACCGAGTAGGGAATCTCTATTTGCTTTCGCTGTAAGCCTTTTTCACTTCTTCAGCAATGATCGCAATACCTTTCTGCATCGCTTCATCATCTTGTACGTAGTTCATGCGTAAGCACTGGTGAGCATGATCCCACTCATCTTCTTGGCCGATAAAGAAGTATTCGCCCGGAACAATCAATACGCCGCGAGCTTTAAGGCGGTCGTACAGTTCCATGGTGGTGATTGGTAGCTCATCAAACCATAACCATAAGAAGATAGCGCCTTCAGGTTTATGGATACGGAAGCGTGGGTCATCGATAGCGTCTTGTAGTAGTTCTACTGCACGTAAAGATTTCTCTTTATAGAAAGGCTTAATCACTTCACTGCTCAAGCGCAGTAGGTCACCGTTCTCAATCATGTGGTTGGCGATTGCAGGCCCAACACTGCTTGGCGCTAAGCTGATGATGCCATTCATGTTGGTTAGCGCTTGGGTGACTTCTTCGCTCGCAATTACGATACCGCAACGCACACCCGGCAAACCAAGTTTAGACAGGCTCATGCACAGAATCGTGTTTTCATTCCAGAACGGTTCGACATCTTCAAAAATGATGTTTGGAAACGGTAGGCCATAAGCGTTGTCGATCAGTAGCGGGATGTTGTTCTCACGCGCGAGCTTATCCAACTTACGTACTTCCTCATCTGTCAGTACGTTACCGGTTGGATTGGTGGGGCGAGACGCACAGATAGCCGCGACTGAGTCATCTACCTTGAGTTGTTCAAAATCGACGTGGTATTTGAACTGTCGGTTTTCTAGCAGCTCGATCTCTGGGTGGTAAGAGATAAAGATGTCGTCATCAATGCCTGCATCACCGTAACCGATGTATTCCGGTGCGATCGGCAGCAAGATCTTCTTATGTGAGCCGTCAGGCTGTTGGCCTGCTAGTAGGTTGAATAGATAAAAGAAGCCGCTTTGACTGCCGTTAGTTAGGCTGATGTTCTTCTCGCTGATGTCCCAGCCATAAGTCTCTTTTAGCATTGCAGCTAATGACTTAATGAAGCTGTCTTTACCCTGCGGGCCATCGTAGTTGGCGAGGGCGGCGATGAGTTCTCCACTGGCGAGCATGTCGGCACTGGCTTGGTTAAAGTAATCGAGCATGGCTGGGATAGCGGCTGGGTTACCACCACCGAGCATGATAGCGCCAGGAGTGCGCAGACCATCATTCAAATCATCCATTAAACGAGTGATTCCAGAGTATCGATTAAACTTTTCGCCAAACTTAGAGAACTGCATTACTTATTTTACCTAATTCATTGTGATTGCTTGTTATGTGTCATTAAGGCAGGCCTTATGTCTGCCATCAGTGTATTCCTTGAACATACCGCAATGTTTTTGCGACGCATAGCGCCAAATGCTCTAACACGAAAAAAACTTCTATAAAGTTTGGCTAATGAGTGACAGCTTGCTTATTGAACGCGCTTTTGGTGATCAAAAAAGGGAAGCCGAAGCTTCCCTTTTAATTTATGTCGTTTGATAACCGTGCGTGTTTACTTCGAACCTGTATACACAACCAACACCTTGTCATCTTGGTATTGTCGTTCGAACGCATAGTAGCCCTTGCTGTTGCGGATGATGTGCTTACCTTGGGCAACGGCAGGGTGACGTTGGCGGAATTGGCCAAGGGTTTGCCAGTGTTCTAACAGCTGCGCTCGTTCGCCTGTGATTTGATCCCAAGGCATGTCTGAACGGGTGCCCTGCATTGGGTCGGAGCCTGTTGGGCCAAAATCTCGTGCAATCTCATCACCGTAATAGATCTGCACTGCACCGGGAGTCAGCATCAACGCGTTTGCAGCTTTGGTTTGTTTTGCAAAGTCACTGCCGTGTTGTGTCCAGAATAGCGAGGTGTCGTGAGACGAAAGGTAACTCAACACGTTGAACTCGCTGTCACTATTGATCTTGTCTGCGTAGCGGAGGTAATCAGCATCGAGATCGGATAGGCACTTAAGTGCCTTAGGTGCGATATCACTCTGGAATTCAAAGTTGATGATCGAATCAAATCCGTTAGCGAAGTAATCTGATTTGACCACGCTGTGTGCCCATACTTCGCCAGTCATCCAGAAAGGTAAGTCATCCAAGGCCTTGTCTGGGTTGTTTCGCTTCCACTCGGCAAGCGCTTGGTTAGTGCTCTCTTTAAGCTCTGCCCACGCATCTAACTCAACGTGCTTGGCGGTATCGACCCTAAAACCATCAACGCCATATTCACGTACCCAGTCAGACAACCAAGTGATCAGATGTTCACGAGGGGGTTGGAGTTCATTCGTGGCGCTGGTGGACTTGTTGCGATAGAAATTAGGCAGCCCGGTTGTCTCTGTCGATTCTGTTTTAAAGTCGGGCAGGTGTGCCAAAGACATGGTGAGGTTGTTGTAACCCGGAGAGTCATAAGCGCCAATATCGCTGCGCAGCCAAGCTTTGCCCCACCACTTTTCCCACGCTTCTTTGTCGCTGTAAGATATGTAGTTGTTGAAGTAGTGCCAGTTCTGGCCAGCTTCTGGTTGCCAGTCCGTCCAGTTTTCGCCAAGCGTTTGTTTGGCTTCTTCATCAGTTAGGTTGAGTTTGCCAAAGTCGAACTCTTGCATGTCGGCAAGCGTCGCGTATCCCGTGTGGTTCATTACCACGTCCCAAACAACACGAATGCCTTTGCTGTGCGCGGTATCGATGAAGGTTTTCAGCTCGTCTTCGGTACCCATGTTGTCATCAAGCTTGGTCCAATCTTGGTGGTAGTAACCATGGTAGCCATAGTGTTTGAAATCACCGCGATCACCGCCGCCAACCCAGCCGTGAATTTGCTCTAACGGAGACGTTATCCAGATAGCATTAGCACCGAGTGATTCTATGTAATCGAGTTTTTCGGTTAAGCCTGCCAAGTCACCACCGTGGAAGGTGCCGATTTCGTCTTGTCCGTCTTGGCTGCGACCATAGCTGTTGTCGTTATCAGGGTTGCCGTCGTGGAAACGGTCGGTCATGACGAAGTAGACCGTAGCGTTGTCCCAACTAAAGTCAGCCTTGGTTTCTGGTTCTACTCTCTCCAGCAGCAGAACACCTTGGCTGTTTTCTGCAGGTTGCATGGTGACGCTGCCATTAGTCACTGTGACTTGTTTGCCTGAAAGAGCGTCTCTTACCACGGTGCCATCATCAAAGGTTTGAGTAACATCTATGGTGGTTGGTTGGTCACTGGGTACTGGACAGGCAAAGCTTTGTACTTGCTTCTGCTTTGGCTTTACCTGAACCGTGAGTTCATTGGTCTGTGGGTTGAGCGTAAATTGATAGGTGTTAGCGCGAAAGACTTTAATAGCGATTTCAGATTTATCGGTGCAGTCGTCTAGGCGAAGGGGTTTATTGAACTTGATACGACTCTCTTCGGCCAGCGCATAGTTAGTGCCACAGGTATTTTGAGTATCGCTGATAGAGAAGGTATAGCTACCTTTAGCGAGTTCCTGTTCAGCGATAACAGTGCCTTTTCCTGTCGATTCAAATACGACAGTGTTGTTATCGATCGTCAGCAATAAGCTGTCATCACTGGTTTGGCTGCATGCGCTAAGTGCGAGTATTGAAAGCGCGAGTACTGTTTTTTTCATTGTTCCCTTCCCCTGAATAAACAGGTCAGTTATAGCAAACAATGCCCTCTACAGTCTGAGCGCTGATTCATTCAGATAATCAATAACACCTCTACAAACAAATGCTTGGTTCACAAAAACAAAAAGGGAAGCTTTCGCTTCCCTTTGGGTATTTACCTTTGGTTGCTCAGAGTATGACTGAGAGCAACTGTCTCACTCGTGCTTATTTTTGCAGTAGAGAGATGTCAGCAATCTGTAGGAACAGGTTACGTAGGTTGTTCAGTAGCGTTAGACGGTTCTTCTTAAGCGCTTCGTCATCAGCCATAACCATTACGTTATCGAAGAATGCATCAACCGGTTCACGTAGATCAGCAAGCTTACTTAGGGCTTCTTGGTAGTTGCCTGTCGCGAATGCTGGTTCTAGTGCTTCCGTCATTACTTCAACGTTTTCAGCCAGTGCTTTCTCTGCGTCTTCTTGAAGAAGCGTTAGGTCGATTTCAGCTGGTAGCTCGCCATCGAATTTCGCAAGGATGTTACCTACACGCTTGTTCGCTGCTGCTAGTGCTTCTGCTGCTTCCAGTTCACGGAAGTGAGAAACCGCTTTAACACGTTGGTCAAAGTCAGCTGGCTTAGTTGGACGACGTGCTAGTACCGCTTGGATGATATCAACGCTGAAACCAGCATCTTGGTACCATGCGCGGAAACGACCTAGCATGAAGTCGATAACGTCAGCTTCTACGTTTTCGTTAGTAAGCTTGTCGCCTAGTAGTTCTTTCGCTTTACCGATCAGATCCGTTAGGTCTAGGTTGTAGCCGTTTTCAACGATGATACGTAGCACACCTAGTGATGCACGACGTAGAGCGAATGGGTCAGAACCTTTTGGTGCTTGGCCAATACCGAAGATACCTACGATAGTGTCTAGCTTGTCTGCCATTGCAACTGCTGAAGAGATACCCGTGCTTGGTAGGTCGTCACCAGCGAAACGAGGCATGTACTGCTCGTAAAGTGCTAGTGCAACTTGCTCGTCTTCACCATCGTGAGTCGCGTAGTGCATACCCATTACACCTTGTGTATCCGTGAATTCGAATACCATAGATGTCATTAGGTCACACTTAGCCAGTAGGCCTGCGCGCTTAGATTTCTCAACGTCAGCATCGATTTGCTCAGCGATGTAGCCAGCAAGTTCTGTGATGCGGTCTGTTTTGTCTTTGATAGTACCAAGCTGCTTCTGGAAGATAGCTTGGTCTAACTCAGCAAGACGGTCGATAAGCGGACGCTTACGGTCTGTGTTGAAGAAGAATTCAGCATCAGCAAGACGTGGACGTACAACTTTTTCGTTACCTTCGATAACGTGGCGAGGCTCTTTAGACTCGATGTTTGATACGAAGATAAAGTTAGGAAGTAGCTTCTTGTTTTCGTCGTAAACAGGGAAGTACTTTTGGTCACCCTTCATGGTGTAAACCAAAGCTTCAGAAGGTACTTTTAGGAACTCTTCTTCAAACTTCGCTGTAAGTACTACTGGCCATTCAACCAGAGACGTTACTTCTTCAACAAGGTCATCTTCTAGGTCAGCTGTACCGCCAACCGCAGCTGCCGCTTTTTGCGAATCAGCAAGGATGATCGCTTTACGCGCTTCGTAATCTGCCATTACTTTACCGCGCTCTTCTAGGATCGCAGGGTATTGGTCAGCAGAGTCAATTGTGAATTCTTGTTCGCCCATGAAACGGTGGCCACGGATAGTACGAGCAGATGCTACGCCTAGGATTTCGCCTTCAACAAGCTCATCACCTAGTAGTACTGTCAATGTTTTTACTGGACGGATAAATTGAATGTCTGAGTTACCCCAGCGCATTGCTTTAGGGATTGGTAGGCCAGCCAGTGCTTTCGCAGCAATGTCCATCACCAATTCTTGAACAGGTTTGCCAGCCACTTCTTGTTTGAAAAGAAGCCACTCGCCTTTGTCTGTTTTCAGGCGGTCAGCTTGCTCAACAGTAATACCGTTACCACGAGCCCAGCCTTGTGCCGCTTTGGTCGCGTTGCCTTCAGCATCGAATGCCACAGAAACAGCAGGACCACGTTTCTCAACCACTTTGTCCGCTTGGCCTTCAGCCAGTGCAGTTACTTTAAGTGCTAGACGACGAGGCGCTGCGTACCACTTGATGCCTTCGTGAGAAAGCTCAGCCGTTTTAAGACCTGCTTCAAAGTTAGAAGCAAAGGCTTCTGCTAGAGAACGAAGTGCTGTTGGTGGAAGCTCTTCCGTACCCAGTTCAATTAGAAAATTCTTCGCCATGATTATTTGTCCTTCTTACACATTGGGAAGCCAAGCGCTTCACGTGACGCGTAGTACGCCTCAGCAACTGATTTAGTCAGGTTGCGGATACGAAGGATGTAACGTTGACGCTCTGTTACAGAGATAGCTTTGCGCGCATCAAGGATGTTGAATGCGTGACCTGCTTTTAGAATGCGCTCGTAAGCTGGAAGCGGAAGTGGCTTCTCAAGCTCAAGTAGCTCTTTACACTCTTTCTCGCACTGATCGAAGAAAGTGAATAAGAAATCTACGTCTGCGTGCTCGAAGTTGTATGTTGATTGCTCAACTTCGTTTTGGTGGAAGATGTCACCGTAAGTCACGTTAGAACCGTCTGGTGCTACGTTCCATACTAGGTCGTAAACAGAATCTACTTCCTGGATGTACATTGCTAGACGCTCGATACCGTAAGTGATCTCACCTGTTACAGGCTTACACTCAAGGCCGCCAACCTGTTGGAAGTAAGTAAACTGTGTTACTTCCATGCCGTTTAGCCATACTTCCCAACCAAGGCCCCATGCGCCTAGTGTTGGGTTTTCCCAGTTATCTTCAACGAAGCGAATGTCGTGAACAAGTGGGTCAACACCAAGAACCTCTAGGGAGCCTAGGTACAACTCTTGGATATTGTCTGGCGATGGTTTTAGCGCTACTTGGAATTGGTAGTAGTGCTGCAGACGGTTAGGGTTTTCACCGTAACGGCCATCGGTCGGACGACGAGAAGGTTGAACGTAAGCTGTAGACATTGGCTCTGGGCCAAGTGCTCGTAGACATGTCATTGGGTGAGAGGTGCCTGCACCTACCTCCATATCTAGAGGTTGAACAATGGTACAACCGTTTTGAGCCCAGTAATCCTGCAGCGCGAGGATCATTCCCTGGAAGGTTTTGATATCGTATTTTTGCATAGTCAGGTTCGCGCGATTCTTTTAAATGAATGAGAAAAATAACCTCTGAGTATACCGAGATATTCGTAAAGCGAGTAGGGGTAATCTTGTTTAATTAGTGGTCTAAAATGTCGTTTAGTGGATTTTTTTGCCTTTAATGTTTGTTTTTCGGCACAAGTGGATATTTTGATAAGTTTGACACTTGTGTTTGAAAGCGTGGGTGATTAAAATCTCGCGGTCTTTGGGGAGTAGCTTACTTATTCATATCCTATTGAATGAGTTCGTCCGTCAACATAATTGATGCAAAATCATCATGGCGTTCGAGGCAACCACCACCTTGGTGGCGCTTAGCAAGACCTTAGACAAGCATCGTGAACCGGGATGGGGCGCGAGGTTTGTCTATGGTTAAATATAATAATCTCCATCCCAAATGAGCATGTCGTGAGCGTTTTAGCAATTTCAATTACAACTGTCGCCTTAGCCGAGATCGGTGATAAGACTCAGTTGCTATCTCTTTTATTAGCCAGTCGATATCGCAAGCCGATACCTATCATCGCGGCTATCTTCTTTGCCACCATTGCCAATCATGCCCTTGCAGCATGGCTCGGGGTTGTGGTCGCAGATTACTTATCTCCTGAAGTCTTAAAGTGGGTGCTGGTGGTCAGTTTCATTGCGATGGCGGGGTGGATTCTGATTCCGGATAAGTTAGATGACGATGAACAGATCTCAAACCGAGGCCCGTTTGTCGCCAGTTTTATCGCTTTCTTTATTGCAGAGATCGGTGATAAAACCCAGATTGCGACCTCTATCCTAGGGGCTCAATATGCGGATGCATTAGCGTGGGTGATTTTGGGTACTACCATTGGTATGTTATTGGCGAATGTGCCTGTGGTGATCATCGGTAAATTGTCGGCAGACAAGATGCCGCTTGACCTGATTCGTAAGATCACGGCCTTGTTGTTCGTTGGTTTGGCTATTGCTGCGGCTTTCTATTAATAGGTGGTATTGAGGCTAATCATACTCAATTAGTAGAGTAATGTGTTGTAGGTCATACTCTTACAGTATTGTGGGGTTTATCGAGCGAACGGACATATAACTGTCATACTTGTCATGATATTTTAATCTTGTGAGTTAAGAACACGAGGGCATGATTATGTTGACGCGTTATATGGGTATTACTCCACAAAGCCAAAGTTATCTATTTACCTTTGGTCTTGCACTTACACTATTAGGCATGGTGTTGACGGACATGTGGCTACCAATGGTCGCGGGTGCCATCATCATGACTGCGCTTGCGGTAGAGGCTTGGATTCGGGTCGCGCATATTATTCCGATGCGCAAAGATATCCGAGAAATTCAGCATCAGCTGGAGCATCTGCAAAACAAGTCTAGAAGCGAATAAACAAAAAGCCGCTGGTACTCTGAGTTCTATTTAAGAACATAAGGTACAAGCGGCTTTTTTGATACTTGATAGTCGGTGGGGCGCTACGCCTCCAATCCCTTTCTGATCAAATACTGGTAAGGCAACGTTTCTGTTGCTTGGCCTACCAACTGGTGATCCATGAATCGGCAAAAGCTCGGAATATCTCGAGTTGTCGAAGGATCGTCAGCTTTTACCAGTAACACATCGCCATCCTGCATGTTTCTAATTGTCTTCCTGACCATCATTACTGGTTCTGGGCAACGCAGGCCTTCAGCTTCTAAAGTATGGGTTGCCAGTTCAGGTTTGAATGTCATGGTTTGTATCTCTATATCTATCTAACGAGTGAATAATACGTCTGCAGAAAAAATATGCAATAAGTGCTTGGCAAACAGAATCATTTCCTATAACTTAGTTAACAAGTTGATAACAACTCGAAACAAAGGCAACTAGCTAAGGAGTGGCGATGTTGACAGGATTAGATAGATTAACAATTTATTCGGTTCTCTGTTTTATTTCTTTTTGTGCGTTAGTACTACGTTCATCGACAGAGACCTCACTGATGCCTATTTTTGGCATAGTAGCAACGATTATTGGTATTTGGGTGGAGATGCGCCGTTGGCAAGGTATAGCCGAAGAGCGAGAGCACTAACCCGAATACAACAAGCAAATTCCGATACGACAACATTCCGACACTATCCCCAGATTTTCTTGGGCTTCCCCGCGTAATTGCGGGATTTTTTTTATCTAAAGCATGCTATAAACAACTTAGTGATCAATGACAATCGTATACAGCTAGGTAAGTGGTGTGGAATTAGAAGATATCTATCGTAGAGACCTGAATTTATTGGTCGCTTTAAAGGTATTGATTGAAGAGGGCAGTGTTAGCCAGGCCGCGATTCGTCTTAACTTAAGTCAGTCGGCAACCAGCCGAGTATTAGGGCGCTTAAGAGAGTTACTCAACGATCCCTTGTTTACGCGACAAGGTCAGCACCTTATCCCCACCAAAAAAGCACTTGAGATCAGCCAACGCATTGATCAGCCTTTAGAATCATTCCGCCAATTACTTAGCCCGAGTGATTTTGACCCCTACTACTGCAGTGAGCGCTTCCTGATTGCGACCACTGACTACGCGATGCAAACCATCTTACCTTATGCACTACCGAAGATTTATGAGCAAGCGCCGAACATCTCTTTGGAGTTTGCACCGCTGCAGCATGAACATTTGTTTAAGCAACTCAGCACCGAACGCGTTGATATGGCGATCTGTCGTCCGAGTGGCAGCATTGCACCACTTCATCAAGAGGTCTTGGGGCCGGTTGGTGTGTCGTGTCTGTTATCTAAAAACCACTCATTGGCGGACCAGCCTTTAAGCCTTGAAGACTATGTATCACTCCCGCATGCGATGATTGCGATCAGTGATGGTGTTAAGGCTTTATTAGACAACGCGTTAGCTAATCAACAGCCTCGAAAAATGGTGTTGCGTGCTTATCATCTTGAAGCCGCATTGGCGATTGTTGATAGAATGCCGTTGGTGATCACTGTACCTGCTGATTTGGCTTATTTGGTCGCTGAGCGTTATGACTTAGTCGTCAAGCCGCTGCCATTCGAGTTTATGCCGTTTGATTACTCACTGATCTGGCACTCGCGCTGCGATTCCTCTGCTTCACAACAATGGTTGAGAAGAGTGGTCAAAGAGGAATGTGGTGAGTTGATTCAAAAACGGATTGCGGATGTCGGCTTGGGTTAACTAGGACTGAGTCTGGGTTTACTCGACCCTAATGACAAAAAAGCAAAAGGGCTGATACAAATCAGCCCTTTGTTGTTTTGGGTTATCCAAGCCTAAAGCTGGCGTTTAAGGTTTGATAACTTTGTGATTGAGAATCTATAGTTTAATGACTACGCGACCAGTGATTTGACCGTTAGTGATGTCTTCTGCAGCTTGAATAGCACCGTCTAAAGACACTTCTTTGGTTGCTTGAGCGTAGAAAGATTCTGGTAGTAGCTCAGCCAGTTGCTCCCACGCTTTAATACGTTTTTCACGAGGGCACATTACTGAATCCACACCTTGTAGGCGAACGTTACGCAGAATGAATGGCATTACCGTTGTTGGTAAGTCAAAACCGCCTGCTAGACCACACATCGCAACTGCACCGTTGTAATCAATTTGCGCCAATACTTTCGCAAGCACTTTGCTGCCTACGGTATCAATAGCGCCAGCCCACAGTTGTTTCTCTAGTGGTTTCGCTGGTTCTTCTAGTTCAGCACGCTCTACAATACGTGTCGCGCCTAATGATTTAAGTAGTTCACCGTTTACAGAAGCACGGCCAGTAACTGCTGCGACTTTGTAACCCAGTTGGTTTAGTAGAGTGATAGATACACTGCCTACACCGCCACTTGCACCTGTTACTAGGATTTCACCGTCTTCAGGTTTGATACCTGCATCTACGATAGCTTGCACACAAAGCATCGCAGTGAAGCCAGCTGTGCCAATCGCCATTACTTTCTTAGTGTCAAGACCTGCAGGCATTGGTACTAACCAATCACCGTTTAGGCTTGCTTTCTCAGCCATGCCGCCCCAGTGACCTTCACCAACACCCCAACCAGTTAGAACAACTTCGTCGCCCGCTTTGTAGCGTGGGTCATCAGATTGTGAAACCACACCAGAAAGGTCGATACCAGGAACCATAGGGAAGTTGCGAACAATGCGCCCTTTACCTGTAATCGCCAAACCATCTTTGTAGTTCAAAGAAGAGTAGCTAACATCAATCTTCACGTTACCTTCTGGTAATTGAGACTCTTCAATTTGAGAAACTGACGCGATAGTTTTTTTGTCTTCTTGGTTTAGTACAAGTGCTTTAAACATGATCTGCTCCGTGGAGGAATATTAGGAAACTGAAGTAACTTTAGTTGAATCATCCGAGAAAAAATAATGAAACATCAACATTGAATCTATGCGTTTTGCGCATAGATGTAAGTAGTGATTTTCTTTCGCTAAGTTCGCTGAACGAATCTATGTATTATTGGATGTCGAGTAATAAAAAGTGCAGCTATATAAATATAGCTGCACAAAAGATTACCCTTCAAGTATTACCGTCAGTGATCGCTATGGGCGTTCAAATACCGTTGCAATACCTTGGCCTAAACCAATACACATGGTCGCTAAGCCGTATTTCACATCTTGTGCTTCCATCAGGTTGATTAGGGTCGTCGAGATACGAGAACCAGAACAGCCTAGTGGGTGACCAAGAGCAATCGCACCGCCGTTAAGGTTTACTTTCTCATCAACCACATCCAGTAGACCTAGGTCTTTCGCACATGGAAGAGATTGAGCGGCAAACGCTTCGTTTAGCTCAATTACACCCATATCTTCAATGGTTAGGCCCGCACGTTTTAGTGCTTTTTGGGTTGCTGGTACTGGGCCGTAACCCATGATTGAAGGATCGCAGCCTGCGATAGCCATCGACTTCACGCGAGCACGAATCTTAAGGCCAAGTGCGTTGGCTTTCTCTTCGCTCATGATAAGCATTGCAGAAGCACCATCAGACAGTGCTGATGAAGTACCTGCTGTTACTGTACCGTTTGCTGGGTCAAATACCGGGCGAAGCTGAGATAAGCCTTCAACCGTAGTTTCTGGGCGAATGACTTCATCGTAATCCAGAGTGAACAGTGAACCGTCTGCTGCGTGAGCTTCGGTTGGCAGGATTTCATTTTTGAAACGACCTTCAACTGTTGCTGCTTGAGCGCGAGCATGTGAGCGTGCTGCGAATGCATCTTGGTCTTCACGGCTAATACCGTGCATTTTACCTAGCATCTCAGCGGTTAGGCCCATCATACCGGCAGCTTTCGCTACGTGTTTCGACATGCCAGGGTGAAAATCAACACCGTGGTTCATTGGTACGTGGCCCATGTGCTCCACACCACCGATCAGGCAGATTTCAGCATCACCAACCATGATAGAGCGAGTTGCATCATGCAGAGCTTGCATAGATGAACCACATAAACGGTTGACCGTCACCGCACCAATCTCAATCGGTAGACCAGCAAGCAAGGCAGCGTTACGTGCAACGTTGAAGCCTTGCTCTAGCGTTTGTTGTACACAACCCCAGTAAATATCTTCAATTTCGACAGGGTTTACTTCTGGGTTGCGCTCTAAAATGCCTTTCATCAAATGTGCCGACAGATCTTCAGCACGAGTGTGACGGAAAGCTCCACCTTTGGAACGTCCCATTGGGGTACGAAGGCAATCAACAACAACTACATTTTTCATTTTGCTATTCCTTTTCCAAATGTGGGTTACAGAGAACTGGCTTGTTGGCTGTCGTAAAAGCTTTCGCCCTTCGCTGCCATATCAAGCAATAGCTGAGGAACTTGGTACATTGCACCTAAGTCTTGGTAGCCTTTCGCCATTTCAACGAAGTTACCAATGCCCACACTGTCTAAGTAGCGGAATACGCCGCCTCTGAATGGAGGGAAGCCTAAACCGTAAACCAGTGCCATATCCGCTTCTTGCGGTGTCGCGATAATGCCTTCTTCTAGACAAAGCACCACTTCGTTGATCATTGGAATCATCACGCGCTGGATAATTGTTTGGTCATCAAAGTCTTGCGGCTGTTGGCATACGTCAGCCAAGATAGGAAGAATGTCTTCAGAGAAGGTCTTCTTAGGACGACCGCGTTTGTCTACGCTGTATGTGTAGAAACCGCTGCCGTTCTTCTGACCGTATTTTTCAGCAACGTAAAGTGCGTCGATCGCATCACGACCTTCTTTACCCATACGCTCAGGGAAACCTTGTGCCATTACAGCTTGTGCGTGGTGTGCTGTGTCTAGACCCACAACGTCTAGCAAGTAAGCTGGGCCCATTGGCCAACCGAACTTACGCTCCATCACTTTATCGATCTTAGTGAAATCAGCACCGTCACGTAGCAACATGCTGAAACCGCCAAAGTAAGGGAAAAGTACACGGTTTACGAAGAAGCCTGGGCAGTCGTTAACAACGATAGGGGATTTGCCCATCTTCGCTGCGTAAGCGACTACGCGATTAATGGTTTCTTCTGAAGTATGCTCGCCACGGATGATCTCAACCAAAGGCATGCGATGCACTGGGTTAAAGAAGTGCATGCCACAGAAGTTTTCTGGGCGCTTCAAAGATTTCGCTAACAGGTTGATCGGAATCGTTGAGGTGTTTGATGTAAGAACTGTGTCTTCACCCACGAGACCTTCAACTTCACTCAGCACTGCTGCTTTTACTTTAGGATTTTCTACAACCGCTTCCACAATCACATCTGATTGTTCAACACCTGCATAATGCAGACTTGGAGTAATAGAAGACAGAATGCCTGCCATCTTGAATCCATCTAGGCGACCGCGTGATAAGCGTTTATTCAACAGCTTAGAAGCTTCGTTCATACCAAGGTCAAGAGACGCCTGTGCGATGTCTTTCATCATCACTGGCACGCCTTTTAACGCTGATTGGTAAGCAATACCGCCGCCCATGATGCCTGCGCCAAGTACCGCAGCACGTTCAGTTGCTTTGTTTGCTGACTTACCCGCTTGCTTCGCTAGGCCTTTGATGTATTGGTCATTTAGGAATAAGCCGACTAGTGCTTTAGCTTCTTCTGATTTCGCTAGCTTGACGAAGTGCTTACGTTCGATATCGAGTGCAGCATCACGATCGCTTCGTGCCGCTTCTTCAATTGCAATCACAGAAGTGATTGGCGCTGGATAATGAGGTCCGGCTTTTTGAGCGACTAAGCCCTTAGCCATGGTAAAGCTCATCATCGCTTCTAGTTTGCTAAGCGACAATGCTGATGTTTTCTGTTTACGGCGTAACTGCCAGTCTAGTTTTTCATTGGCAGCCAGAGATACGGTGTTGATTGCCGACTCTAGCAGCTGGTCTGTTTCTACAATCGCATCTAACAAGCCAACTTTTAGTGCTTCATCAGCACGGCATGCTTTGCCTTGAGTGATAATTTCCATTGCGCTGTCAGCACCGATAACACGAGGCAGGCGTACACAACCACCAAAGCCAGGCATAATGCCAAGTTTGGTTTCAGGTAGACCTATGCTGGTGGTCTTGTCACCGATACGGAAGTCGGTAGCGAGTACACATTCACAGCCGCCGCCAAGGGCATGGCCACGCATCATTGAAAGAGTTGGGACAGGAAGGTCTTCTAGCTTGCTGAAGATTGAATTAGCGAATCTTAACCATTCATCAAGTTCTGCTTCTGGCTTAGCAAATAAGCCAAGGAATTCTGTGATGTCTGCGCCTACAATGAACGCGTCTTTGTTTGAAGTTAAGATTAAACCACGTAATCCTGCGTGAGCATTAAGAGCATCTAACGCTTTGTCTAGTGATTCTAAAGTAGCAAGGTCGAGTTTGTTTACAGAGGCTGGAGCACAGAAGCTTAATTCCGCAATACCATCTTGTAATTCCTTTACCTGTAGGGTGTTAGCTTGGTAAATCATTGTCTATCTCCATGACATACAATCCACGATTGTTTGAGAGAATCTTGTTATCTTTCTATTATTGTAGAATACCTGGTAAGACCAGTTATCTTAGTCTGTACCTCTGCTAGATTAATTTCAATACATTTTTTAAACAATTGTTTAACATTGTGCGATGGCACAGATCCTCTAACCCTTATTATTCACGCGTGATACACTTCTCCGCTCTTATTTACTAAGTTAACGATATGAATGAACAGCCCTATTTAATACCGTCAGCGTCAGCTCTGTTTGAAGAAGAGATAAAAAAGAGCGTCTTTATTACGCATCTTGCTCATACTCCAAGTGTAGAAACTGCTAAACAGTTCGTAGAGCAGGTAAAAAAAGAGCATTCTTCAGCACGACATAACTGTTGGGGTTTTGTGGCTGGGCGACCTGAAGATTCAATGCGATGGGGCTTTAGTGACGATGGTGAACCCTCTGGGACTGCTGGTAAGCCCATATTGGCACAACTGTCTGGGTCTGGTGTTGGAGAGTTAACGGCTGTCGTCACTCGTTATTCTGGTGGAATCAAGCTTGGTACCGGTGGTTTAGTCAAGGCTTACGGTGGTGGAGTGCAACAAGCTCTCAAGCTGCTTCAAACTATCGAGAAAAAAATAACCACAAAATTACGGCTAGAGTTAGACTATGGCTTTGTGCCAATAGCACAATCCATCATGGCTCAGCATCAGGCTGTTGAAGTCCAAGCGGATTATGGTGTTCAAGTTGAGCTTATTATTGAAATAGAGCTCCTGCAGGTAGATTCGTTTACCCAAACCATGATCAATAAAAGCGGTGCTAAGGCACTGGTAACGAAAGTCAAAGACAACTAGGAAGTGTGAAGCATTTCGCTTCGTTCAATAGCTCATGCAATTTCGCTCAATTATTCGAATCGTCGGATTATTATTAGCACTTTTTAGTGTATCAATGCTTGCTCCTGCGCTCGTCGCACTGATCTATCGAGACGGTGCGGGTGTGCCATTTGTGACGACTTTCTTCGTTCTCTTATTCTGTGGAGCAACTTGCTGGTTTCCCAACCGACGTTATAAGCATGAATTGAAAGCGCGTGATGGCTTTTTGATTGTTGTTTTGTTCTGGACGGTAATCGGCAGTGCGGGTGCTTTACCGTTTTTGATCGCTGATAACCCGAGCGTTTCGGTAACAGACGCTTTCTTCGAATCTTTCTCTGCATTAACCACTACAGGTGCGACGGTGATCGTTGGCCTTGATGATTTACCTAAAGCGATCTTGTTTTATCGCCAGTTTCTGCAGTGGTTTGGTGGTATGGGTATCATCGTATTGGCAGTAGCCATTCTTCCTGTACTGGGCATCGGTGGCATGCAGCTGTACCGTGCTGAAATTCCAGGTCCAGTAAAAGACAGTAAGATGACTCCGCGTATTGCTGAAACGGCAAAAGCACTGTGGTACATCTATTTGAGTCTAACGATTGCTTGTGCAGTGGCGTTCTGGCTAGCAGGGATGAGTTTCTTTGATGCGATCAGCCATAGCTTCTCTACTATTGCGATTGGTGGTTTCTCGACTCACGATGCGAGTATGGGTTATTTCAATAGCCCGGCGATCAACATGATTACCGTCGTGTTCCTGCTTATATCAGCATGTAACTTCTCTCTTCACTTTGCCGCTTTTGCTTCAGGTGGTGTGCACCCTAAATACTATTGGAAAGATCCTGAGTTCCGCGCCTTTATCTTTATTCAAGCGCTACTGTTTTTAGTATGCTTCTTATTGCTGCTTAACCATCACTCTTATGACTCGTATTACGATGCCTTTGACCAAGCATTGTTCCAAACTGTATCTATATCTACGACAGCAGGCTTCACTACTACTGGTTTCTCCGAGTGGCCGCTATTTTTACCTGTTCTGCTTTTGTTCTCTTCTTTTATAGGGGGATGTGCAGGTTCAACCGGTGGCGGTATGAAAGTCATCCGAATATTACTCCTTACGCTGCAAGGTGCTCGTGAAATGAAGCGTCTTGTTCACCCGCGCGCTGTCTATACCATTAAGGTTGGCGGTTCTGCATTACCACAACGTGTCGTGGATGCGGTTTGGGGATTCTTTTCTGCATACGCATTGGTGTTTGTGGTTTGTATGTTGGCGCTTATTGCAACCGGTATGGATGAGCTGAGCGCCTTCTCTGCCGTAGCCGCAACATTGAATAACCTTGGCCCGGGCTTAGGTGAAGTGGCAATGCACTTCGGCGATGTGAATGACAAGGCTAAGTGGGTGTTGATCGTATCTATGCTGTTTGGTCGTTTAGAGATATTCACCTTATTAATTTTATTGACCCCTACGTTTTGGCGTAGCTAAGGACAACATTGTGGCAAAAGCTCTATTTTTGTATTCAAGCCGTGAAGGGCAGACCAAGAAAATCTTGAACTATATAAAAGAAGAAATGAATGAGTTCGAATGTGAGCTTCAAGATCTGCACACTATTACTAGTGTCGATTTTGCTCAATACGACAGAGTATTGATTGGCGCATCTATTCGCTATGGCCACCTTAATAAGAAGCTATATCAGTTCATTGATGCCAACCTTACTCAGTTACAATCAAACAAGGTCGCTTTCTTCTGCGTTAACTTAACGGCTCGTAAAGAAGACCAAGGTAAAGATACCCCTGAAGGTAGCGCTTATATTAAGAAGTTTCTTCTTAAGTCACCGTGGCAGCCAACTTTGATCGGTGTATTCGCGGGTGCCCTCTATTACCCACGTTATAACTGGTTCGATAGAACAATGATTCGCTTCATTATGAATATGACAGGCGGAGAAACGGATACAACCAAGGAAGTTGAGTACACAAACTGGGAAAAAGTCTCTTTATTCTCTAAGAAACTGCAAGAGATGTAAGAGAAAAGCCTACTTTTGAGGCGTTTTGTGCTCTTTTTAATCGAACGAATAAAAAAACGAGAAAAACTTCAAAAAGGGCTTGCCAGTGTGATCGAAATCTCTATAATGCGACCTCGTTGAAACGGGAAGGCTTCGTAAGAAACCAAAACGAATCAGCAGGTCAAATTAGCCAAGCTAAGCGCTTGAAAAAAGTTTTGAAAATAGTGGTTGACACTAAAACTTAAATCGCTAAAATGGCCGTCCGATTTGAGCGAAGCTCAAAAAGGAAAAGCTCTTTAACAATTTAAACCTATCAATCTGTGTGGGCACTCGTTGATGAATATCAAAACGTTTTATCGTTAGATAAAACAGATTCTTCGGAATCAAAATTGATTTCAATGAACTGAGTGACCAATACGTTTAACTATTTGTAGTTATTCGGCACAGTCAATTCATTACCATTCTGTTGGAATGGTAATAGCTTTAGAATTACATGTTTACTTCGGTAAATATTAGTTTTGAAGTCAGTATTCGTTGAGTCACAAAATCTTAAATTGAAGAGTTTGATCATGGCTCAGATTGAACGCTGGCGGCAGGCCTAACACATGCAAGTCGAGCGGAAACGACACTAACAATCCTTCGGGTGCGTTAATGGGCGTCGAGCGGCGGACGGGTGAGTAATGCCTAGGAAATTGCCTTGATGTGGGGGATAACCATTGGAAACGATG
>NZ_PIGB01000017.1:0-60143 GCF_003050585.1 Vibrio sp. ZF 223
GACGGTTGTCCAGGTTCAAGTACGTAGGCGGGTGGTTTAGGTAAATCCGGACCGCTACTAACGCTGAGATACGATGTCGAGCTACTACGGTAGTGAAGTCATTGATGCCATGCTTCCAGGAAAAGCCTCTAAGCTTCAGATTGTAAGGAATCGTACCCCAAACCGACACAGGTGGTCGGGTAGAGAATACCAAGGCGCTTGAGAGAACTCGGGTGAAGGAACTAGGCAAAATGGTACCGTAACTTCGGGAGAAGGTACGCTCTTATCAGTGAAGTCCCTTGCGGATGGAGCAGACGAGAGTCGCAGATACCAGGTGGCTGCAACTGTTTATTAAAAACACAGCACTGTGCAAAATCGTAAGATGACGTATACGGTGTGACGCCTGCCCGGTGCCGGAAGGTTAATTGATGGGGTTAGACTTCGGTCGAAGCTCTTGATCGAAGCCCCGGTAAACGGCGGCCGTAACTATAACGGTCCTAAGGTAGCGAAATTCCTTGTCGGGTAAGTTCCGACCTGCACGAATGGCGTAATGATGGCCACGCTGTCTCCACCCGAGACTCAGTGAAATTGAAATCGCTGTGAAGATGCAGTGTACCCGCGGCTAGACGGAAAGACCCCGTGAACCTTTACTACAGCTTGGCACTGAACATTGAACCTACATGTGTAGGATAGGTGGGAGACTTTGAAACCGCGTCGCTAGATGTGGTGGAGTCGTCCTTGAAATACCACCCTTGTAGTTTTGATGTTCTAACGTTGGTCCCTGAATCGGGATTACGGACAGTGCCTGGTGGGTAGTTTGACTGGGGCGGTCTCCTCCCAAAGAGTAACGGAGGAGCACGAAGGTGGGCTAAACACGGTTGGACATCGTGTGGTTAGTGCAATGGCATAAGCCCGCTTGACTGCGAGAATGACAATTCGAGCAGGTGCGAAAGCAGGTCATAGTGATCCGGTGGTTCTGAATGGAAGGGCCATCGCTCAACGGATAAAAGGTACTCCGGGGATAACAGGCTGATACCGCCCAAGAGTTCATATCGACGGCGGTGTTTGGCACCTCGATGTCGGCTCATCACATCCTGGGGCTGAAGTCGGTCCCAAGGGTATGGCTGTTCGCCATTTAAAGTGGTACGCGAGCTGGGTTTAGAACGTCGTGAGACAGTTCGGTCCCTATCTGCCGTGGGCGTTGGAAAATTGAAAGGGGCTGCTCCTAGTACGAGAGGACCGGAGTGGACGAACCTCTGGTGTTCGGGTTGTCATGCCAATGGCATTGCCCGGTAGCTAAGTTCGGAATCGATAACCGCTGAAAGCATCTAAGCGGGAAGCGAGCCTTGAGATGAGTTTTCCCTGGCGCTTTAAGCGTCCTAAAGGGTTGTCGTAGACTACGACGTTGATAGGCAGGGTGTGTAAGTGCTGCGAGGCATTGAGCTAACCTGTACTAATTGCCCGTGAGGCTTAACCATACAACACCCAAGGGGTTTTGTGGACTCAAAGAAATACCAAACGCTTGAATGAGTTTGAAGAGAACAAAAACAGCTTTCCAGATTATTTGCCTTCAGTTTTTTAAAAACTGAAAGTAAAAGCAAAATTTGCTTGGCGACCATAGCATTGTGGACCCACCTGATTCCATGCCGAACTCAGAAGTGAAACACAATAGCGCCGATGGTAGTGTGGGGCTTCCCCATGTGAGAGTAGGACATCGCCAGGCTTTAAATTAAATCTTTAGGTTGACCAACCTGGAGATATGGACGCTCACTTAGTGAGTTGACCACTGCGGAGTGGTAGTTCAGTTGGTTAGAATACCGGCCTGTCACGCCGGGGGTCGCGGGTTCGAGTCCCGTCCACTCCGCCACTTATTAGAAAAGCCCTGCTAGAAATAGCAGGGCTTTTTTACATTTAAAGAAAAGTGTTTTGCCCTTCGGCCGAATGAGTTCCACAAAGGGTTTGCCAGAAGCCCACAATCCCGTCCATTCCGTTACTTATTAGAAAGCCTAGTCTGACGACTAGGCTTTCGTCGTTTCTGGGTTATGAGTTTTAACTCTTGGTTTTGATTTCCGTAAAAGGTTGTTTTGATTTCCGTAAAAGGTTGTTTTGGTTAGTAATCGTTGAATCGACGATTGATTAGAAAGCTGTGTTAGCAATAGCCGGGCTTCGCGCTTATGGGCTCTAACATGACAAATTATTTTTAATCAATAAGTTAGCAGGGGTTTTCTAAGTAGCGGTGGCTTCTTAATTACTTCTGTTGAGTGATGATTAAGCCGCGCTTTAAACTTCGGAGTTTTGCTGTGTCTCAGAATTGATTTCGTCTAGAGTCTGAAACTCCGCTGCTATACATTCACTTCTTCAATCTTAAACCAATAGGTTGGTTACGGAGGTAGGCCAGATTTACGAGATCCAATACTTAGAGGTACATTACTTAAATGTAATTTTCATCTAATGATTCCAGTTGCTAAGCCCACTGTAATCTAGAGCTAATCTCTATCAAATGACAACTACTGCGAAACGTCTTTACTTTCTCTCGGTACAAATCCAACCAAGTTATCTGATCATTATTCCTTCAAAAATCTATATAAAGATTGTCAGTCAGCTCAAATGGATTCTAAACAGCTTGTTTTATAATTGGCTAAAACTACATACGGATAGCTCTAAAGTATCCCTCAGTGTTTTTTAGGAAACCTTGCGGGTGATTTCATGAGGATTTAACCTCATGACTTAAAATCAGTACTTATAAAGCATTAATAGCATTTGAAATCCAATGATCAAGATGTGTGACTTATGGATTGTTCCGAGCTAGGCAGGCCTTATTAAAAATGGACGGTGCTTCGGTCAGCAATAAGCTGGGTGTGGAGAAGGGATCTGGATGGAAGACCTTTACTACCATCTCTAGTGTTTTCTTATTGGTACTGAGGAAGTTATCCAAGGTAAACAGTAGATACAAAAAAGCCGATGCTTGGCATCGGCTTCATGATAGTTGTAACAGTTTAAGCTGGTTGAACGAGAGCGAGTGCCTTGCGAGAAACTTCGTGAGCAGCCTTCGTTAAGTTTTGCTTTTCTAGTGCATCAGATAAGTATCCGTAATCTGATACGTTTGAGCGAAGTGCTAGTGCTTTCTCGAAGTGGGTTTGTGCTTCTGACCACTTCTGTTCTCTTAGGTAGAACTGAGCCAATGCGCTGTGTGCTTCGGCATTGCCACCATCTTTACTGATGGCGCGCTCTAGCATCACAACGACTGGGTGGTGATCGGCAAGGTTAAGCTCTGGAAGCAACATGTAGAGCTCATTTGAACCACTCTTCGCAATGTTCTCTTTGATCACAGTGAAGGCTTCTGAGTCAGCTTTACGAGCGATCAGTTGCTTCACAAAGCAGGAAACAAGGTGAGAGCTTTGTTTCTGCTTTCTTGAAAGCTTGTTCCAATGGCTGATTAAACCTTCGCTACCTTGCTGCTGTGCCACATCGTGAAGCAAGCCGCATTGTGCTTTTTGTTCTAACTCAACTTGCTCATCAGCCGTAAGAAGCTTGTTTTTAGCTAGCTTAGGCGTTAACTCTAGTAATGGCTGCCAGAGTTTAAGCTGCATGTAGGTGGCTTTTAATAGGCCAAGTACAGCGGTGTTATTAGGGTATGTACCTTTTAAGGTCGAAAGTGTATCGAATGCGGCTTCGTAGTTCGACTCACTGATCTGTTGTTTTGCTTTAGTTAGCTCAACAGCCAGTAGAGAGTCGTCCTGCTGGCTAGCAAGCTCGATGTACTTATCACGCTCTTTCGTATTACCCTGTTCGTGAGCCGCTTGAGAAGCGACTAAATAACAAAGTAGAGGCATGTCGTGATGGTTAGCCCAACGCGTTACCTTTTTCTCTGCGCCTTTCCAGTCACCTTCAAGAAGTTTGATGATGCCCTCATTGGTATAACGACGAGAGCGTTTCAGCTTACGAACACTGAACCAATTCCAAGTTGTTGAGCTTGCGTGCATAAGCTTTTTAAATAGGTACTCTAAGCCGAATAGAGCCGCTAGAAGAGCAATAACGAAGATAACCAGTGTTGTCACGCTCATCTCAATGGTCTTATTCGCAATTGAGATCAGAACGTAGCCTTGTTGACCTGAGAACTGAGTACCAACAATTAACCCAGCACCTAGAACGAGAAAAAGAAAAATCCAACGAATCATTATTTTTCCTCCGTGGTCATAACGGTGACTTCACGACGTAGACGATCACGTATCACATCTGACAACTCATTTTGAGATTCAAGCTTTACAGGGTATTTCACAGAGATGTTCTGTTCACTTAACTGTTTAATCGCTTTCTCAAATTCAATCACTGAGTTGTTATCTTGGTTTAGGTACGCTTTCGACCACTCGCTAGCGGTATTAAGAGCTGCACTATAGAGTTCACCTTGCTCTTTGTAGACCGCGCGAATCGCGGTTTCTAATTTACCTTTGATGTTTTCA
This sequence comes from Vibrio sp. ZF 223, assembly GCF_003050585.1. Taxonomy (NCBI): domain Bacteria; kingdom Pseudomonadati; phylum Pseudomonadota; class Gammaproteobacteria; order Vibrionales; family Vibrionaceae; genus Vibrio; species Vibrio sp. ZF 223. Next base: position 4,440 of record NZ_PIGB01000017.1, read on the forward strand.
CGCAGGTAGAAGTGCTGTTCTGGTGATAGTAGAGGGATAACTTCGCCATCACGACTGCGGAATGTGATGAAGTTTTCTGAGAAGTCTTTCATCGACGTCATCAGGTTGTTCTGCCAATCATTAATATCTTGCGATACTGCTTTTTTCTCAACAACTGCGGCTTCAGGAAGAATCGCATTGGCAAGCGGAAGCGTATCGACTTGCTGTTGCAGACTTGTGATGCGGAGAACTAAACCGTCACGGTCGATCAGAGGAATGGTGCGAAGTTTAGTAATGTCATTGGTCATTGATTGACGCAGTGACACTAAGCTAGGGTCGTTCAGTGCTGCGATACGTTGATCGGCACTTTCCATTAACTTGGTTGCGCTAACGGCATCATGCTCTAGGAACAGTTTACGTCCTGCTAGTTTCACAAGGTAATCGGCTTCGGCAAGTAACCAGTCATTCGGGCGGCGACCTTTAACGTCAGCCACTGCTAACTGCAGGCTTTGAATACTCTTCTGCTGTTGAGACTGTACGACCTGAGTTTTCTCCACCGCGTGTGACGCTTCTTGGATAGTCTCTTGCTTGATGGTTTGTAGGTCTTTATTTACTGCAGATTGGGTATTTTGAAGCTGTGCTTGAAGAGCGGCGATTTGAGCTGAATACTCAGCGCTCTTTTGCTGCATTTGAAATGCGATACCCCCACTGAAAATAATCGAAATAGCGATCGCAATAGCGCCTAGTTTGACACCGCGCTTACCTTGCTTTTCTGCTTTCTCTATTTGCTCTTTATGTTCAGCTTGAGGCTGCTCATTTTTAGCGGTCTTTGACGCAGAGGGATCAAGCTTCTGTTCAGGCTGTTTTGTCTCTGTAGAGTCAGCTTTTTCGTTTTCAATAACTACTGGCTGAGTGTCTTGTTTCTTTTCAGGTTCAATATGCTCGTTATTTTTTTTGCTTGTCATGCTTATTTCCTGTTCTAGCTAGGGCCGGAGAGCAGCCAGTAATATTTGGTTCGTAGCACTGTGAGTATTGGTCACGTTCGAGAAGCCGAGTTGTTGTGCTCGTTCTACTATGCGCTGACTTGGGACAAATAGGTGTCTTGTTGAAAGCCAAGTCAAATACTCATCAGGGGTAATTGAGCAGAGATACTCCAATTGTTCCTGACTAGTGATGACAACTTTGGACGTTTTTTTGTTTATCCATGTTTGATAGGTATTGTGGTCGCTAATGGGAATATATTCTCTACGGTAGGTCTCACAATAAGAGACTTGTGCACCTCGGTTGAGTAGAGAATCTCTAATGAGCTCACGCCCACCATTACCACGTAGTATCAAAATGGACTTATTTTCTACGCCATTAAGTTCAGTAAGTTTAAGAAGATGTTCACTATCACTAACTTGAGGGTAGTTTACTTTTTGTTTACAGACTTTGCTTAAAACGTGCGCAGTTTTTTGACCAACGCCAAGATAAAGCGGCGAAGTAGGCCAAATGGATGAGGTTTTTGAAAGGATGTTTTGAGCCGCGGTCACGGCGTGGTGACTGACGGCGATGATGATATCGCTGTTATTAAGCTGGGTGCTTAAATCCGCAGAGTTTGGATTATCAACGATACGAATCAGCGGATGATGGATTGCTTGAATCCCTTCATCCGCTAGTTGTTGGCAAAGCGATTGCCCCTCTGAACCGGGGCGAGTCACCAACACTGTCATGATTATTCTTGGTCAGCGTAGAGCTTGGTTAAAATTTCTCTTGCACCGTCATCCAGCAATTGATTTGCTAGAGTCACGCCAAGCGCTTCAGCATCTTTACGTGAACCAGAGATCTCGCCGCGAACCATTTTAGAACCGTCTGGTTCACCGACAAGAGCACGCAACCAGATATTGTCGCCGTCTAATAGTGAGTAGCTACCGATAGGCACCTGGCAGCCACCTTCCAGAGTTAGGTTCATTGCACGTTCGCATAGTACGCGATCAGCTGTATCTTTATGATTCAATGGTTCAAGAAGCTTAATCAGACGTTCATCATCAAGACGACATTCAATACCAACAGCGCCTTGGCCTACAGCTGGTAGAGATTGTTCTGGTTCGATGAAGCTACGAATACGCTCTTCTAGCTCTAAACGCTTAAGGCCAGCAGCAGCCAGCACGATCGCATCGTATTGACCATCATCGAGTTTACCTAGACGAGTCCCCACGTTGCCGCGTAGCTCCTTGATGATTAAGTCGGGGCGAGACTCAAGTAATTGACACTGACGACGCAGGCTGCATGTACCAACGACAGCACCTTGTGGTAGCTCATCAATATTGTTGTAAGTGTTTGATACGAATGCGTCACGTGGATCTTCACGCTCACAAATCGTTACCAGACCTAGACCTTCAGGAAAGTCGACAGGTACATCTTTCATTGAGTGAACGGCTAGGTCAGCACGACCTTCTAGCATTGCTACTTCAAGTTCTTTAACGAACAGTCCTTTACCGCCCACTTTAGCAAGAGGAGTGTCGAGGATGATGTCACCTTTGGTCACCATAGTTACCAACTCAACCTCTAAACCAGGGTGAGCAGCTTGCAGTGCATCCCTTACAAAGTATGCCTGCCAAAGGGCAAGAGGGCTTTTTCTGGTCGCGATACGGATTGGTGCTGAATTTGTCATGGTGGTTCCGATATAGGTTCTGTAATAGCCTAATCCTACCATTATGAGGCGAGAATTCTTACTGTTTGATCATTTGATACTTTGATAGCTCAGAGATTTTCATTAGTTCACCAAAATAGTGTGATTGGTATCTCATTTGAAACATGGGCTATTATTAGAAATAGTCAATAAAGAGGACACTACGGCGCCGGGAGTTTAACTTTCTGTCATCAAGGAATTGACCAGTATGACAGGTTCCTTTGCTTTACCATTAAGGCTAAAAGTGTTAAATTGATCACGTTTTGTTGCTGCTTTCGTTCAGTAACTAGACAGAACTGCACTTAACCTCAAACCAAGGACTTACCTTGCAGGCTTACACTCAAACTTTGATTCAACGATTAGACAATCTAAATCAGCAGCGCATTGATCGTGCGTTGGCGTTGATGAATGTGCAAGGCCAGCGAGTTTTCAACCTTATTCCCGCACTGCTTCACTTTAATCACCCGATGATGCCTGGTTATTACGACCAACAAGTTCCTTTTGGAATTCGTAGCTTCACGCTTAATGAATTCCAAAAGCAATTTGTCTCTGATACCGAATTAACGCTGGGTGGTAAACTTACCGAGGCTGCTGAACCTGCCATCCTTGGCTTGTACACCATGGGTAGTACTTCTTCTATTGGTCAAAGCACTTCAAGTGATCTTGATATCTGGGTATGTGTGTCTCCAGATATGGATGGCGCATCTCGCGACAGCCTAACCAACAAATGTCTGCTGATTACCGATTGGGCTGAAACCTTAGGGGTTGAAGCTAACTTCTTCTTGATGGATGAAGAGCGTTTTCGTTCGAACCATTCAGAAGAGATGACCGGTGATAACTGTGGCTCTTCGCAGCACTTGTTATTGCTTGATGAGTTCTATCGTTCTGCGGTTCGTTTGGCTGGCCAGCGCTTGTTGTGGCAAATCATTCCTCCAGAAATGGAAGAGTGTTACGACGAGTATGTTCAAGGCTTATGTCAGGATGGCTATCTTGACTGCTCACAGTGGATCGATTTCGGTAAGCTGAATCGTATTCCCGCTGAAGAGTACTTTGGTTCTAACCTGTGGCAGCTCTACAAGAGTATCGACTCACCGTATAAATCGGTGTTAAAGGCGATCTTGTTAGAAGCTTATTCATGGGAATACCCAAATACTCAATTGTTGAGTATTGATACCAAGCGCCGTTTCTTTGCGGATGCACCTGATCTGTATGGTATGGATAGCTACTATCTGATGCTAGAGAAGGTGACGCGCTACCTAGAGCGTATCAATGACCACACTCGATTGGATTTGGTAAGACGTTGTTTCTACTTAAAGACTCACGAGAAGTTGTCACGCGAAGCTGGCATTGGTTCTGTTGCATGGCGTCGTGAAGCCCTAACCGAGATGACTAAGTCTTGGAATTGGGGACAGGAAATCATTGCTGAGCTCGATAACCGCCGTAACTGGAAGGTTGAACAGGTTAAAGTGGTGCACCATGCACTGCTTGATGCCTTGATGCTGAGCTACCGCAACCTGATTCAATTTGCGCGTCGTAATGACATCACTTCAGCCATCAGCCCACAAGATATCAGTATCTTGGCACGTAAACTTTACGCTGCATTTGAGGTCTTGCCTGGTAAAGTGACGCTACTGAACCCACAAATCTCTCCTGATCTGCATGAACCCGACTTGAGCTTCATCGAAGTTCGTCAGGGTCAGTCGAATAAAGCCGGTTGGTACTTGTATAAACAGCCACTGGTAGCGCATCGTATTCTTGGTCAGCCTTCTCTGGAACACCATGAGTACTTGAGTAAGTTGGTTGCTTGGTCATTCTTTAATGGCTTGATTACTGAGTCGACACGTCTGCACTCTGTGGTGCGTGATGCCCATATTGATATCGATAAGTTCTATCAAATGGTGAGTGATCTGCGTAATACCTTCTCTTTACGTAAGCGTCGCCCAAGTATGCAGGCCCTGGCTAGCCCATGTGAGATTAGCCAGTTGGCGATGTTCATCAACTTTGAAAATGACCCGACTTCTGAATTAAGTGGTCGTGCATTAAAAGTGGATCTCAAGAATGCGGATATCTTCAGCTTTGGTGAAGAAGGTAAGAGTTTAGTCGGTAGTGTTGATTTGGTTTATCGTAACTCTTGGCATGAAGTACGTACGCTGCATTTCCAAGGTGATACGGCGATGCTGGATGCGCTTAAGACGGTACTTGGCAAAATGCACCAAGATGCGTTGCCGCCAGAGTCGGTCGATGTGTTCTGTTACAGCAAAAACCTGCGCGGTGTGATGCGTAACATGGTGTATCAACTGCTTGCCGAGTGTATCGACCTAAGATTGAAACCGATTGAACCAGAGAAGCGCCGTCGCTTTAAAGCCATTCGCTTAGCGAATAAGATGTTTGGCCTGTTTTTTGAGCGCCGTGGTGTGTCGGTTCAGATGTTGGAAAACTCGGTCGACTTCTACCGTAGTATCTCAACCAACAAGCTGAAGGGGTCGCCTTTACTGATGCTCGATAAAGAGCAAGAGTATCAACTGCCAGAAGTGGTGGATGGTTTTGCGAGTGAGGGCTTAATTCAGTTCTTCTTTGAAGATACCGATAAAGGTTTCAATATTTATGTATTGGATGAGTCGAATCAGGTAGAGGTGTATCACCAGTACAGCGGCGAAAAAGATGAGATGATCGCGAGTGTGAACTCTTTCTATACGTCGGTAAAAGATGAGTCGAAGATGTCGTCTAAGTTGATTAACTTTAATTTACCTCAGTACTACCAGATTGTTCACCCTGAAGAGGGTAGCTCCTACGTTGTGCCTTACCGTAACGATGCGACGTTAGCTTCTCGGAGTTCAAAGATAGTCAACATCTAGGCTTATTAAGACTGATTGATATTAAAAAAGGAGTGATTGATTCACTCCTTTTTAGTTTTGCTTACAAATGATTAGACCCAATCGATCTCTTCACCTGCATGCTTCACGCATTCTTCTTTCACCATCTCAAACAGCTCCATGCCCGTCTTTGAACATGTCCACTTGTCGTCAACTAGCTTGAAGTGAAAGCCACCAGATTTAGACGCTAACCAGATTTCTTTCATTGGTTCTTGGCGGTTGATAATGATTTGGCTGCGGTTCTCAAACTCGAGTGTCATTACGTTACCAGTCACTTCGTAATCAATATCTGCCTCTGATTCATCGATAGCTTCTTCGATGTTTTGCATCTGTATATCGACCAGTTGATGAAATTCAGTCTCGTTCATCCTTTCTATCCTATTGCTTTTCCTGAGTGTGGTGCGATTATAGGGGGCATTGAGTTAATAATCACGATATGCAAAATGAAAAAATTAATTACCGCTCTGTTTATGGTGTCCGTTATTGGACTTTCTGGTTGTGGTCAAACGGGTCCGTTATACGATCCTGATGAAGTTCAGCAGACTGAACAATCACAATAAGTGAAGCACGCAGAAATCGTTATTTATAAGGGATAAGAACTTTGGATTACTTCAACTATCAGGAAGATGGCCAGCTTTGGGCTGAGGACGTCGCACTTTCACAATTAGCAGAGCAATATGGTACACCGCTGTATATATATTCTCGTGCAACATTAGAACGCCACTGGAATGCGTTTGATTCATCGGTTGGTGAGCATCCACACTTGGTGTGTTATGCCGTTAAAGCTAACTCAAACCTTGGCGTATTAAACACTTTGGCTCGTTTGGGGTCAGGTTTCGATATCGTTTCAGGCGGTGAGCTAGAGCGTGTGGTTGCTGCCGGTGGCGATCCAGCTAAAGTTGTATTCTCTGGTGTCGGTAAAACAGCTGCTGAAATGAAGCGTGCGCTTGAGTTGAACATTAAGTGTTTCAACGTTGAGTCTGAGCCAGAACTTGAGCGACTGAATAAAGTGGCTGGTGAGCTTGGTGTTAAAGCACCGATTTCACTGCGTATCAACCCAGATGTTGATGCCAACACTCACCCTTATATTTCTACAGGTCTGCGTGATAACAAGTTTGGTATTGCTTTCGACCGTGCTCCTGCTGTCTATGCGTTTGCACAAACACTCGATAACTTGTCTATCCATGGTATTGATTGCCACATCGGTTCTCAGTTAACGGATATCGAACCTTTCATTGATGCGACTGACCGTTTGCTTGCTCTGATCGACCAACTACGTGCTGATGGTATTAACATTAAGCACCTTGATGTTGGTGGTGGTTTGGGTGTGGTATATCGTGATGAATTACCACCACAACCTTCAGATTACGCAAAAGCACTATTGGCTCGTTTAGACAATCATTCTGATCTAGAGCTGATTTTCGAGCCTGGAAGAGCGATTGCTGCTAACGCTGGTGTACTATTAACGAAAGTTGAGTTCCTCAAGCCAACAGAGCACAAGAACTTTGCCATCATAGATGCAGCAATGAACGACCTAATGCGCCCAGCACTTTACCAAGCTTGGCAGGATATTGTTCCTGTGAGCCCGCGTCAGGGTGAAGCGGTGACTTACGATTTGGTTGGCCCAATTTGCGAGACAGGCGATTTCCTAGGTAAAGATCGTGACCTTGTTCTTGAAGAAGGTGATCTGCTAGCGGTTCGTTCTGCGGGTGCTTATGGCTTCGCGATGTCATCTAACTACAACACTCGTTCGCGTGCGGCTGAAGTGATGGTGGATGGCGATAAAACTCATTTGGTTCGTCAGCGTGAAGAGCTTACGAGTCTGTGGGAACTTGAAAACATTCTTCCGGAGTAATTTTAAGCGTTATGCACTTCCACTTTTCTAAAATGCATGGTTTGGGCAATGATTTCATGGTCGTGGACTGCATTACTCAAAATATTTTCTTTTCTCCAGATTTGATCCGTCGTTTGGCGGATCGTCACACTGGTGTGGGCTTTGACCAGCTACTTGTGGTTGAGGCTCCCTATGATCCAGAAACTGATTTCCATTACCGCATATTTAATGCGGATGGCAGTGAAGTGGAGCAGTGTGGTAATGGCGCTCGTTGTTTTGCACGATTCGTTCGCATGAAAGGCTTAACGAATAAGTACAGCATCAACGTGAGTACCAAGAAAGGTAAAATGGTTCTCAAGATTGAAGAGAATGACCTGATCACGGTGAACATGGGCATTCCTGAGTTCGAACCTGGCAAGATTCCATTTAAGGCGAAGCAGCCAGAGAAGACGTATATCCTAAGAACGGATGTACACACTTTATTCTGTGGTGCAGTAAGCATGGGTAACCCGCATGTGGTGACTGTTGTTGATGACGTCGACACGGCTGATGTGGATACCTTAGGCCCGCTTCTTGAATCACATGAACGTTTCCCTGAACGTGTTAATGCTGGCTTTATGCAAGTGGTTAACCGTGAAGAGGTTCGCTTACGTGTTTATGAACGTGGTGCTGGTGAAACTCAAGCATGTGGCAGCGGTGCATGTGGCGCGGTTGCGGTAGGCATTACTCAAGGCTTATTGGCTGAGAATGTAAAAGTTCGTCTACCTGGCGGTGACTTACACATTAGCTGGCAAGGCCCGGGAAAACCTCTGTATATGACGGGCCCAGCGACGCATGTGTTTGATGGTCAACTTTCTTGCTAATAATGATTTATAACCAATCGATTCATAAAATATAAAGGATAGGTTTTGTCTTACGTTGAAGCCGACGCACTCACCGCAGAAGTGGTCGCGGAATATTTACGTGATAACCCAGATTTTTTCCAAGACCGAAAAGATTTGGTTGATCGCCTTGCTATCAATAACGTTGAGCAGGGCGCTGTTTCTCTGGTTGAGGTTCAGCTTAAACGCCAGCGTCATCGAATCGAAGAGCTTGAAGAAGAGATCACTGGCTTGATGTCGTTGGCGGCAAATAACGATAAAACCTTCTATGAGTTTATGGATCTGCAAGCGCAAGTGCTGAAATGCAGTGACTTCATGCAGGTGATAAAAGCCGTTGAACAAAAAGCGTTAGATCTTGGGCTTAAAGCGCATGTTCGAATTCTTTCGCAACCGGGTTTTTATCAACTTAGTGCCGAGGGTTACTCGAAGTTTTCGCTTAACCATTTTAATGGCAAAGATGCTTATCTAGGACGCCTGAGAAAAGCCGATAGACACGATTTGTTTGGTGATTATCCAGTTCCAGAGCTAGGCTCTTATGTAGTACTACCGCTTGCTAAGCAGTCTCCATTGGGCTTGCTCGCCTTTTCTAGTGAAGATGGCGGACATTTCCAACCCCATATGGATACGCTCTTTTTACGCCATTTAGCACTTGTTGTCGCTCATTTGGCGGACACCTTACCTTGGCAGATAAATAATGAGCCTAGAGCCCAAAATACCTCTTCCTAACAGCCTTCAAAAGCCACTTTCTCGCTTCTATGAATATCTCAGAAGCGAGAAGGGACTCAGCTTACACACCCAACGTAATTACAAACAACAACTTGAAACCATGGCCGGTCATTTAGTCACGCTAGGGCTAAAGGATTGGGGCCAGGTCGATGCGGCGTGGGTAAGACAACTTGCCAGTAAAGGTATGCGTGAGGGAATGAAAGCGAGCAGCATCGCAACTCGCTTGTCGTCACTGCGCAGCTTCTTTGATTTCCTTGTGTTGCGTGGCGAAATGACCGCCAATCCAGCCAAAGGTGTCTCTGCACCTCGCAAGCAACGCCCTTTGCCTAAAAACCTCGATGTCGATGAAGTCGGTCAACTGCTTGATGTGAATGAGGACGATCCATTGTCGATTCGTGACCGGGCGATGATGGAGGTGATGTATGGTGCGGGGTTACGATTGGCAGAACTGGTCGGCATCAACCTGAAAGATGTGTTGGGTCGACAAGGCGAAATTCGAGTGATTGGTAAAGGCGACAAAGAACGCAAAGCGCCTTTTTCTGGTTTAGCTAAAGAGTGGGTCGATAAATGGCTCAAAGTCCGTGGTGAGTTGGCTTCACCGGGTGAAACCGCACTGTTTGTCTCTAAGCTCGGGACTCGTATTTCTCATCGAAGCGTGCAAAAACGTATGGAAGAGTGGGGCAAGAAGCAATCTGTCGCGAGCCACATCAGCCCGCATAAACTGCGTCACTCCTTTGCAACGCATGTGCTGGAATCGAGCCAAAACCTTCGTGCTGTTCAAGAATTGCTTGGCCATGAAAACATCTCGACGACCCAAGTGTATACCCACTTAGATTTCCAACACTTAGCACAAGCTTATGATCAGGCTCACCCGAGAGCGCGTAAGAAGAACAAAGACTAGATTTAAGGGTTTATTATGCGAATTTATCGAGGGTTAAAGCCCATCAAAGCCATGACCTTTGACTTGGATGACACCCTGTATGACAACTGGCCTGTGATCATGAAGGTTGAGAAGGAGATGGCACAGTGGCTTTATCAAAAGCACCCAGTGTCGGCTTCCTTATCGCTCGAAGAGTGGCAGGGCATTAAGCAGCAAGTCGCATCTGAAAACCCAGCTTTGAAACATGATGTCACCGTGTGGCGTGAAACTCAGATTAAGAGTGGTTTGCTGCAATTGGGTTATTCTCAGCAGCAAGCAGAGCAAGCGGCTCGAGAAGGCATTGAGCATGCCTTGTGGTTGCGTAATCAAGTCGATGTGCCTGACGAAACACATCGAGTGATGACTGAGCTTAGCCAACGTATTCCTCTAGTTGCAATTACTAATGGCAATGTCGACCCGCACAAAATTGGCTTAGGGCTGTATTTTCAGTTAATCCTTAAAGCCGGCCCTGATGGCAGAGCTAAACCTTACCCAGATATGTTTGAAAAAGCTCAGCAGCACCTAGATTGTAATGCTGAGAATATTCTTCATGTTGGTGATCACCTCAAAACGGATGTCTACGGAGCCAAGCAAAATGGCTTCCAAGCATGCTGGTTTAATGACACTGGTTCCAATTTATACCACTCCCCGAAGGCGAGCCTGCTTCCTGATGTTGAAATAGACCAACTTAGCGATCTTATGCGACTAATTTAATGGCTAGGTAGGCTTATTGTGTCGCATTTATGATAGTGAATTGTTACATTAGTCGCCTATAAAAGCCTGATTAGGTTAGGATAATTGGCGACTACTTTTTAGCGATTCATTTCAGTCATAGCAGTGGTTGCGGGTTGTTACTTCACTCGATTTTGAACAAGGGTTGGCATGCAAACATTTACATTTCTCGCAAATACTGAGGCGTTATTTAGAGCTCAATTTGATCAGCGAGAATGGTGTGACAGCAAACAGTACCTTATTCAAATCTTCTCAGCTCAATCTTCAGATCTGGCTCGTCAAATCGCGAGTGTTGCCCTCAATCGCTTAAACAATGCGACGCTAATCGGTCAGAGTGCTCGTCATGTTATCTGTGACAACTGTCTTGAGAGTACATGTACTTTAGTCATCATCAGTGAGTTTAACGAAACCCATCTAACCTCTGCGGTTCAGCCGTTTACTGGCAATCCAACTCAAGACAGCCAAGCGCTTGCTTCTCAGCTAGGCCTAACCAAAGACACCAAAACCGTTATCAGCCTATGTGATCAGGTAGAAGGGCGTGATTACCCTATCTATAGCGCTTTTGAGAATTTGCCTTACGCCTTGCCGATCGCTGGTGGACTGTGTCATGAGAATGAATTTGGCCGTTGGGTTATGTATAACGAGCAAACCTACCAGCACGCCTGTGTTGCGGTGGCTCTGACTAACCCAAGATTGAAGGTTTGGTCGGACGCGTACTCTGAGTGGAACCCGATTGGGATGAAGCTACGAGTCACACACGCAGTTGGAAATCGCTTATACGCGTTGAATGACAAGCCGGCTATTGAGGTATTCAAACATTACCTTGCGGATGGCAAAGACCTTCCTTTTAGTCAACTGATGAGCTTTCCGCTTTATCGAGAGCTTGGCAGAAAGAAGGGTATCTCGACGCCTCTGCGTATTAATGATGATGGCAGTATCGAGTTTGATAGCCCTTGGCATGTTGGTGAAGAGGCGCAGTTTTGTTATAACCACCCCTCTTTGACCGCTGAAAAGGTACGTCATGGTGCCGAGATGCTTGCGATGCATCAGCCTGAATCGGTGATCATCTATAACTGTGTATCTCGACTTGAGTTTATCGACAGTAAACTTGAGCTCAAGCCATTTGAAGGGATAGTGAACACGTGTGGTGCCTACTGTATGGGGGAGCTATACCGTAATGAAGACCGTCAAGAAATACTGCATCACAGCCTGACTTATATTGCTATGCGCGAGTCTGACGAGATCAAAGAGTTTCATTGTGAAGACTTTCAGTGTGGCTCAACAGTGTCGCCATTACTTAACCTGGTCAGAAATGCAGTCGCTGATCTCGACAGTATGAATACTCAGATGGAAAAGAAGCTCCATCAACAAGCGCGTCGTTTAACCGAGAGCTATCGCATTGACTCACGCACTGGCTTGCCGAATCGTATCGTATTAAAAGAACGCCTCAATACGATTCTATTTAGTGAACACTTACTCACGTTAAAGCTAACGAACTTCCATCAAGTTAATGAAAAATACGGCTACCAAGTGGGTGACCAGTTACTGCTTGATCTGTCTAATCACTTTATCGAACGATTGCAGCTTCGTGTCGTGAAAGAGCCTCGCGTGAAGGTTGAGCTGTTCAGTATTGGTGTCGGAGAGTGGGCGATTATCTTTAATGCCAGTGTTGGTAGTGCGAGAATAAAAGAAGGTTTCGTTGAGTTCGCGGATGACATCGAACACATTAACTTTGAGCCGTATGGTTTGGCTGATATTGATTACCTGTCAGTTTCTTTGTGTGGCGGCTTTGCCAGTCGTTGTGATTTCTTAACCGACAGCGGTGACGAAATCTTATTGAAAGCGATCGAAGCTCGACGTTATGGGGTGCGGAACAATACTCACATCACCAATGCCAAAGACATCCAGGTGAGCGAAGAAGACCGCAAAGAGCAACTCGGTTGGTTGAGCTGTGTAAGTCGTGCGATTTTAGATCAGAACATCATCACCTACTCACAGCCGATTGTGGAATCGGGTACGCACGAAATGATTGGCCAAGAGTGTTTAGTCAGAATCATGGAGTCGGACGGCACGATTGTACCACCAGGAAAGTTCTTACCTATCATTGCTGATACGCACCTATATACGCGCCTTAGTCGACACATGATTAAGAGTACTATCGGCTACATGGCGGATAAGCAGAGCTCATTTTCTATCAATCTATCCCCACAAGATTTGTTGAGCGACAAGACGCTTGAGGTGCTCGAGGCTGCGATCAGTGGCATGAACGATCCCACTCGACTCGGTTTAGAGGTTCTCGAGTCAGAACAGATTAAAGATTATGGTCGCATGATTGAAGTGTGTGATCACTTCCGTGCACTCGGGGCGAGAATCATTGTTGATGATTTTGGTTCTGGTTATTCCAATATCGATGAAATCATTAAGCTTGAGCCGCAGATCATTAAGCTCGACGGGAGCTTGATTCGTAATATCGATAAAGACCAAAAACAAAGAAATATCGCCTCTCAGTTGGTTCGCTTATGCCAAGTGTTCAATGCCAAAACGGTCGCTGAATTTGTCCACAACCAACAAGTTTGTGAGATAGCAGAACAAATGGGTGTCGATTATCTGCAGGGTTACTACTTCGGTGAGCCTAAGCGACTGTTTTAGCTGTTAAAGCTTCCAGTATCAGTATAACTACTGACGATAAAAGTACTGCGCCGCCATTAATGACTGCTTTTTGGCGGAATGAATGATGTCTTACTAAGGTCACATTATTCATAGCACGATCGTAAGTATTCCGTGCAAGCCTTATCTATAATAAGCACAATAACAGATCATTAACGTAACGATTAATGTGAATATGCAGTCGACTTCTCTCCTGATACAAGACATTGAGCAAACCCAACTTGAATTGGAAAAGATAGATTTTCATCAACATGAAAGCCTACTGATTCAGGTGTTTTCGTCTTTCGAGAAAGGTTCTGTTTTGGCTGCCTGCCAAGTGATTCAATCGACATTCCCCAATGCCAAACTGATTGGTTGCAGCGCTAACCATTACATTAGCCAAGGTGTCATCCTACACCAAGGTCTTTATCTGATTGTTACCCGCTTTGACACGACGTCTTACTCCTGTGGTGTTGTCGAATATAGCGAACAACCATTGTCTGATAGCCACGCTATGTGGCAACAGCTTGAGTGCAATGATAATACTCAAAGCATCATTTGTTTCGCAGACCGCTTGCAGATAAATAACCGAGATCTATTTTCAGCATTTGAGCAGTCGAGGTATTCATTACCTATCTGTGGTGGTGCATCGACCATCACAGATAATGGGCGATGGGTGATGTTAGACGGCATTTGCTATGAAAATGCCTATGTGATGTTGGCGCTGCACAGTGTCGAACTCTCCATCGCTAAAGGTTATTACACTGAGTGGAATCCGATTGGTCGGACTTTCCGAGTGACAGGTGCTCAAGATAACCGGTTGCTGGAATTGGATGGCATGCCTGTTCGCGAACTCTACAATCGTTACCTCGCTGATGGCTTCGAAGTGCCTTTTGAGCAACTGCATAACTTTCCGTTGATGGTCGGTGAGCCGAAAGAGCAAAACATTCACTTACCGCTCAAGGTAGCGGAAAGTGGAGAGATAGAATTCAGCGGCCAGTTCCAAGTGGGCGATGAGGTCCGGTTTTGTTATGACCATCCATCATTGACCCTAGAGCAAATACGACTTGGCGTGCAGCAGATCGCCTCTCATAGGCCAGAACAGTTCTTCATTTACAACTGCACATCTCGCATCGACTTTATCGATGGCAACCAAGAGGTAGAGGTTTTCCAAAAATTGGCCGACAGCTATGGCGTTTACTGCATGGGAGAACTTTATCAAGAGAATAGCCAACAGCGAATCTTGCACCATAGCCTCACTTACCTTGCGCTTAGAGAAGGCGAGGGTAAGGTGGTATTGCCATTAGAGACACAACCCGCGACCAATATATCCCCTCTGTTTTCCTTGATTCGAAATGCACTGCTTGATGTCGATGATATGAATAACAGTATGGCGAGTAAGATTCAGCAGCAAGCCACTGCATTGACGGCAAGCTACCGAATTGATCACCGTACTGGCTTACCCAATCGAAGTGTGTTGCGTGAGAAGCTGTCGAAAATGAGCAGTGATAGCCACTTGCTAGCTTTGAAGGTCACGACCTTTGGTCAGATCAATGAGAAGTACGGCTATCGAGTGGGTGACAAGCTTCTGCATGATTTGAGTGAGTACTTTCAAAAGGCGCTGTGGCAGTTCTTTGATGAGGGCTGTCAGCTCTACAGTATCGGTATTGGTGAGTGGGCGGTGGTGTTTGATAGTTGGGCGAGCCAAGAACATATCCACCAGCGATTCTCGGAATTTGCTGATCAAACCGAGCATGTGAATTTTGAGCCGACCGGTTTACCCGATATTGATTACTTGTCGGTGTCTATCTGTGCGGGTATTGCCAGCCGTCGAGATTTCCCGACTACCTCTATTGATGACTTATTGTTGAAGGCGATTGATGCGCGGCGTAGCGCCGTCAGCCAAAACAAACACTTAGTGAGCGCCAAGGCACTCATTCAATTGGAGAAGCATCGCCAAGAACAACTTGGTTGGCTGTCGTGCGTGAGTCGCGCTGTGCTTAATCAGAATATTGTGGCGTGTTCTCAACCGATTGTCTCAGCACACAGTCATCAGGTAGAGAGCCACGAGTGTTTGGTTCGAATTGAAGAGGACGGTCAGCTGATTGCACCGGGTAAGTTCTTACCAATCATTGAAGGAACCCATCTCTATACACGCCTCAGTCGTCAGATGATAACGCGCACCTTCGATTTTATGAGTCAGCGAACCGATTCGTTCTCAATTAATTTAGCACCACAAGATTTCAGCAATGAGAAAACCATTCTTCACCTTGAGCAAGCCATCAAGAAAATCAGTCACCCACAGCGTATTGGCTTGGAGGTGCTAGAAACGGAACAAATTCAGGATTACGGTCGCTTGATCGAGGTGTGTAACCACTTCCGCGATCTTGGTGTGAATATTATTGTTGATGACTTTGGTTCGGGCTATTCGAACATTGATGAGATATTGAAGCTAGAACCACAGGTGATCAAGCTTGATGGCAGTTTGATTCGCAATATTGATAAAGATAAAAAGCAACGCAAGATCGCTCAGCAGTTAGTGAGCTTATGCCAGATTCTGAATGCTAAGACGGTGGCTGAGTTCGTTCATAATGAGCAGGTGTGTCGTATTGCCGAAGACATGGGGGTCGATTACCTGCAAGGCTATTACTTTGGTCAACCTCAGCGTTTGTTTTGATGGAGCGAGCGTTTCACGTGAAACACTGGTTGGCTCAATAACTAAAGTACGATGTAAAAAGGGTGAGCTTATGGCTCACCCTTTTTGTTTTTAGTATCGGTCTTGTCCTGAAATGTGTTTATTGCCTCGCGCGCGCCTGCTTGGTCTATTTGAGGGCGTGGCCACACTTGTCGGCATGGAAGACTTTTAGATAATGCTGGTAGTAGTCATCAATGAGCTTGGCTGACTCGCTGTCACCTAAAGATTTGAGTAACTCAATACCCACTTCACAAGTACACAAGTGGCCGCTGTCTTGATTTCGGCGCAAGGTGTAAGAGGATTCGCTGGTGATGTCGAGGTGAACTTGTGGTACAGCTTGTAACCACGAGCTCTTGTTAAGCATCTTCTTCGCTTCTTGCCATGTGCCATCCAAGATGATGAATAGCGGCTTACGACGCTGGGCTTGGGTCATCACGGCTTGCTGGCACTCGATACTTTGATCACTTGGGAATAAAAGAAACGGTTGTCGTGTTTCATCTTCAAGCAGCGCGATTAGCTCCGCTGGTGGTGTTTTCCTTTGCCATACAATGGACTGACACTGCTCAAGGGATTGCTGAAGCAGCTTTCCGGTGTTGGTATCGCGTGACAGTTCATTCTCATGAGTGAGCAGCACAAGATCGATTTGGCTTTTGACACTAGGTATCAAGTGACAAATACATTGGTGAGTGAAGCCACAACCAGGGCAAGCTTGTTGGTTACTCATGTTTACAGCTTCACTCCACTTTGTGCGGGTGAGATACCATCAGCAAACAAAACCACGTCGCTGATATCAGCATCATCTGCAACTGGAGCAACACTTGGGTTTAGCGGGTAGCTGACACCTGAGTATGACAGGGTGTGTTTTGCAGGTGTAGTACCGCCGCCACTGACATTGAAGATCAGATCCTGCCAGCCGTGGTTTTGCGATTTACCTAAGCGTATGTCGCCCTTAACCAGTGTCACTCGGCTATTGAAGCGCCAGTTATCTTGATGGTTTTCGAAAATCAGCAGTGTACAGCCACCAGAACCACACCAATCGAGTTGGGCGAACAGCTCTTCTTTGCCGTCACCGTTGAGGTCGTAGGTTAACCAGCGGTACTTGGTATCGTCAGGTGAGCTGTTGTTGATCTTAAAATACTCGCGGATCGCTTGGTCGACTTTTGGATCAAGTTGATCGCTGGAGTTCACCTGCTTTGCGTTTAGATCAACGTTAGTGATGGTGTTTACTTGCGCTTGCGCACTCTTAGCTTCGAATAGCACCAGACCGCCATTGGCAATCGGATAGACCACGTTGCCCACTTTCTCTTTTTCAGCGACCAGCTTGCCATTATCGAGTGTGAAGATACGCTCGGAGATCAAATACTGTTGCTGATGGCGAGTCATCACCACTTGTACCTGATTTTGGTTCAGTTGTTGCCAGAAGCCTTGCTCAACAATAGAAGGGTCTCCATTGCTGTATGAATAAGTCGTGATAGCACTGTGGTCATCGTTGAGTTCAAGGTTGATAGAGAACCCTGAGTTTTGCGTTGAGCTAGCGAAGTAGAGTCCGCTCCAGTCCAGCGTTGGATCTTGGTTAGAGAGCGTCGCACAGCCATTGTAGCTGCTGTCGTTGAAGTTGAGCTTGGCTTCCCAGCCATAGATAGAGTCGCTCATGCCGTCGCTACAGCTTTCTTTGATCAGGTTGAGTTCGCCTTGCGCTGATTGACCTTCTAGTTGGTAGTCACGAGTGCTTGGAGTGGTGCGGCTGGATTCAATGCTGAGGATCTGTGGCTGTTCGCCCATCTTGGTGTATTTCAGCTGATCTTTATCAAAAGTCGCTGACCAGAATGGTTCATTGCCGAACACACGAGTAGAGCGCAAAGGTTGGTCACAACGATCAGGGTTCTCTGCAGTGAGGATATTGACTTGGTCAACCACGAAGCGTGCGGTGAAGTCGGCATTGTATCCAGTTTGGCTTGGTACCGTTAGGTGACCGATGAGCTCACCATACAAGGCTTGATAAGGTCTGGTCGCTAAGCCTTGAGCCTCGAGTGCTAGCTCTGGCGATAAGTCTAACCAGTATTGTTGCTGGCTACCGCAAGGGGTAAAGGTTCGGCTCTCATGGCCAACCACAACCTGACCACGCATGATGAAGGTTTGCGGTTGAATGCTCAGTGGCTCGTCCAAGGTTGCTGGTGGAACTTCAGGTTGTTGCTGCGTATCTGGCGCCGTTACACAACCTTGTAGCGCGAATGCGACTAACCATGTCACTGGGTTTTTCATTACCTTCATGTTATATCTTCCTCGGAGCAACCGTTAATTGGATTTATTATGGCATATTGGTTATTTAAAACAGAACCTGACACCTTTTCTATTCAGACTCTTAGAGTACAAAAAACCTCTTGTTGGGAGGGTGTACGCAACTATCAGGCTCGAAACATGATGCGTGATGACGTCAAGCTTGGCGATCTGGTGATGATATACCACTCATCATGTAAAAAAGTTGGCGTAGCGGGGATCGCTAAAGTAACCAGAGAAGCCTACCCAGACCACTTTCAATTCGATCCTGAGAGTGATTACTACGATCCTAAGTCTTCACCCGATAACCCACGTTGGATAATGGTTGATGTCGAGTTTGTACGAGTGACTGAGCGTTTGATTCCCTTAGCAACATTGAAAGCAATGCCAGAGCTATCAGAAATGCCATTGGTGAAGCGCGGTAATCGCTTGTCCATCATGCCTGTTACAGTGCAGGAGTGGCAGAGCATCTTAAGCAAAGAAGTGCTAGGTTCTCGATAGCGTTAGAGAGAGCTTTTTACGTAAGGTTCAAAAAAGGCAGCCAGTTGGCTGCCTTTATGTTTTATTGGGACTGCTTAGAGTAGGTTCTTTTCTAAGTAGTGAGCAACGGCATCATCTGCGTTGCTGCCAATCACTTCATTGTCTGGCAGAGCTTTCATCACTTTTTCATGTGATGTGCCCATGATTAGGCCTTTACCCGCCATCGCCAGCATTTCAGCGTCGTTCATACCATCACCAAAGGCAACACAGTTATCCAGTGTCAGGTTCAATGATTTCGCAACAGCGTCTAAGGCGTGGCCTTTAGATACTTCAGCAGCCATCACTTCTAAGCACCAAGGTGTAGAGAAGGCGATGTTCAGTTTGTCGCCAAAAGCATCTCTTAGCTTTTGTTCAAACGTGACGAGATATTCGTGATCCTGATCTGGGTGTGTGAAGAAGACTTTCGCGATGCCTTCGCTTGGTGCGTTGTCAGCTTCAAAGCGTTTGTAACTAAAGCCAGATTCACTGTGGAACTTAGCCAGCATTTCATCTTCACGGTCTAGTAGCCAATCTTCATTCTGGTACATGTGAATAAAGAGGTTTGGATCTTGGCGAACGATATCAATAACAGGCTGAACGAGTTCCTGAGGTACGTTCTGGCTATACATCAATTGATCGTTCTGGTCATGCACACGTGCACCGTTTGATGTGATCATGTACGCCGGAATGCCTGCAATCTGACGAATACCCGCCACATCGACGTGGTGACGACCCGTAGCGAAGATGAAGGTATAACCTTGGTCGTGTAATTTCTTTAGCGTCAACTTGGTAAAGTCGCTTAGCTGATGGTTGGGAGCCAAAAGCGTACCATCTAAATCAGAAGCGACAATTTTCACGGAATCTTTAAGTGCAGGAATACTCATTTAACCCTCATTGCAAAATGCTGAATCAATATTGACGCTAGCCAACGCTAGAATCGTTTTAACTACAATATCTCTAGGTAGAAATTGTATGCCAAATTCATGCAAGAAAAGAGGGCAAAGCTCACTTACTTCTCTTCCTCTTTAGCGACTCTCTCTGCTGTCCGTTACTTTTCTTGTTGTCACGCTAACGCTAAGCAAAAAACTGAGTAATAGCCCCCAATGTTGGATTACGATACTCATCTTTCTCAAACAACACCTCATGTCTAGAACCTTCGATGACCTTAAATTGGCAATCCGAGTTGGTTTTCTTCAGCTTATTGATGAACTTCACTTGAGCATCGTTACTGACAATCTTCTCTTCCCCAGCTTGAATCAATAGTAGAGGGATTTTGATTTGGCGAGTTTGTTGAATCGCTTGCTTGGCTGCCATTAATCCTTGCCATACCCAGCGCGTACTTGGCCCACCCACCTGCAAAGAGGGTGACTCGTCATATAAGCGACGGAACCACTGATAGCGAACCTTGCTGTGGCTCAGTAAGTTGTTTTCGAAAGGCTTCGAGTAATACGCTTGCTGCCCCGGCGCGTAAACTGGCTTGGCGTGATATGCGGTAAGCACTTGTCCAACAATCATCGCGATAGGTTTTAGGTACCATTCAGTGTTGATGCCAAACATCGGCGCACACAGAGTGACCTTATCAAACGGATGGTCTGGATGAGTTTGTAGGTAGCGAGTCGCGATGGTACTGCCCATTGAATGCGCGAGCAGATAGCGATTGGAATACTTACTGAGATCAAAACTGGCAATGACGTCAGACATGTCAGATGCATAATCATCAAACTCATGAATGTGACCGATGTCAGAGTCTGTTACCATACGTTCAGACTGGCCTTGACCTTGGTGGTCAAATGAATAAACGTCATAGCCTTGTTGATAGAAATCATAAAAGAGTTCTTGGTATTTTTGGCAGCACTCGATACGGCCATTTGAAATAACAATCGCCTTGGTATGCGCCTCTGAAGTAAGGCTACACCAGTACAGCCTCTTTTTACCGGATGATGTTACATACCCATCTTTTCGTTGTTGCCAAAGGGTGGGGATCGGGTGTTTAATCGCTTGCTCGAATTGAGGTTCTTGCGTGTACGAAAACGGGGCGGCGCTGTGGTTTTCCATGGGAAATTACCTGAACTGGTGCATGTGAGAGCTTTATCGCTACTAATGTTGTTAGATTAAAGAACTAGTAAGGAAATGCAAATGGATACTCATGTTTGGCTTGCTTATGTCGTCACGGCGATTTTGTTCAGTTTGGCTCCGGGCTCAGGTACCGTTAACTCAATCAGTAATGGCCTAAGTTATGGCACTAAGAAGTCACTCGCGTCGATCGTAGGTTTGCAGCTTGGCCTTGCATTTCACATCATGCTGGTGGGCGCGGGTATTGGTGCGTTAGTCGCTCAATCTGCATTGGCGTTCACCATCATCAAATGGGTGGGTGTGGTGTATCTTCTTTGGTTGGGTATTCAAAAGTGGCGTGATAACTCTAGCCTAGTGGCTTCTGAAGAGAGCTCAACGTTATCGAGTGGCAAGCTGCTAAGAAATGCGGTGCTGATCAACCTTACCAACCCTAAATCTATCGTGTTTTTGGTGGCTCTGTTCCCTCAATTTATCGATCCAACACAACCGCAAGCACCACAGTTATTAGTGCTAGGTGTGACGACGGTATTCATTGATAGCGTTGTTATGTTGGGTTACACCTCATTAGCGTCACAAATGGGACGTTTTATTCGTTCAGATCGCATAATGGGTAAGATAAATAAAATCTTTGGTGGTATGTTCATGGGCTGCGGCGCATTGCTGGCTGCCGCTAAAGCCTAGTGAAAGCAATAGAGTTATAGTTCAACCAATTAGAGTTATCAAGAAATGACCGCTACCTACGTTGCTCGACAACCTATCTTAAACCGAAACAAAAACACGCTTGGTTATGAGCTGCTGTTTCGTGACGGAGAAAGGAATGCCTATCCAGCGCATATAGAGTCTAATCGAGCAACGTATCGTCTGATTGTTGAGAATTTCTTGTCGGTCGGGCTGAACCCTTCGATCCCTTCTTCACGCTGCTTTATTAACTTCCCGTATCAAAGCCTGATTCGTCGGCTGCCACTGAGCTTGCCGAAAGACAAGGTGGTGGTTGAGATCCTTGAAACCTGCCAACCGACCGACGAGTTATTAGAAGCCGTTAAAGAGCTCTACCAAGCGGGCTACATGATCGCCCTAGATGATTTTACTTCGACTCCAGAATGGGAACGTTTCCTCAGATATACGCATATTGTTAAGCTCGATATCATGCAGATGGGCTTAGATGAGGCGTGTAATTTGGTTAGGGCGCATCAAGGGAAGAAATTTAGCTTTCTTGCTGAACGAGTCGAAAACGAACAAGAATTCCAGCAAGCGAAAGAGGCGGGTTTTAAGTTCTTCCAAGGCTACTTCTTTAGCAAACCGGAAATCATCAAGACCAAGTACATCAGCCCTGAACAAGTGATTGCCATGGAGCTGTTCCAAGAAGTGTGCAAGCCGGATGTCGACTTTCAGCGTGTCGAGAGCATCGTCGCAAAGGATGTCGCTTTGTCTTATAAGCTACTGCGCTTTGTAAACACCATGTCGCCTCGTCTTGAGGTAACTATTTCGTCATTCCGTCAGGCCTTGGTTTACTTGGGGCAAGAGAAGCTGAAAATGTTTGTTTCGCTGGCGGTAGCGTCTTATGTTTCTGATAAAAAGCCGAAAGAGTTGTATGGCTTGTCTTTACAGCGAGCGCAATTTTGTCAGCGTATGTCTCGTTACCAAGCGTTTGAAGGGCACACTGAGCAAGCCTTTATGATCGGTTTGTTCTCGTTGCTGGATGCATTGCTCGACCTATCGTTAGAGAATTTAGTTGAGCAACTGCCTTTGTGTAAAAGTATCAAGGTGGCTCTGCTTCGTAGAGAAGGACCATACGGTACCTTACTCGCGCTTGAAGAGAGCTTTGAACATGCTGATTGGCAACAGATTGATGAGCACTGCGCTGATTTAGGGTTAAGCGTGGATCAGGTCAAAACGGAGCTTACTGAAGCTCGCCGTTGGAGTCATACCGTGACCAACAAGCTCTGATGTTTATTCGTTAAACTTTTATGACAATTGAAACGCACGCCTTGACGTGCGTTTTTTTACAACTAATATATACGCATATCCATATATGAGTATGTAATTATGCTTCCTCACCAATTCTTTAAATTACTGTCTGATGAAACGCGAGTGCGTTGCTTAATGATGATTGTGCGCCAAGAGTGCCTCTCTGTTGGTGAGTTGACTCAGGCATTACAAGAAAGTCAGCCAAAGGTTTCACGCCACCTTGCGCAGTTGCGCTCCAACGGCATTTTGACTGACGTTCGCCAAGGGCAGTGGGTGTTTTACCGCCTGTCACAAGATTTACCGGGTTGGATGCTAAAGTTAATTGATGACCTTATCGCATCGAACTGTTTGAAAACTGAATACCAACAAGACATTGATCGCTTAGAAGAAATGACTTCACGCCCTCAATGTTGCGTTTAATTGAATATTTTTAGATTCACCACTAGCTGAGAGAGCATACGATGACAGTTAAAGTAGGTATTAATGGTTTTGGTCGTATTGGCCGTCTAGCACTTCGCGCAGCATTCGACTGGGCAGAGCTAGAGTTTGTACAAATTAATGATGTCGCGGGCGATACCGCAACGTTAGCACATCTTCTAGAGTTCGATTCAGTTCAAGGTCGCTTTCACCACGAAGTAACTGCAGAAGGCGATGAGATGATCATTAATGGCCAGCGCATCAAGACCACACAAGAGCGCGACATCGATGCGATCGATTGGTCTGGCTGTGATGTGGTTATCGAAGCGACAGGTGTTCACCGTAAGACATCTTTCCTAAACAAATACCTAGAGCAGGGCGTGAAGCGTGTTGTGGTATCGGCGCCAGTGAAAGAAGAAGGCATCGCAAACATTGTTGTTGGTGTGAACGACAATATCTTCGACCCAGCAGTACACAAAATCGTAACCGCAGCGTCTTGTACAACAAACTGTATCGCGCCAGTGGTTAAAGTGATCAACGAGAAGCTTGGTATCGAGAATGCGTCATTCACAACGATTCACGATCTAACCAACACGCAAACTATTCTAGATGCACCCCACAAGGACTTACGTCGTGCACGTGCATGTGGCATGAGCCTTATTCCTACAACAACGGGCAGTGCTAAAGCGATCGTTGAGATCTTCCCTGAGCTTGAAAACCGTATTAACGGCCACGCGGTTCGTGTACCACTAGCGAACGCTTCTCTGACTGACATCATCTTCGAAGTGAAGCAAGACACCACAGCAGAAGAAGTTAACGCGATGCTAAAAGAAGCGTCTGAGAACGAACTGAAAGGCATTCTTGGCTTTGAAGAGCGTCCGCTGGTTTCTATCGATTACAAAGGCGACCAACGCTCAACCATCGTAGATGCACTATCAACTATGTTAGTGGGTAAGCGCATGGTTAAGATCTACGCTTGGTACGATAACGAAATGGGTTACGCGACACGTACGGCTGAGCTAGTACGTACAGTCGGCCTTGCATAATACTCTTCATACTTGAAGCTGCAGCGTTGTTAACTGCGTAAGTTCACCGGAACGCCGGCCGCCCTAATCACATAGAGCCCCTATGCTCATAGGGCTGAACTTCACTCCTTTTTAGGGAAAAGGTTGGCTACCTGCAACTCCAATTATTTTGAGTATTGGTTCTATAAGAATTTAAGAGAATACACAATGACACATCCAACATGGCAACTAGATTTAGAAACTGGTGCGTTAGTGCTTACTCCGTGCCCAGGCACTAAGGAAGCTGACCTCGATGCATCTCTAGCTCAACTTAAAGCGCAAGGCGTAGAAGCGATTGTGACGGCTTTAGACAGTGAAGAACTGGCGAGCAAGAATGTTTCTGAGCTAGGTGAGAAAGCACAAGCACTAGGCATGCAATGGTTCCAAATTGAAATCGAAGATGATTGTGCACCGGGTGCTGACTTTGCGCAGAAGTGGCAAGCAGCAAGCCCAGAGCTACATCAAGTTGTGGATAATGGCGGTAAGGTAGCGATGCACTGCATGGGCGGTTCTGGCCGTACAGGTTTATTCGCAGCTCATCTGCTTTTAGAAAAAGGCTGGGACCTCGATAAGATCGTTCAAGAAGTTCAGGCACTGCGTCCAGGTGCCTTCACTAAATCTATCCAGGTTGAGTACATTAATGGCGTAGCGAATAGCTAATAGTCATCAGTGTTAGACAGGGAGCTTTTGGTATCTGGAGTGTTGAACTTATCATGATCCAAAAGCTCTTTTTGTTTTGGTTGCAGAGATAGCATTATGTTTTCAAATCTAAGTAAGAGCGTTCGCCAATACATGTTGGTGACCTTCAACTACTGGAACTTCACCATTACTGATGGTGCACTTCGTATGCTGGTGGTCTTGTATTTTTACGACCTTGGCTACAGTTCGTTAGAGATCGCCTCGCTGTTCCTTTTCTATGAATTCTTTGGTGTGGTGACGAACCTAATCGGTGGTTGGTTGGGCGCACGTCTTGGCCTCAATAAGACCATGAACATTGGTTTGGGGATGCAAGTTGTCGCCTTGGGTATGCTCGCGGTGCCAACGGCGATGTTGACTATTCCTTGGGTAATGGCGGCGCAGGCCTTGTCTGGTATCGCTAAAGACCTCAATAAGATGAGCGCCAAGAGCTCAATTAAGACCTTAGTGCCGGATGAGCAGCAAGGCGCGCTGTATAAGTGGATTGCAATTCTGACAGGCTCTAAGAATGCCCTGAAAGGTGCAGGCTTCTTTATTGGCGGTTTACTGCTTTCAACGATTGGCTTCCAATATGCAGTGCTTGCGATGGCAGCTGTGCTGACTTTGGTCTTCATTGGCAGTGTGCTGAGCTTAGAAGCGGACATGGGTAAAGCGAAAACCAAGCCTAAGTTCAAACAGATCTTCTCTAAATCTGAATCCATCAACATCCTATCTGCAGCTCGCATGTTCTTGTTTGGTGCTCGTGATGTGTGGTTTGTGATTGCTTTGCCAATTTATCTCGGCAGCGTGTTTGGTTGGGATCACTCATGGGTTGGCGGTTTCTTAGCGGCTTGGACTATCGCTTATGGCTTTGTACAAGGCATAGCGCCGAAGATTACGGGTAAAGCTCAGGGTAAGGTGCCAGATGGGCATGCCGCGCTGTTATGGGCTGGTGCGTTGGCTATCGTGACCGCTGCCATTGCTTATGCGGTACAGATTGGTTGGCAACCAGAGCTAGTTATCGTGGGTGGTTTGATGGTGTTTGGTGCTATCTTTGCGGTGAACTCATCACTTCACTCATATTTGATTGTGAGTTATGCGAAAGGCGATGGCGTTTCTCTTGATGTCGGTTTCTACTACATGGCAAATGCGATGGGCCGTTTGATTGGCACGATATTGTCGGGCTTGGTATTCCAAATGGCAGGTTTGTCTGCGTGTTTGTGGGTTTCCTTCGCATTCTTAGCGATAACGACGGTGATCTCTCTGCGTTTACCTAGGATACCGCAAATCTCAGCAGCATAAGCTTCAGCCGCATGAGCTAAATTCGCGATAAGCATCTCCTTTAACACTAAGCTGACTTGGTATTTATTCCGGTCAGCTTTTTTATTGCTATAGTAGAATGATTGAATATTAATCAGGCATTTACATGAAGCAGCGAATTCTCTTTTTTGATTTAGCACGATGTGTCGCGGCCGTAGCGGTTATCGCGATTCATGTTTTGGCGCCTTATCGCAATGAGTTAGGAACCGTTCCTTTCGGCGAATGGTTAACAGCAATCAGCGTCAATGGCTTCAGCCGCTGGGCTGTACCTGTCTTTATATTGATAACGGGTGCTTTGATGTTAAGCGATCAGCGCCCGTTTGACGCTAAGTACTACCTCAAGCGACGCCTAGGCAAAGTATTGATACCTTTCATCGTTTGGTCGCTTTTCTATACCTACCTATCTGGTTGGTCTGCGATGGGCTTTGATGCCGACGTCAGTTGGGACGTGTTGCTCAATAGCTATCATCATTACACCTATTACCACCTCGGTTTCTTCTATTACTTTATCCCGCTCTACTTTGTGATTCCGTTCTTGCAGATCATGGTCAGAAAGTACGGTGATAGATCGGTCTATGCCTTTACGGCGGTATGGCTGCTCACAACATTACTGTTCTTACTGAGAATCGACGGTCCTTGGAGCCACGAATTGTGGCTGTACACCGGTTACTTACCATTGGGATACTTGCTGTATAAGATTGTGCCACTTAACAAGGTGACAGTCGGCGTGAGTGTGTTACTGGGTGGGTTAGCGTTACTAACCACGGTTTACATGGTAGTTGATGCAAGCTTGGTAGCAGAAGAGTACACGGTGGGGCGCTGGTTATCTTACAAGACGTTGAATACGGTATTAGCAGCGAGCATGGTGTTTATGCTGTGTCGTTATTACGGAGAAGGATTATCTGAGAAAAGTAACCAAGTGGTTGGCTTTATCAGTAAGCACAGTTTAGGTATCTACCTGCTGCATCCTATCTTCTTGTGGCCAATGAAAGAGTTTGGTTGGTACCAGGGACACCCTGCGTGGGTTATCCCATTATGGATTGTGATCAGTGGCGCAGGTGCGCTTTGGATGAGCTGGATGGTATCTAAGTCTGAGAAAACGCGTTGGTTATTGCCTTAGTCGTTAATACTAAAGCCATTAGTTATTATCGCTGGTGGTCGGTTTTTGATGAATCGTTGAAGCGGCTTACGATTAGCGTTTCAACGCAAAGTGTAAGAACTTATCGCCTTGGTAGGTTAAGGTTCCTTTGTCGCCGGGGTTAAGGGCGTGGAAATAGTGGATTCCGACTTGGAATTCGCGTTTCGGACCAACCACACCACGTTGAACGTAAATCCAGTACTCTTGATCTTCTTGGCCAGGTTCTGCGTCAGGAAGGTCGATGGATTGTTTGTCTAACACAGTGACATTCACTTTCTTCTCTGGCGCATTTTCACCTTGCGAGTGTTTTCGATAGAAACCAATAAATACCCAAGCCGCTAGAGCAGCGAGTGCAAAAATGGCAAAAAAGAGTGAATTAGGCATATAACCTCCATGTAGTCGTGATGGTTATTCTAGTCTTTCAGGCAATAGGGATATGTGTTTAAAGCCGTTATTCGTGAACTGTTGTAAGCCAAGCTGATTATTTTTCGGCGGACATCACATTTAATGGCCAGTTTGGGATAAAGCATTGTTATTTATTGTCTCTTTCTCTCGTAAATAACAGTGATTTTGTATAAGAATAGGGAAATGCTCGACTAGAATTATAGTGTGGAGTGGGAGGGCCAAGATGACCGATATTGAAAAAGTGGTGACAAGAACTCGCAATATAGAGAAATTATTGAGGCTTCAATATCATGCCGAAGGCGAAGGATTGCATGAGCTTGTAACAAGCTGTGAAGAAAGGCTACCGCACGATATGGTGAGCAAGCTGCGTTATATCGCAACGTGTCGTAACAAGGTAGTCAATGAACATGAGGCTAAGTTGGAAGACCAACATAAGTTCATCATGATGTGTAACGACTGTGAGAAGGAGCTGACTCCACGTAGTGGTCGTTTTATTTGGCGAGTTGCGATCTTACTAATGATGGCAATGACTTTGGCTGCCGCAGGTTTCTATTATGCGAACTGGGATGTGCTAACACTGCATCTGTTTTCGAAATGAAAAAATTGAACAAAAAAAGGGACGCTCATGGCGTCCCTTTTTTTATCTGTAACTTGCTTAGTACATCATCGGTAGTGTCATTAGACCTACAACTACCGCGATCATTACAAGTCCTTGTCTTTGCGAAGATGAAATCATAACACTACTCCTAAATTTGGTTGTCTCTCGCTATGTTTTAAAGAATAGCACTACTTATGGCTTTAGATCAATAATTACTTTCGAAAGCTTTAAAAGTAGTAGAAAACTATGAGTTTTTTGCTTGTTTGAGTGTATTTAACTGTGTTTTATGGTGTGTTCTTATTTTGTTCGTTGTGATTTATGTTTGTTCTAATTTGGTTTAACCTGTTGTTTTTAAATGGTTGTTTTGTGTAATTTATATTGTTAAAGGTTGTTAAACTGTATTAATAAGGGTTGGCGGTGGCTAGGTTTGTTTTGGTTGATTTTTTAAGTTTTCGACTTGGTTTTTGTGGCGGTTTTTACCGGGGGCTTGAAATAACCTGACAAAACTGGGTTCTAAAAAAGAAAACTGGCTACTTTACAAGTCTAGGGTTGGTCGGAGTTTTTATTTCCCTATTAAGCTTGAGTTTGTTTGTTTAAGTTATTGTTATTGTTTGCTTTAAATGTATTGATTTTAATTTTTTAAGTGTGGTATTTGCCGGAATTTGGCCAGTTTTTATGGAGCCAATAGGTTAGAATTGACCAAAATTCAAGTATGGCGACTCTAATGCCAGTTTGAATAGGTTTTATGATGATTTGCTCTAGTTTTAAACGAATAGTCATTGTCACTGTGGTAATTGTTACGACTTCAATCTAAAGAGACTCTTTTTAGTGGAAGCGTAATCAAGATCCAATTTTGAGGGGCTGAGGCTTTACATCAACACTCGTGTGCCTAGACTGGCGACGATTTAAAGCAATAGGGCAAATGGTATGTGGAGTTGGTTGGCGGTTTCCTTGTCTGGTATCGGAGCAATAGCAGGAACGAAGCATGGACATATCGGTCAGGCCTTATCGTATAAGGTTTTTACCTTTGTATTATTAGCGACCATTGCTTTAACTCAATCTGTCGTTGCTGATTTTACCTATTGGGTCGTTGCTGGGTTGGCGGTTTCTGCGATCGCAGATGTCTTACATACTGTTACTCAAAAACGTCCTCTGCATTTTGTTTGCTTCTTGCTGGCTCAGCTCTGTTACAGCAAAGCATTTTGGTTACAGCTATCAGGAGAAATGGTCTGGTGGTTGTTCGCACTCCTGTTAGCGGCTTGTGTCGTTGCTTTCTTCTTACTTCTGCCTCGCTTAGACAAACTCGTCTTTCCTGTGGTTATCATGGGTATCGTGCTTATTCAGCTTGCATGGGCTTCTGGTGAGCTCTGGTTGCTTGATCCTCAACTGTCGCATGCGGTGGGTTTTGCTGGTTGTGCCGTGTTGCTGCTTTCTGCATTAGCATACGCGCTAAACTTCTATCGTAGCCCCATTAAGGGTGCCTACTTTTGGGTGACGGGCAGTTACTTTCTGGCTCACGCTCTCATTGTTGCTTCCCTTACCATTTAGGGTAGAGCTAGCTTAACTCTGAGCTACATCAAGGCAGCTAAGATGAAAGTAGGTAATCTACGTCTACTTCATTAAACATGAGATAGAGTTATGACTACCGAAATTCATGCACACAACGTTTTAAACCTACTGAGTGAAAAGCCACTGACTTGTGAAGAGTTGACGCAAGAGCTTGCTCAAACTTATGGCGCAGAAGCTCGTTTCCATACCTGTAAGCTGAACGGCCTGGATTTAGATGGATTGCTGAAGTTTTTCCTGAAGATGGAAAAGGTCGTAGTTATTGATGACAAGCTTTGCACTAATCGCGAACGTGTGTGTAACCACTAACTCCCAGTGACTTGGTTTCAGAGCCTTTTGGCTTTTATAGATTAAGAAGAGTGGATGCTATGTTTCGGCTTCACTCTTTAAATTCTCTTTTTACTTTTCTCCTTTCTACTTTTCTATTTGCTCTCGCAAAATTCCCTTCTAATTAGATAAGTTAATCCTTTTATTACTGCGTTCGAAAATCAATGTTGAGGCTGCTATACTCCGCGCACTTACGCTTTTCGAGACAAACTTATGGAAATTTTATCTGCAGCAACCATGCTGTTTCTTATTATGGACCCGCTTGGCAATCTACCAATCGTGCTCTCTATCCTTAAGCATATTGATCCGAAGCGTCGTCGTATTGTTCTTGTTCGTGAACTGATGTTTGCGCTGATTATCCTGCTGTTGTTCTTGTTTGCTGGTCAAAGCATTATGAACTTCCTGCATGTGCAGCCTGAAACCTTGAGTATCTCTGGCGGTATTATTCTGTTCATCATCGCGATTAAGATGATTTTCCCAAGTGTGGGTAGTATTACTGGCCTCGCGGCGGGTGAAGAACCGTTTATTGTGCCGATGGCGATCCCAATGATTGCTGGCCCTTCAGTGATTGCGGCATTAATTCTGTTGTCGACACAGCACCCTGACAACATGTTAGAGCTTTCAGCCGCGGTGATGTTGGCTTGGGGCGCTACCTTCTTCATTCTGATGTTTAATGGCTTCTTCCTGCGAGTGTTGGGTGAGAGAGGCCTTAAAGCCATCGAACGCTTGATGGGCTTGTTGCTGGTTATGCTGTCGACGCAAATGTTCCTAGATGGTGTGAAAGGCTACATGGGTTAACATCAGTATCATCGCTGAATAAAAAAACGCCGCTCAAATGAGCGGCGTTTTTGTCTCTACTGTTTCTGTCATGATGTTTTCTGTAGCTAAGCGTTTTATATCTGAGCTTAAGCTTGATTACATCATGTGCTTGCGTCGGATATCGAGTAGGGCAAAGACACCGAAAATCAATATTGACCACTTCTCCCAACGTGACATTTCGATCTTGTCGCCGAAAGCACCGATAAAAATCAGCATCTGCAGGCCGTGCATGAAGAACAAGAACGCTGTCATGATATAAAGCGCAATCGCCGCATTACCCGGGAACGGGTAGAAAATATTTACGATTAAGATAAACCAAACAAAGGCGATGGCTGCTTTTGCTAGTGGAAGCAAGAACTTCATTCAATAACTCCTATTCTTCAGTGATTCGATTGAACAGTCGGTAACTTGACTGTCCGGTAGTCTTATCGCGATGCAACTCCCAGTTCTCTGGCATAGCTTCGAGTTTCAGCTCTTTCTCTGTCTCGACGTAAATGATGGCATCGTCTGCAAGCCAACCGTTACTCTCAAGCAGTTGTACTGTTTCTGCCAATAAGCCTTTACGAAATGGTGGATCAAGGAAAACCATATCGTAAGGGGTGCCTGGCTTCTTAAGGAAAGAGATAGCGTCAGTATTTACAACATTGATGTTGTCTGCTTTGAGCTCTTTCGCGTTATCAGAAAGTTGTTTAGCAGCCTTTTGGTTCATTTCGAGCAGCGTCACCATTTTTGCTTGGCGAGAAGCTGCTTCAAAACCTAAACCGCCAGAACCGGCAAATACATCCAAGCAAGTTGAATGTGGGATATCTTGAGCCACCCAGTTAAAGAGTGTCTCTTTTACTCGGTCAATGGTTGGGCGTAATCCTTCTAAATCATGGACGGGCAGTTTTCTACCTCTCCATGAGCCACTAATAATTCGAACAAAGCCTCCGGATGGCTTTTTTTGTGATGTGTTTTGCTGGCGACGTCTTACCATAGATTTTTTGACCGCTAATAAAGTGATACTATACCGAGCCCAATTTAAGTGGGTTCGTGTATTAAATAAATTTGCAATGACAAAGTGTATCAAGCTAAAAGCAAACTTATCACTGCTTTGTCATTTTTCTTTACTATTCGTTTGTACAAGCTTGTATTGTATAACAATAGCAAAGAGTCGACGTGTATTAAGTCAATACAGCTAATTAGTAGATCTAGGAAACTCCTCTGATGACGGAAAAAAAGAAGCGCGGATTATTATCGTGGCTTGGTTTTGGTGAAGAAGAACAAAGCCCAAAAACTCAGAATGAAGCGAACGTAGAAAGCGTTGAAGATCAAACTGAAGTTGAATCACAAGTTGAGGCTGAACAGGTCGCGCCTGAAGCTGAAGTCGCTAAGCCAACTGCATCTGAGCAAGCGCTTGAAGAAGCTCAACAAGAACAGCAACCTGTCGCAGCAGAAGCAGAAGCAGAAGCAGAACAGGAAGAAGTGGTTGTTCCTCAAGCTAAGGTTGAAGAAGTACAAGAGAAGCCAACAGAAAGCTTCTTTGCTCGCCTTAAGCGCAGCCTAAGCCGCACTAAAGCAAACATCGGCGCCGGTTTCTTCGGTCTGTTCAAAGGCAAGCAAATCGATGAAGATCTGTTTGAAGAGCTAGAAGAGCAACTTCTGATCGCTGATGTGGGTATGAATACCACGGTTAAGATCATTGAAAACCTGACAGAAAAAGCATCTCGCAATGACCTAAAAGACGGTGAAGCGCTTTATGGTCTGCTCAAAGAAGAGATGGCAGACATCTTAAGCCAAGTAGAACAGCCACTGGTTGTTGATACCACTAAAACACCTTACGTTATCTTAATGGTTGGTGTGAACGGTGTAGGTAAGACAACTACGATCGGTAAACTGGCAAAACAATTCCAAAATGAAGGCAAGAAAGTGATGCTAGCGGCGGGTGATACCTTCCGTGCTGCAGCCGTTGAACAGCTTCAGGTTTGGGGTCAGCGTAATGATGTGCCGGTTATCGCTCAGCACACAGGTGCGGATAGTGCGTCTGTTATCTACGATGCGATTGAAGCAGCGAAAGCACGTGGCGTTGATGTTGTGATTGCCGATACAGCGGGTCGTTTGCAGAACAAGAGCAACTTGATGGAAGAGCTGCGTAAGATTGTTCGTGTAATGAAGAAGATTGATGACTCTGCACCACACGAAATCATGCTAACGCTCGATGCCGGTACGGGTCAGAATGCTATCAGCCAAGCGAAACTATTCAGTGAAGTGGCTCCAGTAACCGGTATTACACTGACTAAGTTAGATGGTACGGCGAAAGGTGGCGTAATTTTCTCAATTGCTGACCAGTTCCAGATTCCAATCCGCTACATTGGTGTGGGTGAAGGTATTGATGACCTGCGCCCATTTGAATCTAAAGACTTCATTGAAGCACTATTTAGCCGCGAAGAGTAACGCGAGTAGCAAAGTGGTTTATCCTTAATCTGCTACCGTTTTTAAATTTGATATTAGTGATCGTAAGAGGAATTTTCGGTGATCAAATTTCAGCAAGTGAGTAAAGCCTACCGAGGTGGAAGACAAGCGCTCCAAAAAGTGGACTTTCACCTGAAACGTGGAGAGATGGCTTTTTTGGGTGGGCACTCTGGGGCTGGTAAAAGTACCTTGCTGAAGTTGATCTGCGCGATAGAGCGTCCAACCGATGGACGTGTCTGGTTCAACGATCACGATATCACTCGTATCCCAGCCAAAGACATCCCTTTCTTACGCCGTAATATTGGGATTGTTTTTCAAGACCATCGCCTGCTGATGGACCGTTCGATTTTCGATAACGTCGCTCTGCCTATGCGTATTGAATCTATTTCTGAAAACGAAATAAAACGCCGAGTCAGTGCTGCGTTGGATAAGACAGGCTTATTAGATAAAGCCCGTTGTTTGCCAAGCCAGCTTTCTGGTGGTGAACAGCAACGTGTGGGCATTGCTCGGGCTGTGGTGAACCGTCCAACCCTACTGCTTGCGGATGAGCCGACGGGTAACCTAGACCCTGAATTATCTAACCGTGTGTTGCGATTATTTGAAGAGTTCAACCGCGCAGGTGTGACGATCATCCTAGCGACGCACGATATCGGGTTAGTGAACACTCGCCCTCAGTACCGCCATCTTGAATTAAACCAAGGATTTTTGAGTGAGGTTGAAGACTATGGCCGCGAATAAGCGCATCAAAAAACCTCAATCTAATCGAGCAGCAAACCGCGCTTCAAGCGACGGCTTCTTTGTTGTTCACTGGAAACAAGCCAAGTCATCGTTCTCGCAAATGTGGCAGCGCCCGTTAGGCAACTTGCTGACCCTTGCGGTGATCTCTATGGCGTTGGCGATGCCAGCTTGTTTGTACCTGTTGGGTAAAAATGTGGGTGAAGTAGCGCAAGATGTCACTAGCCCGTCACAAATAAGTGCTTATGTAGAGGATGGTATTCCTGAGCCACGAGTAATGGTGCTCAAGGATGAAATCGAAAGTTGGGATCAAGTTGAGCTGGTGGAGTACATATCTCCGCAGCAAGGGCTTGCAGACCTCAGCCAGTATTCTGGTTTTGAAGACGCCCTAACTATCCTAGATGATTATTCACTGCCAGGTGTGCTGGTGATTACGCCAAGCGTACACAGCGATACCTTAATTAAAGAACTGGCAGGCACAGTTAAACAACAAGAATTAGTAACCGATGTTCGCCTAGATGAAGATTGGTTAGCTCGATTAGATGCGATCAAAGCACTCGCGGCTGTCATCGTGATTACCTTAACGGTATTGATGTTGGGCGCGGTATTTCTGATTATCGGCAATACACTACGATTTAATGTGTTGGCGCATAAAGAAGAGATTCAAACCATGAAGCTGATTGGTGCGACCGACAGCTACATTCTTCGACCATACCTTTATGCTGGGATGTGGTTTGGCGTATTAGGTTCGATTAGCGCTTGGGTAATGACGGCATTAATTACCGTATTACTGAACAGTGCAGTGGATGACTTGGCTCAGTTGTATGACAGCCACTTCCGCTTAATTGGCCTGAGCTGGGATGAATCTTTACTGCTTTTGATCGTCGGAACTCTGCTTGGTAGTGTGGCTGCGAAGCTTTCTGCACAGCGTCACCTAAAAGAAATTGAACCAGTTTAGGTGAATAGAGTCATATTTAGACGAAAAATAGGCACTTCTTAACCAGTTTTTGCCTTGTATAGACGAATTGATTATGCATAATTACTTCCCCCTCCTTGAAACCTGTTCATTTTAGGTTCAAGATTGTCGGGTTTTAATAGATGTATTACTCCAGATCAGAGATTGATGAGGAACCGAATGGCAAACCAAGCGTATCAAATGGCTTTAGTCACACAAGATAGTTTAGATAGCTATATCCGCTCAGCGAACAGCTACCCAATGCTGACACCTGAAGAGGAACGTGGACTTGCAGAGCGATTACATTACAAAGGTGAGATCGATGCTGCGAAAGGCTTGATCCTTTCCCACCTACGATTCGTGGTGCACGTCGCAAGAGGCTACTCTGGCTACGGGCTGCCAATGGCTGATCTCGTCCAAGAAGGTAACATCGGCTTGATGAAGGCTGTTAAGCGCTTCAATCCAGAAGTTGGTGTTCGATTGGTTTCTTTCGCAGTTCACTGGATCAAAGCTGAAATTCATGAATACGTTCTGCGTAACTGGCGCATCGTTAAAATTGCGACAACTAAGGCACAGCGTAAACTGTTCTTTAATCTTCGTAAGTCTAAAAAGCGTTTAGGTTGGTTTAATAACGGTGAAGTTGAGACAGTTGCTCGTGAACTGGGCGTTGAGCCTTCTGAAGTTCGTGAAATGGAATCTCGCTTAGCGGCACAAGACGCGACGTTTGAAGCGCCCATGGACGATGACGACGGCGGTTCTGCTTACACAGCTCCAGTTTACTACCTAGAAGACAAAGCATCAGACGTTGCTGAAACGATAGAAGCGGCTAACTGGGAGTCACACACCAATAATCGCCTAGGACTCGCACTAGCAAGCTTAGACGAGCGTAGCCAACACATTGTTCGCTCACGTTGGTTAGACGACAACAAAGCAACCCTGCAAGACTTAGCGGATACCTACAGCATTTCTGCAGAGCGTGTTCGCCAGTTAGAAAAGAATGCGATGAAGAAATTGAAGCAAGCCGTTGGCGATTTCTAATAGCATCTAGTTTCTATTAGCTTCAGAGCTAGCAAATAACTGAATTTTGAAAAGGCCGAGATCGAGAGATCTCGGCCTTTTTATTTTGGATCGATTTCTCAACTTTTGCGATCGAAATTTGCAAAATGATTTTGTGGATAACTCTGTGAGAAGTTTATTCGTCAGCTGTCTAAAAGCAGGGTGTAGTAAGGCTTTGACGGGGTTTTTCGAGTGGGGATATTTTTCAGTTAACCCACAGTTAGATCAGGATCCTTACTACATGTTGTGGATCTATTTTTAAAAAGGCACTTTATTCACGCAATTCACAGATTTATCCACAAAAGGTGTAAAAGTGATCGCTGGTGGATAACCTTATTAAGTGGATGTGAATGTTAGCCTTGGGATAGGTTACAATGGCAGCAAAGTAAATCAGTATAAAAGAGAAAGTCATGGACCAGTTTAAACATATCGATGTTAAAGGCGCTCAAG
Source organism: Vibrio sp. ZF 223 (assembly GCF_003050585.1). Taxonomy (NCBI): domain Bacteria; kingdom Pseudomonadati; phylum Pseudomonadota; class Gammaproteobacteria; order Vibrionales; family Vibrionaceae; genus Vibrio; species Vibrio sp. ZF 223. Next base: position 41,209 of record NZ_PIGB01000017.1, read on the forward strand.
CCCTCATTGAACAAGGCAACGCTCGACTTGTCGATATACGTGACCCGCAGTCTTTTGCGGTTGCCCACTCACAAACAGCCTACCACCTGACTAACGATACGATGGTGTCGTTCATGGATGAGGTTGAGTTCGAACAACCTATCTTGGTGATGTGTTACCACGGTATTAGCAGCCAAGGTGCAGCACAATATTTAGTGAACCAAGGCTTTGAAGAGGTATATAGTGTAGATGGCGGTTTCGAAGCTTGGCACCGTGCTGAACTTCCTGTGATTGCTGGTTAATTACCTTTATCGCTCCAAGCATCTCTCATAGTATGAATAGGAAGTACCAATGATTAGATTGATGGTGTTAGACAACCCACGTCTTGCTCAAGCATTTATTGATTATATGGCGTCTCGTCAGATCCCTATTCAGATGTCTCCTGAGGGGGAAGGGCGTTTTGCGCTTTGGCTTATTGATGGTCAATTTCAAGTTGAAACCGAAGCTGAGCTCAATCGCTTCTTGTCGGAACCCAATCATAAGCGCTATCAAGCGGCGTCTTGGGACATGGCAGAGACCAGGAAGAGCAACTTTCATTATCACATACCAAGCTTCATGGGCATGATAAAAGCCAAAGCAGGCCCTGTGACACTCAGTATCATGCTGGTATGTGTGGTGATTTTTGCTCTGCAGCAGATAGGTTTCGGGCAGGCGATTTTTAACGCCTTACATTTCCCTGCGGTTGATGGGCAGCAATGGCAATTATGGCGCTGGCTCAGTCATGCTGTTTTGCATTTCTCGGTTATGCACATCGCATTCAACATCTTGTGGTGGTGGCAACTGGGCGGAGATATTGAGAAAAAGTTAGGTGGTCTTAAGTTACTTCAGATCTTTGCCGTATCTTCAGCGCTTTCTGGTGCCGGACAATACTGGGTCGAAGGGGCGAACTTCGGTGGTTTATCTGGAGTAGTGTATGCCTTGGTTGGTTACTTATGGGTTGTCGGAGCAAAGGCGCCGCAACTCGGTTTAGGTATCCCAAGGCAGATCGTTGGCTTTATGTTGGTGTGGTTAGTTCTTGGGTACATGCAGCCATTTATGGCCATCGCTAATACCGCTCATTTGGCAGGTTTAGTCGCAGGTGTGATTATCGGCTTTATAGATTCAATGAAAGCGCCGAAATCGGCAACAAGCTAGCGCGTTAGTTACCGAGAATCGATAGATACAAAAAAGCGGCCAGATGAGCCGCTTTTTTATTAGGATTCGTTTTTACATCATTACTGATAAAGGTATTTGGTAAACAGTAAGTCAGCAATCAGGGTTTTGCCCGTCTCAGGCAGAAGAATCTTGTTGAGGTGTTCAACCAAAGTCTTTCTCAAATCTTCACGACCAGACAGAGACTTAATCGTTTCTTCGTTTTGTTTACCAAGTAATTCAATCACGGCATCGCGGATTAATGGTTGGTGATGCTCAATGGCAGCTAGGTCATTGCTGTTCGCAACCATAATATCGAGGCGAACCTGAATGTAGCCCAGTTTTTTACCTTTAGTGTAAAAATTGGTGGTCAGGTCTGGCTCTAGCGTGAAGTAGGCTAGTTTGGGTGCCAATTCCTCTTCAGCGAAACTTGATGCTGAAAAGAGTAGGGTAATCGCAAGAATTATTTGGGCTACATAACGTTTGTGCATATTTGTGACTTTTCTTTAGTTTATTCGCGATATTCGAAACGCATTAGTCTTGTTACAATGAGCGGTCTAAATCTAAATACGTTTACAATTCGAAGAGCGCTTTAATTTTGTTCGAAAGTTGAAGCTTTATTGTACGTGTAAAGTCACCTATTGAATACTAGTATGAATCAGCCAATATCGCTGTATCTTAATTCGTTAATGAATGTAGATTGGCAAAGTACAGAAACATTTGATTTTCCTAATGAAACCACCAAAGAGTGGCTTATGGAGCAAGGTTCTCTTTCCCGCAAGTTGGGTAAGAGCTGTCAGCACCTGTCTGTTGAGTTGCTTCATAATCAAGTTGTAGAACGCTCAAGACTACAACAAGACGAGGAACATCTTTTATCATCGTTTGATTGCTTACTGCGTAAAGTGATTTTAAAGGGTGATGATGAACCGTGGGTGTTAGGTCGAACCTTGATTCCCCGAGTCACGCTAGAAGATCATCAGCACTCTGACCTTTCTCAACAAGGTAATGTCCCGCTTGGATTGACCGTTTTCAGTGCTGAGAACGTGGAGCGAGATGCGCTGCAAGTCGGTTGGGTTATCGTGGGCGATGAGCAATTACTCGCACGTCGTTCTCGATTATGGATGAACCATAAACCGATGCTTGTGGCTGAACTGTTTTTACCAACATCACCCATTTACTCTAAGGAGAGTGTGTAAATGCTTGCCACCAAAGCGAAGGCGTATTGGCAATTAACGCGAATGAATCGCCCGATTGGTACCCTGTTACTTCTTTGGCCGACCTTGTGGTCACTGATTATCGCCGCACAAGGTATGCCTGATTTTGATGTCTTGGTTGTTTTCGTACTCGGTGTGGTGTTGATGCGTTCGGCTGGCTGTGTGATCAATGACTTTGCTGACCGTAAAGTAGATGGTCATGTTAAACGTACCAAGCAGCGTCCATTACCTTCAGGTTTGGTTTCCAGTAAGGAAGCGATTCTGCTCTTTTTAGTGCTAGCCGTGGTTTCCTTCTTGCTGGTACTGACCATGAATCCACTGACCATTAAGCTCTCATTTATTGGTGTTGGTCTGGCGTTCATTTACCCTTTCATGAAGCGTTTTACGCATCTTCCACAGTTGTTTCTCGGCTTAGCGTTTAGTTGGGCGATACCAATGGCTTGGGCGGCACAAACCAATGAACTGCCAAGCATTGTGTGGTTTATATTCGTGATTAATGCGTTGTGGACGATTGCTTACGACACGCAATATGCGATGGTTGATCGAGATGACGACCTGAAGATTGGTATTAAATCGACGGCGATTTTATTTGGTCGCTTCGATAAACTGATTGTTGGCTCTTTGCAACTCGTCACCCTAGCGATGCTGATTGCGTTAGGCATGCATTACCAACTAGGTGATACCTTCTATTGGGCATTGTTGGTAGCGGGAAGCTTGTTTGTGTATCAACAACACCTGATGCGCCACCGTGATCGAGACCTTTGTTTCCAAGCATTTCTCAACAATAATTATGTTGGAATGGCAGTGACTGTAGGCTTATTCATTACCTTCTGGTAAGCATCAGCTTTTCGAGTTAACGAACGCTAAAGAAAAAGGCACCCAGTGGGTGCCTTTTTTGATCGTGTTTCGCTTTGCTATGAAAGCGACGCCAAACGGATTGTTACTCTGCTTGGTGGATACTCTCTTGAATCGTCAAACGTACTTCTGGGTAAAGCATTGAGTAGAGAAGCTTAGCGAATTGCTGAGTCTTTTCTAAATCACAGTTACCATCGTTATCCAGATATTGCTGCTGTTTCAGAGTTGCAAACATCGATGCAAACACGCCTTTATCGAAGAACTCTGGTGCATTGATGCCTTGTAGACGACCAAGTCGCTGTGCAATGTCTTGGCTCTTCTGTTCAAGATCGGATTTATCCAGGTCAGGATTCTCTGCCAACAGGTTTAGAGCAATCGAGTAGCGCTGTAGCGTCTCTGAAATCGTACGACCTAATAGCATCAGTGCTTGGCTGTTTGATTGGTTGATGGTGACTTCGTCATCAGAAATCACAAGCATACCTTGGTTAACCAGCTCTTCAATGATGTTAGAAACCACGCCTTCAAGCTTATCTTCTTCGTAGCTTAGGAATAGCTCTTTCTTCAAGAACGGGTAGATAGCAGCAACGTTCTCTTGAATCGCGTCAATCGATAAACCGCGCTGACGAATGGTCATCTGTGCAATTAACGATGGCAGAGCAAACAAGTGAATGATGTTGTTTCTGTAGTAGGTCATCAGAATTGACTGGTGACGGTCTAGTGAAATGATGTCGCCCATTGAGTCTGATTCAATCAAGAACTTGTTAAGTGATTCAGCATGTTTTACCAATTCTTCAGCGCTGTCTTTTGGCACTGTGAACGTTGCCGAATATGGAACGTTCTTAAGCAGAGACAGGTAGCAATTGATCTGAGAAACCAAAGAGTCACGAGACAATGCGCGCTGTCTTGAAGCCAATAGTGCCGTTGCACAAAGGGTCAGGGCATTGGTTGCTGCCGCATCGTTAATGTGCGTCATCATTTTGGTCGCTAAGTCATTAACCACTGGGTTCATCCATTGTGGCTTGCTGGTGCCCATTGGATCGATGTCTTTGGTCCACTCTGGTGAGTGCTCATTCAGGTATTGGTTCAGTTGAATCGGCTCACCGAAGTTCACGTAGCCTTTACCAAAGTTACGCAGCTTACGAATGGTACGAATCACCAAGCTCGCGTTTTCTTTCTCTTTACGCTTACCTCGAAGCTCTTTCGCGTAAGTCGCTACTTCCATAACGTGCTCGTAGCCAATGTACACAGGAACCAAAGTCACCGGACGGTTCATACCGCGCAGCATTGCTTGGATTGTCATCGCTAGCATGCCCGTTTTCGCTTGCAATAGACGACCTGTACGAGAACGACCACCTTCACTGAAGTACTCTACGGAGTAACCTTTAGCGAACAATTCCGCTAGGTATTCACGGAAAATCGTCGAGTACAGCTTGTTGCCTTTGAAGCTACGACGAATAAAGAACGCACCACCATGACGGAAAATAGGACCGGCAGGGAAGAAGTTCAGGTTGATACCCGCAGCGATGTGCGGAGGCACCATGCCTTCGTGGTAAAGCACATAAGAAAGCAGCAAGTAGTCCATGTGGCTACGGTGACAAGGCACGTAAACAATCTCGTGACCATCTTGAGCCAACTTACGAACCGTTGAAGCGTTGCTGATATGCAGGCCTTGGTACAGCTTATTCCATAGCCAACCGAGAATCTTCTCACCACGCTTGATCAGCGAATAAGAGAAGTTCGCAGCAATCTCGTCCATGATGTCTTGAGCTTCTTTGCTCGCTTTCTCGATCGAGATGTTCTTTGCTTGTGCTTCGTCTTCAATCGCTTTCTTGATCGCTTCTGATTTTAATAGGCGATCAAACAGAGCTTGGCGGCTTGGCAGGTTAGGACCTGATGCAGCAAGCTTTTGGCGAGAGAAGTGAATACGTGCCACGCGCGCCAATTTGTGCGCGATGGTGCTGTCGGTGCCGTGCGAGTTAGCCATGTAGCGTAGAGAAACCACTGGGCTGAAACGAACCAGACAGTCACGACCGGCTAGCAATACAGCTTTTGATTTCTCTAAGCCGTTCATTGCCTGTAGGTAAGGCTTCTGGTTATTCTCTTTACCAGGCTTACGTCCCCACAGCACTGTAGCAGGGATAACTTGAACATCGAGTTCAGAGTCGTCAGCGTGCAGTGAAAGCAATTCAGAGAACACTTCAATTGAAGAGCTTGGTACATAATCATCGTCTTGCAGCAGAGTTTTGCGAGAAGAGATGAAAACGTAGCGTTGCAGTGATTTGCCGTTGATTTCAAGCTTGCTCAACGGATCAGGTAGGCCTAATTCAAGTGCATGTTTTTGCAATGTAAGAATGTCTACGCTTGAGCGAAACGGTAAGGCGTATACAATCGGTTTGCTCAAATCAATGTTCAAATCCTCAACAGGGTTTGAAGGAATTGATGTGCCCTTTACCAATAGGGATAAAGGTAGCTTCATTAATGAACGTGAAAAAGATTGTCCAGAAGACATATAGGTTCACTGCCTCAATAGTTATTTCAATGTGCTGAAGCGTATCTCTATTTCTATGATAAAAAGGATAAATCCTATGAGTGAAATAGGGATAAGCCTAGGCGTAAATTTAATCGATGCAAGAATACCAGAAACTGGTCTAACCTTTTAATGGAAATAGTCATATTGCCGTTAAGTTTGTGGAAAATCATTCATCGACTGATTGAGTATAGGGTTAAAAATGACCAAAAAATCAAACACCGGATTCAAACGCATCATCAAAGCAGCAGGCTTTTCATGGCAAGGCATTACGAGTTCGTTTAAAAACGAGGCTGCATTTCGACAAGAAGTGTTCATGGCGGCGGTGCTTATTCCGTTGGCATTTTACTTAGATGTAAGCCAAGTTGAGCGAATCTTGATGATCTCATCGGTGGTGCTAGTGATGGTTGTTGAGCTAATCAATACCGCGATTGAAGCGGTAGTCGACCGAATCGGAAGTGAACATCATGAGCTTTCTGGGATGGCAAAAGATGTCGGTTCGGCGGCGGTTTTCATCTGTTTAGCACTAGCAGGTTATGTGTGGCTTGATATCTTGTTTTTGTAATTCGTTAAAAATGAACTAAAAACAACCAATTGCTTTGCTTTTGTTCAGTTACTGGATATACTCACAGTCAACTGTATAAAAAGACAGGTGAATCATGAAGCCGTTAACGCCCCGCCAGCAACAAGTCTTTGACCTTATTAAAGGTAAGATCGAAGATTCCGGTATGCCACCGACACGTGCAGAAATCGCGCGTGAACTAGGCTTCCGTTCTGCTAATGCTGCAGAAGAACATTTGAAAGCTCTTGCTCGTAAAGAAGCGATTGAGATTATCCCGGGTGCGTCTCGCGGTATTCGTATTTTGCTTGAAGATGCAGCAAACGAAGAGCAAGGTTTACCATTAATAGGTCAGGTTGCCGCAGGTGAGCCTATTCTGGCTCAAGAGCATGTAGAAATGCATTACCAAGTTGACCCAGGCATGTTTAAACCACAAGCTGACTTCTTACTTCGTGTGAATGGCGAAAGTATGAAAGACATCGGTATTATGGATGGTGATTTATTGGCTGTTCATAAAACTCAAGATGTTCGTGATGGTCAGGTTGTCGTGGCTCGTGTCGATGATGATGTAACGGTAAAGCGCCTAGAACGTAAAGGTTCAACGGTTCTGTTACATGCTGAAAATGAAGAATTTTCTCCAATCCATGTCGATCTTGAATCTCAACACTTGTCTATTGAAGGCCTTGCGGTTGGTATCATTCGTAACACCGACTGGATGTAGCCATTACAAATAGATTATTGATATTCATTCTCAATAACTTGTTATTGTAATTGATATTCATTATCATCTTCTTTGTCGAGATACAAGGAAGATGATGATGCCAAACCCAACCAAACCTCAAATGAAGCTGCTTGCTCGTAAGCCGCGCTCCTCTGTTCAAAAGGCTTCTTCTGAACAAGGGTCTGCACACCAAGAATTCCAAGTTCCGACCAATCTCGTTCAACATCTTTGGTTTCGTAGTCGTGAAAGCCTAGCCGATGACGGTCTCGTTTATGATCCTATCGCAGCTCAAGCCTGCAAGCGTTGCCAGCTCGCACCAGAATGTCTTACTGGTGAGCTCGATCAGCAACAACTTCTCTACGCAACACTGACTCAACTTTGTGACTCTCAAGTTCAACAATTTCTATCTCACAACCCAGATGCTTGGATCATCAATGTTGGGGCTGGGCTCGACACCCGTTTCTACCGTTTAGATAATGGCCGCTGTCATTGGGTTGAGCTCGATGTGACCGAGAATCTGCTTTGGCGACAACGTTTGTTCCACAAAAATGAACGCTATCGTTTGGAGTGTGGCTCTGTTGATGACTTAACTTGGTTAGATGAACTTAACATCCCAGAGCAAGCGTCGGTGATGGTGGTATGTGAACATGCTTTGCTGGATTGTAATGAACAACAGACGGCGAACTTTATTCAGTCTCTCAGCCGCTACTTTACTCATGCACATGCGTGTTTAGTATTAGCTGGAGATAAAAGCTCTAGCGCTCTTGGGCAAAAGCTCGGTTCTGGAAAGTATGCGCATGGCCTATCTTCTCCGGTAGACAGCGTTCTTAATTGGCTGCCATGGACGCAATGGGTAAAAGCGTTTTCTCCACTAGACCAGCAATGCAATCGTTGGAAATTGTGGCAGCGACTTCTTTGTAAGATCTCTCAGGTCAAAAAACGTTTAACGCCGCAGTTAGTACTCGTTAAGTGGTAAACCTAGTGGTTCTGTATTTCGAGTAATTGAGTACATAGCCGGTATAAGTAAAATTCCACAACATAGTGAAAGCCCACCCACTAGGTTAAACTATCGCCTCTAATCTAAGAGGTGATCGTGAAGCTATTTAATCCCCAAACTATTTTTCAAACTCTATCCAATCAGGCGATGCACAAAAAAGTGCTGTTGCTCGCGATCCCGATGGTTCTCTCTAATATTACTGTTCCACTGCTGGGCTTAGTCGATGCGGCGGTTATCGGTCACTTAGAGCATTCTTGGTATCTCGGTGGTGTGGCATTAGGTGGCACAATGATCAGCGTGACCTTTTGGCTGCTCGGTTTCTTACGCATGTCGACAACAGGGCTAGCCGCACAATCTTATGGTGCGAATGATGGAAAGCAACTTGGCTTAGTCTTCGTGCAAGGCGTGACCATGGCCTTAGGGTTTGCTGGTGTCTTCTTGCTTTTACACAGTCTAGTCGCCGATTTAGTTTTCTCATTGAGTAGCGCCAGTGAGCAAGTTAAGCACTATGGTCAGCAATATTTCTCAATTCGCGCTTGGAGTGCACCTGCTGCGCTCACTAACTTTGTGATTCTAGGTTGGCTACTTGGAACCCAAAATGCCAAAGCGCCAATGTGGATGGTGATCATCACCAATATCACCAATATCGTTTTGGATATCGTTTTTGTTATCGGTTTAGGGTGGCAAGTGGAAGGTGCAGCATTGGCGTCTGTAATGGCCGATTATGCCGGTCTAACATTTGGCTTGATTTGTGTTTATCGAATCTGGATTAAGAGACAACTGCCTTCGCCATGGGATTTGCTTAAGAAAACCAGTCAAGGCTTGAGTCGTTTCGTAAAATTGAATCGCGATATCTTTCTCCGTTCATTGTGCCTGCAAGCTACTTTCACTTTCATGACTTTCCAAGGAGCAAGCTTTGGCGATGATGTCGTGGCGGCTAATGCGGTATTGATGAGCTTTTTGATGATCATCTCTTATGGGATGGATGGCTTTGCTTACGCGATGGAAGCGATGGTCGGTAAGGCGATAGGAGCGAAAGATAAAGATGAGTTAAATCAGTCGTTGATTGGTACTTTCTTCTGGAGCTTTAATATTTGTTTGGTGTTGACCATAGTGTTCGCAATCGCTGGCTCTAGCTTGATTAATATGATCACGACAATCCCAGATGTAAAAAGCCAAGCTGAGGTGTACCTACCTTGGTTGATCGCAATGCCACTGGTTTCAATGTGGTGCTTCTTACTCGATGGTATTTTTGTTGGAGCAACTAAAGGCAAGGACATGCGTAATAGTATGTTTGTCGCGACCTGCAGCTTCTTTGCTATTTTCTTCCTAGCGTCCAGTTTAGAAAATCATTCTCTGTGGCTTGCGATGCTGAGTTTTATGGCAATGCGTGGTATTGGTCTTGGTGTGTTATTTGTTTCTCAGTGGAAGAAGGGCGAATTCCTCGCTTAGTTCTAACGGGTACAAATAGAAGATGTACAGACTAAATGGCATTTAGAACATCATGATCTAATTACTTTAGTTGCTATATTTTTCAATGGCTTAAATGAAAACAGCAAGCTCATGGCTTGCTGTCTATGTATTTAGCCTAAGGGTGGTCAAATACTCCTGTTAGTTCTTTATTTAGAACAAACGGTTAAGGCCGTTAAGAGCGGCAACACGATAAGCCTCTGCCATCGTTGGATAGTTAAAGGTGGTATTTACAAAGTACTCGATGGTATTTGCTTCACCTTTCTGCTCCATAATCGCTTGGCCGATATGGATGATTTCAGCGGCACGCTCACCAAACACGTGGATACCCAAAATCTCTTTGGTTTCACGGTGGAATAGGATCTTCAAGCTACCAATATCTTTACCGGCGATTTGAGCTCGAGCTAAGTGTTTGAATGAAGAACGTCCCACTTCGTACGGTACTTTAGCTGCGGTAAGCTCTTGCTCGGTTTTACCTACTGAGCTGATCTCAGGGATGGTGTAGATGCCGGTTGGAATGTCTTCAATTAGGTGACCTTCAGCTTCGCCTTTGACAATAGCTTGGGCAACAAATCGACCTTGGTCATAAGCCGCGCTCGCTAGGCTAGGGTAGCCAATCACATCACCGACAGCGTAAACATGGTCAATATTGGTTTGGTAATTAGTATTTACTGAGACTTGCCCACGCGAGTCCGCTTCTAAGCCAACAGCGCCAAGGTTCAGTTTATCGGTATTACCCGTTCGACCATTAGCATACAGCAGGCAATCAGCACGCATCTTTTTGCCAGATTCTAAGTGAATAATCACGCCATCATCAGTGCCTTCAATTTTCTCAAAGGTTTCATCGTTACGAATCACGACGCCACTGTTCCAGAAGTGATAAGAAAGTGCATCTGAGGTTTCATTGTCTAGAAATGACAACAGACGATCACGAGTATTGATAAGATCGGTTTTTACGCCTAAACCGCGGAAAATCGACGCGTATTCACAACCAATAACGCCAGCACCATAGATGATGATGTGTTGCGGGTCGTGTTTAAGAGAAAGAATCGAGTCGCTGTCGTAAATACGTTCATGCAGGAAATCGACATTATCTGGTTGGTAAGGACGAGAACCCGTAGCGATAACAAATTTGTCTGCACTGTAATGTTCTTCAGTGCCATCGCTTTGCATTACTGAGACAGTGTTGGTATCAATGAAGCGCGCCGTACCAAATACTAGTGTGCATTGGTTACGGTCGTAGAAGCCTTGGCGTAATCGAGTCTGCTTGTCGATTACGGATTTAGCATGACCCAAAATGTTGGAAAACGTTGAGTGAATGCTTTTGTTGTTCTGACAAAACAGTGGATTGTTGTTGAATTCGATAATACGGCTTACGGCATGACGCAGTGCTTTGGAAGGAATGGTTCCCCAGTGAGTACAACCACCACCAACACTGCTCTCTTTCTCAATGATTGCAACGTTCAACCCGGCTTTGGTTAATCCCATCGCTGCCCCTTCTCCTCCGGGGCCACTACCAATTACGATTACATCAAAGTGGTTGGAGTGCGGCATAGATATCTTCCTTGTTATATTTAATTAACATTGCTTTAGCGAGATTTTAACTGATTCTGTTCTTTGGTACATGAAAAGGGCATCAGAGAGTCGGTGGGATCACGCAGTGTTATCGAAAAAATAATATTTGGTATGTCGTATGTCTCCAAATGACAGTGTGGATATTGAAATTTTTTCTTTGAACGTATTTACTTCGGTACGTGAACAAAGAGGTATGTTTAGTGTCTTATATAACCAGAGTGCCTTATATAAATAAGTGATTCGCGTTATATTGAACAGAGTATTAGACATGCCTGTTTAGGCTGTAAAAGAAGAAATTGATAAAGTATGAAACCAATGGGCATTCGCGCACAGCAAAAAGAAAAAACTCGTCGCAGCTTAATCGATGCTGCATTTAGCCAACTCAGCGCTGATCGTAGTTTTTCCAATCTAAGCTTGAGAGAAGTCGCTCGTGAGGCTGGAATAGCACCGACTTCCTTTTATCGTCACTTCAAAGACATGGATGAGCTTGGCTTAACCATGGTTGATGAAGGTGGCTTACTGTTGCGCCAGTTAATGCGTCAAGCTAGGCAGCGCATAGTAAAAGAAGGCAGTGTGATTCGTACATCGGTTGAAACCTTTATGGAATTCATTGAAAGCAGCCCTAACGTATTCAGACTGTTATTGCGAGAGCGCTCAGGAACTTCATTTGAGTTTCGTGCAGCGGTAGCTCGTGAGATACAGCACTTCTCTGCTGAGTTAACCGAATATTTGATAACGACTGGCATGACAAGGGACGAAGCTTTCACTCAAGCTGAAGCCTCGGTCATCTTAGTCTTCAACTCAGGGGCAGAAGCATTAGATTTAGATCGACGTCAGCGAGATGAATTGGCTGAACGCTTGATCATGCAATTGCGAATGATGGCCAAAGGAGCTTTTTGGTATCGTAAAGAACGTGAACGTAACCGATTAAAAGGCGGGATTGAATAATGTCGAATGAAAATAATACTGTAAACCGTGGTTCTGAAAGAAAGACACTCGTACTTGCTGTTGTAGCCGGTGTGTGTGGTGATGCATTGTTATCTTGGGTAACAATGAGCGAAGTGGGCTTCTCTATTTTTCCGCTTATCGCTTTAGTTTTGGCTGTACAAGCGCTTTACCAAGAATACCTAACTAACCCAGTATCTGAAGATATTCCATTAGTAGGTTTAGCTTGTTTCTTCGTGGGTGCATTTGGTCACTCGGCTTTCGTGAAGGCACAACACCCTGATGCTGGCTCAAACTTCTTTGCGATTATTGTCGCGATGTTGCTTCTTGCATGGGTAGGTAAGAAACTCGGCTTTATCGGCAAAACGGCTTAAGCTGATTTAGAAATTAAAAAAACGAGCCAATGGGCTCGTTTTTTTGTATTTGCTGTTTGCCTTAGACCGAGAAAGCGAGACTTATGCTTTGCGCTCTAAGAATACACCCGCTTCCATGTGGTGGGTGTAAGGGAACTGGTCAAACAGAGCAAAACGAGTGATATTGTGTGTTTCGCTTAGGATCTCTAGGTTCTCTTTCAACGTTTCAGGGTTACAAGAGATGTACATGATACGCTCGTAGCCTTGAACCATCTTACAAGTATCTACATCCATACCTGAACGCGGTGGATCAACAAAGATAGTGTTGCAGTTGTAGCTCTTAAGATCGATGTTCGCTTGCTGTAGACGACGGAATTCACGCTTGCCTTCCATTGCTACGGTAAAGTCTTCCGCAGACATACGAATAATCTGAACATTATCAATCTTGTTCGCTGCAATGTTGTATTGCGCAGATTCCACTGATGGCTTCGCCAGTTCTGTTGCCAGTACACGCTCGAAGTTTTGTGCCAGCGCTAATGAGAAGTTACCGTTACCACAGTAAAGCTCAAGCAAGTCGCCTTTGCTGTCTTGAGTACAGTCGACAGCCCATTCCAACATTTTCTCTGCTACTTTTCCGTTTGGTTGAGTAAAGCTGTTCTCTACTTGTTGGTAGATGTAGCTATCGCCATTCACGTCAAGCTTTTCAATAACGTAGTCACGGTCCAGTACGATTTTCATCTTACGCGCACGACCAATCAGGTTTAGGTTAAAACCTTCATCGTTTAATTGCTGCTTAAGTACTTTAGCATCTTGAATCCACTGTTCGCTTAATTGACGGTGGTAAAGTAGTGACACCAAAATCTCGCCGCTTAATGTAGAAAGGAAATCTACTTGGAATAGTTTGTGGCGTAGAGAGTGGTTGTCCTTCATTGCATCCGCTAATAGAGGCATCAAGTCATTGATTAGACGGCTAGCAGCAGGGAACTGGTCTACGCGATATTTTTCTTTAGTCTCTTGGTTGAACATGACGTAATACATATCGTCACCTTCATGCCACACACGGAACTCAGCACGCATGCGGTAGTGTTGTTCTGGAGATTCATACACTTCCAGCTCAGGCACATTATATTCTGAGAACATTTCAGTAAGACGCTCAGTCTTTTCTGCCAGTTGTTCTTGGTAGCGTTGCGGGTTTACATCTAAATTCGCCATTGTTATGCCTTTTGCTGTCGTGCTTTTAAATCAAGAGCGCAGATTTTATTCAATCACAGGCGCTTGTCCAGTGTTGAGAGCCAATCAGTGTAAATAGGCCATGAAAACTATAGCTTATAACTATCTTAGACTAGACAAATGATTCAGAGGTCAATACTATCTTCGGCAAGCTGGTGCCATTTAGATGTATAGATGGCTGAAGAGGGAATCTGGTGCGAACCCAGAACTGACGCGCAGCGGTATAAGAGAACGAGTATTCATAAGACACTGCAAATAGCTTTTTGTGGGAAGTCGAATACAAGGTAACCATAAGGTTGTGCTCTTGAGTCCGAATACCTGCCAGCGGCCAAGCCATAAGATGTGGTTTGGTAGGACTTTACGCGATTTAGGATCACAACATGAACAAATCCCTTTTAGCGGTTGCTGTAGCATCGCTGCTTTCACCTATCTCCAATTTACACGCCCAACAAGCTTCTGCCGACGAAACCATGGTGGTTACGGCTAACCGTTTTGAGCAAAGCACCGAAAGTGTTGTCGCTCAAGTTGAGGTTGTGACACGTCAAGATATAGCTCGTATTCAAGCTAAGTCACTAACTGATGTATTCAAACGATTAACGGGCATTCAAGTTACACAGAATGGTGGTAGAGGCCAGCAAGCTTCGATCTTTGTTCGAGGTGCTAACTCTGATCAGGTTCTTGTGTTAATTGACGGCATTCGTTTTGCTCGCGCTGCAAAAGGTGGTGTCGATTTCAGCCAGCTGCCAATCACATTTGTTGAACGAGTCGAGTATGTACGAGGCGCTCGTGCTGCTATGTATGGTTCAGAAGCTATTGGTGGTGTGATTAATATCATTACAGTTGCCAGTTCTGACAATGAAGAAACGGTAGTGAGTGCGGGATTAGGCAGCCGTGATTATGAAGAGTTAAGTTTTGTTAGTGGTACCAAAGTTGGCGAAAATGGTCATTTGAATGTATCGGTTGGTTACGATTCTGATGAAGGCTATAACGTTCACCCCATGCCCGGAGTAAACGATGGCGACCGTCATGGGTTTGAATCACGTAATGCTTTGATTGGGTACGTACATAACTTCGACCAACAGTGGAGTGGCTTTGCGAACTTCCGCATGTTTGAAACCATTTCTCAATATGATGGTTCGTATGTTGATTTTAATACCGGTAACCCAGTCCATTCTTACAAAGAAGCTGAAGTTCAAAATTCTACCTTTGCTACTGGTGTTAAATATAGTGGCAGTGAACTTAAGTCTGATTTCCTAGTTAACTATCAGAATCAAGATAACTGGAACTACGAACAGTCTTTAGGCAAGAACTCGGCGTCAGCAACATCTGATGAACTTGAACAGTTAAATGTTCAATGGGTTAATTCATACAAACTAACTTCGGCACTGACTCTTAGTGGCGGTGTAGATTGGCGTGATGAGGCTTATATTGTTAAGCCTTCGAATACTGAATACGACAGAACGAATGTTGCGTACTTCGCTGCATTAAATGCAGATGCGGATAAAGTGTTTGGCGAGCTGAGCGTCCGTGTGGATGACAATGAACAGTTTGGTACCGAAACCACTTACAACACAGGGTTAGGCTATCGTTATGCTGAGTGGCTTGTCGTGAAAGCAGCTTATGGCACATCCTTCAAGGCACCTAACTTATATCAACTATACAGCTACTACGGTAATGCACAGTTAGAAGCTGAAAAGGCAGATTCATTCGAGCTGACTTTTGGTGGCTTAATCAAGGATGTTGATTGGTCGATTACTGGCTATGACACGAACGTCGAAGACTTAATTGATTACAACTACGCGACAAGCAAGTACTACAATACCGATGGCGAAAGCCAACTACGTGGTGTGGAAATGGTCGTTGGATTTGATACTAGCTTTATTAATCATCAAGTGAGCGCTAACTTTCAAGACCCAGAAGATCAATCTGGTGATCAATTGATACGCAGAGCTAAGAAGATTTACAAGTATAATGCAGTGGCTAGTTTCGATGAGGTTGATGTTTCGCTAGGCTACCAATATGTAGGTGAGAGACCGGACTTCTCTGAAGATCTTGCAGCGTATAGTCTGTTTGATGTTTCGGTGAATTACTATGCGAATGAAAACCTTACTTTAAATGGTCGAGTGGATAACTTAACTGACGAAGAGTACGAGACTGCTGGTGGATACCCATCACCAGAGCGTACATATTACGTAAATGCTACTTACCAATTCTAATTTACACCTAAACCGCCTTCGGGCGGTTTTTCTTATTGGGTATATCAATGAAAAAGAAAGTCGTCATAAGCTGGTCATCAGGTAAAGACTCTACCTTAACCCTAGAGCGTTTGCTTGAGAGTGCTGAGTATGAAGTTGTTGCTCTTTATACTACCTATGTTGGAGATGAAGTCCCTTTCCAGGTAACTCCTATTGATGTCGTTGCCATGCAGGCACAATTAATCGGTTTGCCACTCATCACCATAGAGCTTCCTGAAGTGTTCCCGAGCAATGAGATTTACCAAAGTACGATTGTCTCAGCATTGGAAGGGTCTTGCTTATCAATTGATGCGGTCGCATTTGGCGATATGTTTTGCAATGGCATTGCCGACTATAGAAAAAGCTATATAGAACCGGCTGGCTGGGAGTGTGTGTTTCCACTAATGGGAGAGAGTAGCCAGGCTCTTGCTAGTGAGATAATAAACAGAGGAATCGAAACCTTACTCGTCACAGTTGATAGAGATGCACTAGATATGAGCTATTGCGGGAAAGAATACACGCCTGAACTAATAGACAGTTTGCCAAGTCACGTCGACCCATGTGGAGAAGATGGTGAGTTCCATACACTGGTGACGTCAGCACCGTGTTTTAAAGGAAAGCTCAAGATAGAGTTAGAAAATGTAGAGCAAGGTGAGCGTTTTGTTCATCAACGCTATCAGGCTTGCATTATATAGAGTGAGGATTGGCGAAAACTAAGCGAAGGAGTATCATTGCAGCGAAACTTATTATAGGTAATCGTTGTGTCGGATAGTCTACAAAAAAACATATTGGTCTTTGATTCTGGAGTTGGCGGTCTGTCTGTATATAAAGAGATAAGCCAGTTACTACCAAATCACAACTATATCTATGTATTCGATAACGAGGCTTACCCATATGGTGAGCTCGACCAGCAAGTCCTCATTCAGCGAGTCCAAAATATCGTCGCCAGTTTTGTGGCGAGTCACGCTATTGATATTGTGGTGATAGCTTGTAATACGGCCAGTACGATAGTCCTGCCTACACTTCGCGCTAATAACCTTATCCCTATTGTCGGTGTTGTCCCGGCAATCAAACCTGCCTCGTTACTGGCTAATAAAGCGGTTGGACTTATTGCAACTCCTGCGACGATTACTCGTGAATACACACACGAGCTCATCAAAAACTTCTCGAGTAATAAAAGAGTAGAGCTGTTGGGTTCAACTCGGCTGGTGGATATGGCCGAAGATAAACTCAGAGGTGAGGAGATTAGTCTTGAAGAGTTACAGCAAATCCTTCAACCGATGATCAACACAATTGATGTGGCCGTATTAGGGTGTACCCATTTCCCACTGATCAAATCAGAGATTCAACAAGTATTAGGTGAAAGTGTAGTGCTGATAGATTCTGGTAAAGCGATAGCTAAGCGGGTTCAAGATTTGTTAGGTTTGGAAAGCATTAATAAAGAAGGGGGAGTGCGTGAGGTTTTTTGTAGTGCACTTCCTAAAAAAGAAAGTGCACTAAATAGTATGTTAAAGCAGTTAGGGTTTAACTCAGTTCAGATTCGTCCGCTTCAGGATGTTTAGGATCATTTGCAACACGTACTTTTAAAGTGCGTTGCATGTAATCTTTATCGTTAAGTGCAGAGATTGCATGATTCACATCATTACTTGCCATAACAACAAATCCAAAGCCTCTTCTTTTACCAGTACGTTTGTCTTTCATTAAACGTACTGCAAATACTTCACCATGCTCTGAGAATAATTCACGTACATGTGATTCGTTCGCTTTATATGGAAGGTTACCCACATAAAGTGTTTTGGTTGAAGCCTTAGGTTCTGAATCTGATTTTCTCTCGGTGCTTGAAAAGTTAACAACAAAAGCGGAAGCCAAGACACCAAGGATAAAGGTAATTGCAGGCGATATATCTACCTGAGAGAAAACAATGCCGCCTAATACAGCCAGTGCGACAATTAACAACATCGATTTTTTTGAGTTCATATCGGAATACTACATATTAATAAACGAAATAGACGCATCTACCATTAACAAAATAGACACATGAATCTTACGTTCATGGCTTCCATTTTTCCAATGTATTGCTGTGATACGTCTCAAATGTTTAGTTTTTATTCGAAAAATGCGGATCTGGTGGCTTTTTAGGCGAACAAAACTTTTATTTCAAAAAGCCCTTGTGCTCCATCTCAATCTCTCTATAATGCCGCCTCACCGACACGGAGTGAGACGAAAGTCACACAGCGAAATCGGTAGAGAAAAAGAGTTTGAAAATAACCCTTGACTCTCAAAGTGGTGCAGGTATAGTACGCACCCCTAGCGACTGAGATGTGAATCACAAAACGCTAGCGCTCTTTAACAATTTAAACCTATCAATCTGTGTGGGCACTCGTTGATGAATATCAAAACGTTATTACTTAGGTAATAGCAGTTACTTCGGTAACAAAATTGATTTCAATGAACTGAGTGACCAATACAAATAACTACTTTCTCTTGTAGAAAGAAGGTATTTGGCACAGTCAATTCATTATCATTCTGTTGGAATGGTAATAGCTTTAAAATTACATAGTAGTTTTGAAGTCAGTATTCGTTGAGTCACAAAATCTTAAATTGAAGAGTTTGATCATGGCTCAGATTGAACGCTGGCGGCAGGCCTAACACATGCAAGTCGAGCGGAAACGACACTAACAATCCTTCGGGTGCGTTAATGGGCGTCGAGCGGCGGACGGGTGAGTAATGCCTAGGAAATTGCCTTGATGTGGGGGATAACCATTGGAAACGATGGCTAATACCGCATAATGCCTACGGGCCAAAGAGGGGGACCTTCGGGCCTCTCGCGTCAAGATATGCCTAGGTGGGATTAGCTAGTTGGTGAGGTAATGGCTCACCAAGGCGACGATCCCTAGCTGGTCTGAGAGGATGATCAGCCACACTGGAACTGAGACACGGTCCAGACTCCTACGGGAGGCAGCAGTGGGGAATATTGCACAATGGGCGAAAGCCTGATGCAGCCATGCCGCGTGTATGAAGAAGGCCTTCGGGTTGTAAAGTACTTTCAGTTGTGAGGAAGGGGGTAGCGTTAATAGCGCTATCT
>NZ_PIGB01000018.1:0-42943 GCF_003050585.1 Vibrio sp. ZF 223
CGAAGGCCTTCTTCATACACGCGGCATGGCTGCATCAGGCTTTCGCCCATTGTGCAATATTCCCCACTGCTGCCTCCCGTAGGAGTCTGGACCGTGTCTCAGTTCCAGTGTGGCTGATCATCCTCTCAGACCAGCTAGGGATCGTCGCCTTGGTGAGCCATTACCTCACCAACTAGCTAATCCCACCTAGGCATATCTTGACGCGAGAGGCCCGAAGGTCCCCCTCTTTGGCCCGTAGGCATTATGCGGTATTAGCCATCGTTTCCAATGGTTATCCCCCACATCAAGGCAATTTCCTAGGCATTACTCACCCGTCCGCCGCTCGACGCCCATTAACGCACCCGAAGGATTGTTAGTGTCGTTTCCGCTCGACTTGCATGTGTTAGGCCTGCCGCCAGCGTTCAATCTGAGCCATGATCAAACTCTTCAATTTAAGATTTTGTCGGCTCAATGAATACTGACTTCAAAACTACAAAAAGTAATTCTAAAGCTATTATCTTTCCAACAGAAAGATAATGAATTGACTGTGCCAAATACCTTCTTTCTACAAGAGAAAGTAGTTATTTGTATTGGTCACTCAGTTCATTGAAACCAAAGTTGATTCCGAAGAATCTGTTTTATCTAACGATAAAACGTTTTGATATTCATCAACGAGTGCCCACACAGATTGATAGGTTTAAATTGTTAAAGAGCTTTGCTTCTTAAGCGTTCCTTTTAAGTAAGGAGCCTCTCGAAGTGGACGGCCATTCTAGCGAATTAACATTCAGTGTCAAACACTTTTTTAAAATTAATTTTTTGTCGCTTTCCGTCTTACTGATTCTTGCTGAAGCCTTGTGGCGTCTGCCGTCTCAGTGGTGTCGCATTATAGGGAACCCTCTCAGCTTAGCAACTACTTTTTCATAAAAAATGAATAAATAGGGGTTAACTGCCTAATAGTTCACCTAAACGTAAAAAAGAGAGCATTTCTGCTCTCTTTTCACTCAAAATCTAAAGGTATTGTTAGATAAATGCGTAAGCATCAGCGTACATATGAGCACGCTTTGCTTCTTTATTCTGAGTAAATAGGTCTCTTGCAGCACCCGCCATTTCAAAACGACCTGCAATATAGATATCAAAATCAGCTAATGATTCGAAACTTTGCGTGATAGCCTCAAGCACATTACCTGTTTGACCGTGCCACACTTCCGGTGCTTCTTCTACTACTGGTACAAAATGTACGTTGCTATGCTTTTCTGCAATGCCAACCAGCTCTTCTTTCGCATATAACTGGCACTCATCTTTCGCGCCCCAATATAGGTAGATCTCTTTCGAGCTATTTTGCGCGATGCAATGATCCAGAATAGAACGCACGTAACTGAAACCAGTACCACCAGCAATCAATAATAGAGGGCGATCGCTTTCTTCTTTAATCCAAGCATCTCCGTGTGGAGCATCAATAGCAATATCGCCATTTTCAGCTTGTGCCTTCTTCATCGCTTCAACCACTTCTAGTGCGTAAGCATTGTGCTCAGCAGCGCCTATGTGTAGTTCAAGTTCACCTTCGTGACGGCAAGGGCTACTTGCGATAGAGAATGGGCGCTTATCTTTCTCGCCCATTTCAACCATCAGATACTGGCCCGCTTTAAAAGCGACGGGTGTTTCTGGGTGAAGTAGGATTTGGTAAGTATTACAAGCCAAAGGCTCGATAGACTTCACTTTACATTTAATAGTCATGTTCTTCCTCTTACTAACCCTTAATCGGCAAAGGTTAGAACTAAATTACTTTCTGCAAATGCTTGGCAAGCAAAAATCCAGCCTTGTTGCTGCTCTTTCTCTGTGAGCATGGGTTCAAGGTGGTAACTCACTTGCCCTTCTAATTTTTTGCACATGCACATTGCGCATGCGCCAACTTGGCAACGGTTTGGGAAATAGATATCGCTGTTGAGCGCAGCATCCAAGACCGTTTGCCCTTTTTCTACGGTGAAACTGATGTTTTCTGGGTATAAGACTACTTGGTAGCTCATGAAATTCCTAGCTGTTCCCAGATGCTATCAATCTTTTTGACGACATCAGGATCTTTTGTGATTGGTACACCCCATTCACGAAGGCATTCACCTTCCCACTTATTGGTCGCATCGAGACCCATTTTGGAGTGTCCATTTTCATTCTGTAGGAATAACGTATCTCTCTCCGGATCCATTCTTGTCGTTACCGCCCAAATAATGTCATTCCAATCACTCACGTTGACATCGCCGTCACACACGATAACAAACTTGTTCTCATCAAATTGAGACCAAACCGCTTCCATGATTTTCTTACCATTACCGGCTGCTTGCTTATCAATAGACACCACAACCATACTGGCGTTGTCGTTCTGTAGGTGAATATCAATAATTTCAGGGTGAGCTTTGGTTAGTTCAGCTAAGCCACCTTCGATATGTTCACTACTTACAGAAGTAGATTCAACTTCAGGCGATAGTGCTAACTCGGCATCCCACTTCTTAGTGATATCTAGGCCCATCTTAGAACCTAACCCAACCACGGGCGATGCAAAATCCAATGAATCGATCGGCGTGTTCTCTATCATCAAGCTATCGCGTGACGGATCCATATGTTCGCACATCGCTGCGGTTACTTGAGACCAATCGCGTGCATTGACATCTTCATCGCACACCAATACAAATTTGGTGTACATGAATTGGCGTAAGAAAGACCATACACCCATCATCACTCGCTTGGCGTGACCTGGGTATTGCTTCTTCATGGTCACGACTGCCATTCGGTACGAACAACCTTCAGGCGGTAGATAAAAATCTTCAATCTCTGGGAACTGCTTTTGAAGAATAGGCACAAACACTTCATTTAGTGCAACACCCAATACCGCAGGCTCATCAGGTGGACGGCCAGTATAGGTGCTGTGATAGATAGGGTTTTCGCGCATAGTTACATGAGTAATAGTAAACACATGGTGCTTTTCTTTCTCGTTGTAGTAACCAGTATGGTCTCCGTAAGGCCCTTCATCCGCAAATTCATTCGGGTCGATGTAACCTTCCATCACGATTTCAGCACTTGCAGGAACCTCTAAGTCGTTGCTGATTGATTTAACGACCTCAGTTTTACTACCACGTAGTAAGCCTGCAAACGCGTACTCAGATAAAGTATCCGGCACTGGCGTAACCGCACCAAGAATGGTGGCAGGGTCGGCACCAAATGCTACCGATACCGGAAATGGTTTACCTGGGTTGGTTTCTATCCAATCGCGTAGATCCAGCGCGCCACCACGGTGGGCTAACCAACGCATGATGATTTTGTTCTTACCGATCTTCTGCTGACGATAGATACCTAAGTTTTGGCGTTTCTTGTTCGGACCACGAGTAACCGTTAATCCCCACGTTAGCAATGGCGCGACATCGTCAGCCCAACAGCTCATCACGGGGATTTTATCTAAGTCGACGTCATCGCCTTGCCATACCACTTGTTGGCAAGCCGCTTTGCGAAGGCGTTTAGCTGGCATGTTTAAGACTTGCTTAAACACAGGCAGTTTATCAAGAGCGTCTTTAAAGCCTTTTGGTGGCTCTGGTTCTTTTAGGTAAGCAAGCAACTTACCCACTTCGCGCAGTTCTTTGACTTCCTGACGCCCCATACCAATAGCAACCCGATTAGGTGTACCAAATAGATTAGTCAAAACAGGCATGTCATAGCCTAATGGATTTTCAAACAAAAGAGCCGGGCCACCAGCACGTAGAGTACGGTCGCTAATCTCGGTCATTTCGTAGTCTGGATCGACTGGGTGAGAAATGCGTTTCAACTGACCAATACTTTCAAGATGGTCGATAAAATCACGTAAATCTTTAAAACTCATAGGACTTCTACATGCTGATTATTCTGCGCTCAGTATATCAAAAAGGGTGACGCTGAGATCCCCCTTTTTAGTGTGGTTATTGAGAGGCAAAATCCACTTTACGGCAATGCTTGCTCGATCAAAGAGCTCTTCACCTGAGGGTTATCATTGACGAGATCTTGCAACCATCGCGTATGACCTTGTTTGGCGAGTTCACGAGCAACTAATGAGGCTTCATCGGCTATCGCCATCCGAGAGACAAGAAACTGTTTCACCTCTTCTGAGAGCGGGTTCACTTTGGTCAAGAGCATGATGGCTTCATCTTTCAAACGCGGGTTCTTGGTCGCAGCCATAACCTGTTCAAGCGCGAAAGTTTGTTTGGTTTCAGCAAGACGTACCAGCTCTGCTTGGCTATGGTAGTCAGCCTTCATACGCCATAAGATCTTGTAGACCTCAGGGTCTTCACTAACTTGTGCCAGTCGAACCACAACTTCCGTTGAGGGCAACCAACTTACGATAGACGAAGTGGTCAGTTGCTTAGTCAAATAATCAACGGCTTCAGGTGACAAACTATCGAGCTCTCTGATTAACAGCGCTTCTCGCGCTTGAACCTGATGTTCTGGGCCAGATAACCACTCTTTTAAATCGAGGTCCTGCTTCTCTGCATCTAGCACAAACACCAGTGTCTTCTGATCTTGACGCCACTGCTTGATGAGACGATTAGCAATTGAAGGATAATTAAAGGCAGGTACCGTAAACTCGTAACCATCTCCACGCTCTAATACTTGATAAGTGGGCGTGATAGCGAGTTGCTGCTCGATGAAGATAGACATCTTGGGTGTGAGTACGATTTTTTGCTGTTCAAGCTTCTTCAAGAGTTGGTAACGAGCCACCTCTTGCTGGGGAAATGTCAGGCGCTCAAGCGCAAAGCGTAGTGAGTTGACTTCGTCACGTACGATAAGCTCGAGTAGTTCAGCAGTTTTCAGTTTTACTTGATCATTCTCAAGCCAAGACTCTACTGTAAGTGGAGACATCTCGGTGGCATAGCTCATACCAACCGGTGAAAATAACAGTGAAGTAGACAAGAGTAATGATGACAACAGTCCATGTTGCATTTTAACTTCCTTGTAACACTTTTGCTCATTCTGCAAGCTACCGCTACAAAATGCAAATAAAAAGCGCCACCCGAGGGCAGCGCTTATTAAATAACGATCAGCTAATCAATATTACTGACGACGCATTGCGTCAAAGAACTCATCGTTCGTTTTGGTCATTGCTAGCTTGTCGATAAGGAATTCCATTGCATCGATTTCGCCCATTGGGTGAACAATCTTACGCAGGATCCACATCTTCTGTAGTTCATCGTTCTTGGTAAGAAGCTCTTCACGACGAGTACCAGAACGATTGAAGTCGATAGCTGGGAATACGCGCTTTTCAGCAATCTTACGGTTAAGGTGCAGTTCCATGTTACCTGTACCTTTGAATTCTTCGTAGATAACTTCATCCATCTTAGAACCAGTATCAACCAGTGCTGTTGCGATGATCGTTAAGCTACCGCCTTCTTCTACGTTACGTGCCGCACCGAAGAAACGCTTTGGACGATGTAGAGCATTCGCGTCAACACCACCAGTAAGAACTTTACCTGATGAAGGGATCACAGTGTTGTAAGCACGAGCTAGACGAGTAATAGAATCCAGTAGGATAACTACGTCTTTCTTGTGTTCAACAAGGCGTTTCGCTTTCTCGATAACCATTTCTGCAACTTGTACGTGGCGAGATGCTGGCTCATCGAATGTTGAAGCAACTACTTCGCCTTTAACTAGACGCTGCATTTCCGTTACTTCTTCTGGACGCTCATCGATAAGCAGAACCATTAGTTCACACTCAGGGTGGTTACGAGCAATGCTTTGAGCAATATTTTGCAGAAGCATTGTCTTACCCGCTTTAGGCGGAGCAACAATCAGACCACGCTGACCTTTACCAATCGGAGATGCAAGGTCAAGAATACGAGCCGTAATATCTTCAGTCGCGCCATTACCCGCTTCCATCACCATACGTTCGTTGGCGTGAAGAGGAGTAAGGTTTTCGAAAAGAATCTTGTTACGAGCGTTGTCTGGCTTGTCGTAGTTAACCGTGTTTACTTTAAGCAGTGCAAAGTAACGTTCGCCATCTTTAGGTGGACGGATTTTACCGCCAATAGAGTCACCTGTGCGAAGGTTAAAACGACGAATTTGGCTTGGAGATACGTAGATATCATCTGGGCCAGCCAGGTATGAACTGTCGGCGCTACGTAGGAAACCAAAACCGTCTTGAAGAATTTCTAGAACACCATCACCAAAGATGTCTTCACCACTTTTTGCATGCGCTTTAAGGATGGAGAAGATAATGTCTTGTTTTCTTAGGCGAGCTTGATTTTCAAGACCTAAGCTTTCGCTAAGTTTAACAAGCTCAGACACAGGTCTGTTCTTCAGTTCAGTAAGATTCATAGTGGTGGAAGTTTGTTTAGTCAAAATAGGATCTGTTTTCTTAAGTTAAGAAGGATTTGGTCACAGGATCGACCAAGAAGAGAAATTCGTTCAATTAACGTGCGATAAATTAGCACTAAAACTAAGACTAGTCCATAGCTTAGAAAAAACAAAACCGCGCATTTGTTAACTGCACGGTTTCTTTTCAAATGCTGACCTGATTAAAGGTTAGCGTCTAAGAACTCTTTAAGTTGAGTTTTAGATAATGCACCAACTTTAGTCGCTGCTACGCCGCCATCTTTGAAAAGAAGTAGCGTTGGAATGCCGCGAATACCAAATTTTGGTGGAGTACCAGCATTTTGGTCGATATTTAATTTACCGATTGTGAGCTTGCCTTCGTACTCGTCTGCGATTTCGTCAAGAATCGGCGCAATCATTTTACATGGACCACACCATTCTGCCCAAAAATCAACAAGAACAGGGCCTGCAGCGTTGATTACATCGTTATCAAAACCGTCATCAGTTAGCTGCAAAATCTTATCACTCATCTTCCACTCCAATGTGTTTTTTAGAACTGGTTGGATGATAACCAGTAAATAGATGCCCTATTGGAATGTATTTACTTTCGTATTGCAAGCTTAAGCTGATATTCTATAGCAATGAAAAAGACGCATATCACAGAGCAAAAGTTCGCCGACTTGGATTTACTTCCGCAAGTCATTGAAGGATTGGAGAAAAAAGGGTTCGATTATTGTACCCCTATCCAAGCCTTGGCGCTCCCGGTACTGCTCACCGGCCAAGACATTGCAGGCCAGGCCCAAACGGGTACTGGTAAAACGCTTGCGTTTCTTACTGCTACTTTTAACCACCTGCTAAAAACACCTGAGCATGAAGGGCGTAAGCCTAACCAGCCACGTGCGATTATTATGGCACCAACGCGTGAACTCGCGATTCAGATCTACAACGATGCTGACTCTCTGGTTGAAAGCACAGGTATCAAGGCAGCACTTGCTTACGGTGGCGAAAGCTACGACAAGCAACTAGGTAAGATCGAAGAAGGCGCAGATATCTTAATTGGTACGACTGGCCGCATCATCGATTTCTACAAGCAAAAGGTATTTAACCTTAACCACATTCAAGCTGTTGTTCTTGACGAAGCCGATCGCATGTTCGATCTTGGTTTCATCAAAGACATCCGCTTCTTGTTCCGCCGTATGCCTGAGCCAAAAGATCGCCTGAACATGCTGTTCTCTGCGACATTGTCTTACCGCGTACAAGAACTAGCGTTCGAACACATGCACAACCCAGAGCATGTTGTTGTTGAGCCAGAGCGTAAAACAGGTCACCGTATTCAGGAAGAGCTATTCTACCCATCAAACGAACACAAAATGGCACTGCTACAGACGCTAGTTGAAGAAGAATGGCCAGAGCGCGCTATCATCTTCGCTAACACTAAACACAAGTGTGAGTCTGTTTGGGGTCACCTAGCTGCAGATGGTCACCGCGTTGGCCTGCTAACTGGCGATGTTCCTCAAAAGAAACGTGAAAAGATTCTTGAGCAATTCACTAAAGGTGATGTTGACCTGCTTGTCGCAACCGACGTTGCAGCACGTGGCCTACACATTCCTCAAGTAACACACGTATTCAACTTCGACCTACCAGACGACTGTGAAGATTACGTTCACCGTATCGGCCGTACAGGTCGTGCTGGCGCAAGTGGTCACTCGATCAGCTTTGCTTGTGAAGATTACGCAATCAACTTGCCACCAATCGAAGAATACATTGAGCACGCTATCCCTGTGTCTGACTACGACTCTTCTGCACTACTAGAAGATCTACCAGCACCATTGCGCTTACGCACACGTAACCCGCAACAGCGCCGTTCAAACAACAATGGCCCACGCAACGGTAACCGTAAGCCAAACCAAAACCGTCGCCCACGCCAACCGCGTCATAACAAGGAAGCTTAGTCGCTTATGAGTCAAACAGTGTCACCCCCGCTTTACGCTGCAATCGACCTCGGGTCGAACAGTTTTCATATGCTCGTTGTGCGTCATATCGATGGCAGCGTACAAACCATGGCTAAAATTAAGCGCAAAGTGCGTTTAGCTGCAGGCTTAGATGAAAATAATGCGCTGAGTACTGAAGCCATGCAGCGCGGTTGGGACTGTTTGAGTCTCTTTGCAGAGCGACTGCAAGATATTCCGAAAGAAAATATCCGCATTGTCGGTACAGCGACCCTACGTACCGCTATCAATGTGGATATCTTTCTAAAGAAAGCGAACCAGATCCTTGGTTACGACATCAATGTTATCTCTGGTGAAGAAGAAGCTGCGACTATCTATAAAGGCGTAGCGCACACTTCTGGTGGCAGCGGCCGCCGACTGGTTGTTGATATTGGTGGCGCAAGCACCGAGATGATCATTGGTGAAGGCTTCTCAGCGAAAGCACTAACCAGCCTAAAGATGGGCTGTGTTACTTGGCTTGAGCGCCACTTTAAAGATCGCCAATTAACCGCAACTAACTTTAACAACGCCATTGAAGCGGCGAAGTCGACGTTAGCTCCTATCCTCGATAGCTACACTGATATCGGATGGGATGTGTGTGTGGGTGCCAGTGGTACTGTTCAGGCACTGCAAGAAATCATGTTGGCTCAAGGCATGGATGAAGTAATTACTCATGCCAAACTTAAGCGCCTACAAAAACAAGCCATGATTACTGAGCGCTTGGAAGAGCTAGAAATCGAAGGACTGACTCTTGAACGCGCATTAGTGTTCCCGAGTGGCCTTTCTATTCTTATTGCTATTTTTGAGTTGCTTGAAATAGATTCAATGACACTCGCAGGCGGTGCACTCCGTGAAGGCCTAGCCTACGAGATGGTTGATGAGCTGCGCCAAGAAGACATCCGTGCACGTACCATCAAGAGTGTTCAATCG
The DNA here is from genome assembly GCF_003050585.1 of Vibrio sp. ZF 223. Taxonomy (NCBI): domain Bacteria; kingdom Pseudomonadati; phylum Pseudomonadota; class Gammaproteobacteria; order Vibrionales; family Vibrionaceae; genus Vibrio; species Vibrio sp. ZF 223. The sequence continues at coordinate 9,222 of NZ_PIGB01000018.1, forward strand.
CGCTATCAAATGGACGTAAGCTACGGTGAACAAGTTGCTGTAGTTGCACAAACTCTGTTAGATCAAGCGGGCGCCGAAGCGTGGGTTTCAGAACCTCAAGCTGGTGTCCTACTGCAAACTGCAGCTAAGCTTCATGAGATTGGTTTAACCATCGATTTCAAAAAAGGCGGCGAGCACAGCGCTTACCTGCTGCAGAACTTAGACCTACCAGGCTTTACTCGAGCGCAAAAGCACTACTTAGGTGAGTTAACTCGTCGCTACCGCGAGCAGTTAACCTCATTGCCAGAGCAACACGCAATATCAGGAACGAGTAGCAAACGTATCTTACGTATTCTGCGTTTGGCTATTTTGTTGACTCACCGTCGTAATCCAGCGCTAGAGCCTGAGTTCAAGCTGACGACGGATGATAACAATCTAACTTTAACGCTTTCTAAGCAATGGTTAGCAGATAACCCGCTTACTGCTGCAGAGCTAGAGATCGAGTCGAATAGACAAACCGATATTGGCTGGCCACTGAATATTGAATGCCTCTGATATTAGTATCTGACGTTAGACATTAAAAAAGCCCAAGTTAGTAGACTAACTTGGGCTTTTTCTTATCTTGGCATTAATGCGTTTCTAACCTGAATCCTTAAACGTTCACGCCTGTCGCTTTAAAGTCTGGGTTTACCGCCGTCAGCTTTTTAACGATGTAGTTCAAAAACACGCCGTACATCGGAACGAATAAACCTAAGCTGATGATAAGTTTGAAGCCGTAATCAACCAGTGCAATCTCAGTCCAGTGTTCAGCCATGAATGGATCTGGGCTTTGGTAGAAAGCAATCGCAAAGAAAGCGATGGTATCAATCGCATTACCGAACAACGTTGAACACGTTGGGGCAACCCACCACTGTTTAAGCTGACGTAAGCGGTTGAAAACATGCACATCCAAAATCTGACCAAGCAGGTAAGCCATGAAGCTCGCCGCGGCGATACGTGCAACAAACAGGTTAAACTCGCCTAGTTGGCTAAACCCTTGGAATGAACCTTCAAAGAACACCACTGACAAAAAGTAAGAAACGGCCAGTGCAGGTAGCATCACTAAGAAAATGATTTTACGAGCAAGCTGCGCACCAAAAATGCGTACAGTCAGATCAGTCGCTAGGAAGATAAACGGGAAAGTGAAAGCACCCCAAGTGGTGTGCATACCGAAAACGGTAAAAGGTAGCTGAACCAGATAGTTGCTTGACGCAATGATGACTAAATGGAACAAAACTAATAGTGCTAGGGCTTTGCGCTGTTGCGCAGGGGTAAAGTTACTCATGCTGTACCTTTTTAGTTTGGTTTGGGGGTGAGGGAACCCAAATCGAGTCATTTCTTCGAATAAACTAAGAAAGCTCTTACCAATAATGTGAATTTAAAATGTTTCTAAAATTTGCTCTATCGAGCGGCGGGCGATTATACATTAATCAATATTGGCTGCAATGGTGAGAACAGACGCAAACGTTTATTCTCACTTTTATTGGTGAGCGAAGTTAAAAACCGCGTTTGAAAAGCGTCGCGAGATAATCAAACTCTTCTCTGCTTTCTTCCGCGTTTAACGACTCAAACCAAATGGATTCACTGTAATGTTCAGACTTTAAAAACATCCGACAATCTTCAAAATCAATCAACCAAGAGTGCATGTCAGCGTCCCACTGCTTTTCAACTACAGAAGCGGACAACAATGCCACTAGCTTTTCACCCAACACTTCATATGAATCAAAATCAAAACTTGGAGACGTAATCAATAAACGTCCTTCCTCAGCCAAATACTCTCTTAAGCCAAACTCTGTTGGTGTTGTCATGTCCCTATCAACCTTATTCTTGTTCTATAAGCTAATCGTTTTTAAAATCTATGCTTTTCTGAAAACGATCCTGAAAATTAGCCGTGTGTCGTGATGTGTTCTTGAATCAAGTCTAAGAATGGATCGGCGTACTTATCAAGTTTACGTTGACCAACACCGTTAACCGCTAGCATCTCACCGTATGAAGTAGGCAGCACTTCCGCCATATCAATCAAGGTCGCATCACTGAATACCACATAAGGTGGCAAACCATCTTCATCAGCAATCGACTTACGCAGCTTACGCAGTTTGGCAAACAACTTCTTATCGTAATTCTTGCTGCTGAGTTTATCGGACTTAGCATTGCGCACCGCCGTATCTAAACGAGGTACAGCCAATTCCAAAGACATCTCACCGCGCAGCAGCGGGCGTGCCTCTTCAGTTAACTGTAAGGTTGAGTTACGAGTGATGTTCTGGAACAACAAACCTTTATGGATTAACTGGCGGAAGATACTGATCCAGTAATCATGGCTGTGGTCGCGGCCAATGCCATAGGTAGAGAGCTTGTCATGACCATTATCGCGGACACGAATGTTCTGCATACCGCGCATCACTTCAACCACGTAGCCCATACCAAACGACTGATTCACACGGTACACACAAGACAACGCCTTCTGCGCTTCTTGAGTCGCATCAAAGTGCTTAGGTGGATCGAGGCAGATATCGCAGTTACCACATTGCTTCTCGCGATATTCGCCAAAGTAGTTAAGCAGAACCTGACGACGACAGGTTTGCGCTTCAGCAAAAGCACTCATCGCATTCAGTTTGTGCATCTCAACCTGCTTTTGCGGGCCTTCTTCTTTCTCATCCAGCATACGACGCAGCCAACCCATATCAGCCGGATCAAACAGCATCATTGCTTCTGCTGGCAAACCATCACGACCCGCACGGCCTGTTTCTTGATAGTAAGATTCGATGTTGCGTGGGATATCAAAGTGCACCACAAAGCGCACATTGGGTTTGTTGATACCCATACCGAAAGCTACAGTCGCGACAACGATCTGAATATCATCACGTTGGAAGGCTTCTTGAACGTAAGCACGCTCATCGGTGTCCATACCAGCGTGATAACCCGCGGCGCGAATACCGTTGTTGCACAGCTTCTCAGTCACCATCTCCACTTTCTTACGGCTACCACAATAGATAATGCCGCAATTGCCTTTCTGTGTTTCTAAGTAGCGAACCACCTGTGACACGGGCTTATGCTTCTCGACGAGGTTGTAGCGAATGTTAGGACGGTCGAAGCTGCCCAAGTAGGTATGTGGATCCACCAGCTGCAGACGCGAAATAATGTCTTTACGTGTTGCATCATCAGCGGTTGCCGTCAGCGCCATATAAGGCACATGCGGGAAATATTGCTTAAGTTGACCTAATGATGCGTATTCCGGGCGGAAGTCATGTCCCCATTGAGAGATACAGTGCGCCTCGTCTACCGCAATCATCGAAAGCGGTAAACCTTGCAGACGCTCGATAAAGTCGCGCATCAACACACGCTCTGGTGACACGTAAACCATCTTCAATTGGCCTGAATTCATACGATTGAACACATTCAGCAACTGGTCACGGGGCATGGAAGAGTTAATACACTCAGCAGCAACACCATTGGCCTTCAGTTGGTCGACTTGGTCTTTCATCAGCGAGATCAGCGGTGAGATAACCAGAGTCAGACCTTCACGAACCAAAGCGGGGATTTGGTAACACAGAGATTTACCACCACCGGTTGGCATTATCACCAAGCTGTCTTTGCCTTCAACGGCCAGGTCAATGACCTCTTGCTGACCATCGCGAAAGCTTTGATAGCCAAACACATCTTGTAAGATGGTTTGCGCATCATTCGCGGGAGTTGGTATTTGCTCAGCAATCAGAGTGGCGGTCATTGTGGTTCCTAATCGAGGTATGAAATCAGCAAGCATCTTCGGCAAGCAAGTCGCACATTGTAGAGGGGAACGCTGGTGAATTAAACCGCAAATTGTTAGGTGAAAAGGGTTATCGCTCCTATACTGACCAACTCTCTTATAAATCTTATTAATAAGCACTCTGTGCTAGAGAAAGATGCATGACTCCAGAAGAACAACAACGTACGCGCCAAGGTATTTTGCTTGCTGTCGGTGCTTACACCATGTGGGGTATCGCCCCTATATATTTCAAATCTTTAAGTGACGTTTCCCCGTTAGAGATCCTTAGCCACCGTGTAGTATGGTCTTTTTTCCTACTCGCTTTTTTACTACACATTGGCCGCAGCTGGCGTAAAGTTCGCGACACCTTGACATCAAAACCAAAAATGCTCTATTTGGTGGCGACCTCTACTTTAGTGGGTGCCAACTGGCTGATCTTTATCTGGGCGGTCAACTCCAATCACATGCTTGATGCCAGTTTAGGGTATTACATCAACCCGCTGATTAACGTGTTGCTCGGTATGCTCTTCCTAGGCGAACGCTTGCGTAAACTACAATGGTTTGCGGTTGCTCTGGCTGCCATTGGTGTATTAGTCCAACTGATTGCATTTGGCTCAGTGCCGATCGTCGCCATTGCCCTAGCCTTCAGCTTTGGTTTTTATGGTTTACTACGTAAGAAAGTCAGCTTAGAAGCGCAAACAGGATTGTTCATTGAAACTCTGGTGATGCTACCTCTCGCAGCTACCTACTTACTGTTTATTGCTGATAGCCCAACTTCAGACTTATCGATGAACCCGATGCAACTCAACCTATTACTGATTGCTGCAGGTGTTATTACAACCATTCCACTACTGTGTTTTACTGGCGCTGCAACTCGCTTGAAGCTATCGACACTCGGTTTCTTCCAGTACATAGGCCCAAGCTTGATGCTACTGCTGGCCGTGCTGATTTATGGAGAAGCATTCACCCAAGATAAAGTAGTCACCTTCGCCTTTATCTGGGGCGCGCTGCTTGTCTTTACCTTTGATGCGTATCGAGCGAATAAAAAGAGCAAAAAACAGCTCTAACCTCAAGCGTATAATCAACCTAAACATCAAATCAGAGCTTGGTAATCACGCCAAGCTCGCCCCCTTTAGCTATAAACCCTGCTACAGCCCACTCACAACAAATGACTCAAAGTAACTCTAAGTAACATTCACCGAATTGATCTATCTAATAAATTCATACATTTAGATGGTATTCAACTTCAACATTTCTATATGCAACACTACACATTTCATTGGGGTTTTCACACAGGTTCACACTCTCGGGAAGCCCTCAACTTCTGACTAGATTCATCTCCTTCTAGCAACTAATCCTTAATACACCAGAAATATAACTGGAAACCAGCTATTCATTTTCTGGGGATCACTATTTGGCTAGAGGAAATCATATGGATAACTTAACTCACCAACAGGCTTCTCGATTCTTAGACTTGGCAACCATGGGCGTTCGTCAATCGGAGTTAAATGCGTTTAAAGAACAAGACGATCGTTCTTATTGGATAGATCAACAAATTGCTAAACCCTACATGCGTCATCTTGAGCGAACTTATCATCAAGCGAACCGAAGGAATCTCACCAACCCAAATCAGGAGTGTCGTGTAGGGGCATGGTTTGACACTGCGTTATGGGACGAAGCACAACTACGTCAACGGATCGCGTTCGCGCTAAGTCAAATATTTGTAGTCAGTGAAAAAGATGCCAACCTTGCTACCGATCCAGAAGCGTTAGCAAATTACTATGATTTGCTTGCCGACAATGCCTTTGAATCATTTGCTACGCTACTTAAGCACATCACTCTCTCTCCTGCTATGGGACAGTATCTCACCATGAATGGTAATAAACCGGAAAGCGTGACCGGACAAGCGCCCGATCAGAACTACGCCAGAGAAATCATGCAACTCTTTACCATTGGGCTTTATGAGTTAAACCAAGATGGAACTCAAGCCACTTACCCAGATGGTAGCGTTATCGAGACGTATGATGATGTCGATGTAGAAGGGGCTGCAAGAGTCTTTACCGGTTGGGATATCACCAATAACAACACGCTTGAACCCATGACTGCAGACAACTCACTGCATGACATGGATGAAAAATGGGTACTTGGTCAGTATTACCCTCCCGGCCAAACTGCTGAAGAGGATCTTGACCAATTCATTGTCCAAATAACAACCCATGCCAATGTCGCGCCTTTTATTTCAATAATGCTGATTAAACAGTTAACGACCTCCAACCCAACTCAAGCGTACGTTTCACGCGTATCCGCTGAATTTATTAATTCAGGCGGAAATTTAGGCTCGGTGATCAAAGCAATTTTAACCGACTCAGAGTTACTCAAAACCAGTGATATCAATGTCACCAAAGTCAGAGAGCCTATCCTAGCGATGACCTATCTCTATAGAGCAATGGAAGCGTACGTAGGTGGCAGCGGAGATATTGTTTATGACCCAATGAACTATAAAGAAAGCTTTAATCAGTACCCACTTGGGTCTAATTCGGTATTTAATTTTTATCAGCCGAGTCACAGCCCACAAGGCGCGCTTGCAGATGCAGGCCTAACAGCACCCGAGTTAGAGATTATTGACTGGAATCAACTTATCGACATGAACAACATTTTTTACAGAACACTCAAAGACTTTGGGCAGAACCGTGGAAATAGTAACAACAATAAAGAGCTCTATATTGCTCCTTCTGATTTAGAAGATTTAGCGAGGGCAGAAAATGAAACTGAGCTTATTCAAACGATTAATTTACGCATTCTCAATGGACAAGCATCCCAGGAAATTACTGACCTACTATCCGCTATCTATCACGGTCATGGGAACAAATATTACGCAGTACCCAAGATGTTGTTCATGGCGTTCATTTCACCCGATTTCATGGTTCAGGAGTAGATTATGTCAATTACACGCAGAAGTTTTCTCAAAGGTGCCTCAGGTACAGCCGTATCTGGGATGGTCCCACTCTCTTTATCCATCCCAGTCAGCAGCGCCTTTGCTAATGAACAAGGTGGATATAAAGCGTTGGTCTGTCTTTTCTTACATGGCGGAAATGACTCGTTCAATATGATCGTGCCTACCGACGCTAACAACCAAAGTAACTACCAAGCCGCGAGACCAAACATCCAACTCGCCAGCTCTGAAATCTTAGCCATTCCAAACACAGAATCTGGGCAAGCGCTTGGTATCAACGCTAGCATGTCTAACCTTGCCAGCATGATGAGCTCAGGCCAAGCCGCAGCCATAGTTAACGTAGGACCATTAGTAGAGCCAACCAACAAATCCAACCTTTACGATGTCAGGAAGCCATCGAACCTTGGAGCCCACAATAAGCAACAAGCCGCTTGGCAGTCGAGTTGGGGAGATAATGGTTACCATAGCTACGGTTGGGCAGGAATGATGATGGATGTCCTTCGCAGTGAAACAGCGATCATTTCCGACTCCATTTCATTTGCTGGAAATGAACTATTAACTGGCGCAAATTCTAAAGATATCTCAATGTCTTCTGGTGGTGTAAGAGCTATGGATGCTCTTGGGCATTCAAGTGCAATAAACAATAACTTCATCAAATTGGTTAATGCACCTTACGGTTCACCGTTCAAACAAGAGTATACAAAACGGCTGAAAGGCATATTAGATTTCCAGCAGGAAATCCAACTCGTGCTCGATTCATACCCAGAAGACGGCTCCATTCCAAGTAGCTCATTAGGCTCACAGCTAAAAATGGTCAGACGAATGATCCAAGCATCATCCGATCTCGGTCATAGCCGTCAGGTCTTTTTTGTTAATATTGGTGGATTTGATAATCACAGCAACCAACGAGGACGCCATGATGGGCTTCTTTCTACCATCGACCAAGCCGTTAGCGCTTTCCATGCCTCTCTTGCTGAACTTGGCTTGGAAGACAGTGTTGTGACATCGACCATGTCAGATTTTGGGCGAACCATAGAAAACAACAGTAAATCAGGCACCGACCATGGTTGGGGAAGTAATCAACTAGTGGTCGGTAATGCCGTCAATGGAGGTAACAGCTATGGGCGATACCCCGAATTTATCAAAGATGGTCAAGATGCTTGGGGCAATAAATTTATCCCCAGCCAATCCTCAGAACAACTTGCTGCGACCTTATGTCGTTGGATGGGGTTGAGTGAACAAGGTGTGGATGTCATTTTCCCTTCGCTTTCGCCAGCCAACAGCAATCCATTTGCTAGTCGATATCTTGGCGTTCTGGGAGACTATCATCAGGAAGGACAGGAAAACGAACTATCCATTGCCAACGTCAGTGCCACTGAAACTCGCGTCGACCATACACCGCAAATGGCCGTAGACGGAGACAGTACAACCAAGTGGACGGCGAAAGGGCAAGGTATTCAATATCTAATTGAACTTAGCACGGCAGCGAACGTCACTAAGCTTCTCTACTCTCAAGCTAAAGGGGATGTTCGACAATACCTATTTGATCTCGAAGTGAGTAGCGATGGCATCAACTTCGGTCTGGTAACCAACGTCTTGACGCCTGGAACCACAACCAATTTGGTGGAACAAGCCGTTAATAGAGCATCGGTTAAGTTTATTCGCCTCACTTGTAACGGTAATAATGGCGATGTTTCAAGCTTAGTTCTATGGAATAACTTCCAAGAACTCAAAGTGGTCGGTTATTAGTATCACGACACTTCAATAATCAGAAAAAGCTTTTATTCTCTTTCTCTTTAAAGGATCGACCCTATAAAAACTCTGTCAGAAACCACTAGTACTGATCGTTTTTTACAAGACAATCGCTGAATACGAAGATAAGCTTGGTTGAATTGATGATAATTTAACCAAGCTTTTTTATGCCATGGATAAAGTCCACTACTATTCGACACCTAGCCAAGATATCAGCCTGATCCAAGCTCAATACCAAGAGTTTGCCTTTCAGCGCCACTATCATTTGGACTTTCATATCGGCCTAATCACTCAGGGTCAGCAAAAGTTTGTCTATAAAGGGACGAGCTACCACGCTGGCGCTGGGCAAGTGGTGATGATGCCACCTGATGAACTGCACGATGGCCATTCAAAGCTAGAATCTGGCTACCAAGTGAGTGTGTTTGCTGTCTCGCCGCAATGGTTGGGCGATCTTGCCGATCACAGCGGAAATGGTCACGCTTTAGGCTTTTCGGATTTGATCCTCTCCGATCAAGCGACTTTTTTACAATTGTGCAACCTTCATGGGCTACTTATCAATCCAAACATCAGCCAACTCGCTCAAGATTGCCTACCGTTCGAAGGATTCTCGACAATAGTTGATCGTTACGCTCAGTTTGGATCGAAAACTCAGGTGCAACTTGGTACTCAGTCGGTTAACACGCTAAAAGACTATTTGATGGCAAACCTCGACCAACCGGTACGCCTAGAGCAGCTGTCTGAATTGTGCGATCTCACCACCACACAGTTTCAACGCCACTTTAAAAACAAGATGGGCATTACCCCTTATGCTTGGCTAAGCCGTTTACGTATGGAACAAGGCATGCGACTGATTAAGTCTGGTGTTGGCGGCACCGAGGTCGCTCATCAAGTCGGTTTTTACGATCAAGCCCATTTCTCAAAGGCATTTAAGACTGCATTTGGCGTTTCTCCGTCGAAAATTAACTAAGTGTTGATAATTTACAATTGAGAGATTCGAAATCACGGTAAGCTGCGCTCAACAACTCTCAACAGAACAACCCAGTTATTGAAACAGATATGAATGAAGTCACCATATTAGTCACCCTCGCCTCTATCCACTTTATTGCCTTGATGAGCCCTGGCCCTGACTTTGCCCTTGTGGTACAAAACGCAACACGCCATGGACGACAAACTGGCTTATACATTGCGCTGGGGTTATCTTGTGGGATCTTGCTGCATTCGCTTCTGAGTTTAACGGGTATCAGTTATCTGGTTCATCAGCACCCAACTCTTTTCGCCACCATACAGTTAGCTGGCGGTAGCTACTTATTGTATCTCGGTGTTGGTGCACTAAAGGCAACTTGGCAGATCATTACTCATCACGAAGATGAGACCAATCCTGTCGATTCAAAGGATCTGATTCTCACCAATAAACGTCAGGCCTTTTCGAAAGGGTTTGCAACTAACATCTTAAATCCAAAGGCGTTAGTGTTTTTCATCAGTTTGATGTCGAGCCTAGTACCTGCCGACATGTCTCTATCCGGTAAAGGCTTTGCTCTGCTTATCCTATTCGGCCTTTCGCTATTCTGGTTCTCGCTACTGGCTTGGATGCTTTCAACTAAAGCACTGCAGAAAAAGCTGAGCGAAGCAACGGTATACATTGATGGCTTATGTGGCGTGCTATTCAGCCTGATTGGCCTGAGTATTCTTTGGCAGTCGCTGTCTGGTTTAATCGCTTAAATTCGAATCAAGATTACAATTCGTTAACAACATACTGGCTATCTTATCTTTCCACTGCCAATCTAGCTCTGCATATTAAAAGGAGAAGATCATGCAGTGGAAAACAAAACTAACAACCCTCGCCACTTCTACCCTACTTTTTGCCTCTCACGTCAGTTGGGCAAATCAAGCTGCCGATTCCGTCGCTCCCGAACAAAGTAGTGGTTTAGAAACCAAACAACTCGTTAAATCCAACGACTGGATGGTCACTGCGGCTAACCCACTGGCGACCCAAGCGGGAGCCGATGTACTTGCTCGTGGTGGTAACGCGATTGACGCCATGGTTGCCGTGCAACTGATGCTTGGCTTAGTGGAACCGCAATCGTCAGGTATTGGCGGTGGTGCATTCCTTGTTTATTTTGATGGCAAGGACAAGCAACTCAAGACCTACGATGGCCGTGAAACCGCACCACTTGATGCAACACCACGTCTGTTCCAAGACGGAAACGGTCAACCGCTTAAGTTTTATGATGCCGTGGTTGGTGGTCGCTCTGTTGCTACACCTGGTACAGTCCAATTGTTGTGGGACACTCACCAGAAATACGGCAAATTAGAATGGTCATCCCTAATCAAACCTATCGCTCAACTTGCTGAGAAAGGTTTTACCATCAGTCCACGTTTAGCCACCTTGATTGAAAATGACCAAGAAAGACTAAGCCGCTTTGCCACAACCAAAGCCTACTTCTTTAATGCCGATGGCAGCCCGAAAACCGCAGGTACGCTACTTAAGAACCCAGAATACGCGGCAACGTTAAACGCTATCTCAAAAGATGGTGCTAAAGCTTTCTATCAAGGCGAAATTTCCGCTGACATCATCAATACAGTTCAAACCGCCAAAGGTAATCCTGGCGTATTGGCACAGAAAGACTTCGATGCGTATTCAATTAAGCAACGTGAACCGGTTTGTTCCGCGTATGAGAGTTACGATATATGCGGAATGGGACCACCGAGTTCAGGTGCATTAACGGTTGGGCAGATCTTAGCGATGACCGAACAGTTTGATCTTAAATCATGGGGGCCAAACGACGCGAGATCTTGGCAAGTGTTAGCGGACGCTTCTCGTCTAGCCTTTGCAGACCGTGGTATGTACATGGCAGACCAAGATTACGTTCCGATGCCAACCCAAGGGTTAGTGAATACTGACTATTTGCAGGAACGTGCCCAGTTAATTACTGCTGGAAAGGCACTAGACAGTGCACCATCAGGTACCCCACCGTGGGATCATGCCATGCTGCGCAGCCAAGATGTATCTATTGAATTGCCGTCCACCAGCCACTTCAATATTGTCGATAGCGATGGCAATGTCGTATCCATGACCACCACCATTGAGAATGCATTTGGCTCACGCCTGATGGTAAGAGGCTTCCTACTGAATAACGAACTGACCGACTTCTCATTCAAGACTCATAACGATGGCAAGCCTATCGCGAACCGATTAGAACCAGGCAAACGTCCACGCTCTTCGATGGCACCGACCATCATCATGCAAGACGATAAGCCTTACATGGCAATTGGTTCTCCGGGTGGCAGCCGTATCATAGGTTATGTGTCGCAAGCGATCATTGCCCATACCCAGTGGGACATGGATATCCAGCAAGCGATCAACCAACCACACTTCCTAAACCGTTTCGGCACCTTAGATTTGGAAAAAGGAACATCGGCGGAAAACTTCAAGCCTGAGCTAGAGAAGATGGGATTTGAGGTCAACGTTCGCGATCTTAACTCGGGTTTACACGCCATTCGCATCACAAAAGATGGTCTAGAAGGTGCAGCAGACCCTCGTCGTGAAGGTGCAGCTATTGGCCAATAGGGAATAATCCTCCCTTTTTACTCGCGGCCTTGTGCGAGATCTCTCACAAGGCAGTGAGTAAATATCGATATTTGATGACGAAATTAGTCACCTAGAAACCATAACCAATTGAAATTAAACAATACGTATATTTATCATTCAAATAATTATATAGAAATTCGCTTATGCACCATTGCTGATAAATAAGGAATCGGTAATATGAATGGTGTCGGAAGGATGCTGACACGGAACAGGAAACGCCAAGGACTTGGTTATCTTCAGGATGAAGATTCGATTACTCAGGATGAATAATCGGCATGGATAGCGAAATGGACATTGAATGGACACAATAGTAACTAGGATGGTTGCTACTAAGGAAAGACAATGGACACCTCTGGACGAGGAAAGGACTGAACATCAGGATGATGTAAAGGACACCGCTCAAGGAACAAGTGACGCGCGCTAACGAGGATTGTTGGCAGATCAGGATAAGATCAAGGACACCGCTAGGAAGGCGACGAAAGGAATACGCTGAAGGATAACAGCACACTATCATGGATTTGATGCATGGAGCACACTTAGTAGCCGGATTGCTGCGAGTAAGACTATAGACCCCGATGAGCGCAAGCTCTCGGGGTTTTTCTTTATCTGTCGTCTCACCTTTTCTTCCCCTAAAACAAATAAATCAAAGACCTTTGATTACAATTCTGACATTTAAACCATTCACTTCTTAACCACTTCCGAGTAACGTAAGTCTTACTAGGCTCAACTAGTTTCATAACCATAATTAAATTAAGGACAAATTCATGTCACACGTTACCTTCAAAGGCGCTGCTGTACCGCTAACTGGCACATTCCCACAAACTGGCGAACAGGCACCAAGCTTTGCACTGACTGCAGGCGATCTTTCTGAACTGACTCTTGCTTCTCTTGCAGGCAAGAAAGTGGTTCTAAACATCTTCCCAAGCATCGACACAGCAACTTGTGCAACGAGCGTACGTACGTTCAACGCAAAAGCGGCAGAGCTTGAGAACACGGTTGTTGTTTGTATTTCTGCTGACCTACCATTTGCTGCAGGTCGCTTCTGCGAACTAGAAGGCATTGAAGGCGTTCAACACGCTTCGACTTTCCGTTCTCCTACATTCGCATCAGACTACGGCGTAGCGATTGCAGAAGGCCCACTAGCAAGCCTAACAACACGTGCAGTTGTCGTTGTTGATGAAAAAGGTGTGGTAACACACAGTGAGTTGGTTGCAGAGATCACTGAAGAACCAAACTACGAAGCGGCACTTGCAGCACTGTAAGCTCCCTTCTAGTCAGTCATGTATTGCGATCGCTTAAAGCGATACGCAATAAAAAAGAGCAGCCATTGGCTGCTCTTTTTGTTTTCAATAATGAACGGTTATTAGATGCAGAAGTAATAGATTAAAGCTGCTCTAAACGCGCGTAAGCCGTTACTAACCACTTAATCCCTTCACCGTTAAACGCCACTTGAACTCGACTCTGTGGGCCACTTCCTTCGAAGTTGATGATAGTGCCTTCGCCAAACTTAGGGTGCTTCACGCGAGAACCCAAGCTAAAACCAGTTTCATTGAAGTTCTCTTTCACAGCGGTTTGACTAAAGCGACCACTGCTTGCAGGGCGACTGACTTGCGCTTTCATACGCACTTCATCCAGACAGGTTTCTGGTAGCTCACGAATAAAACGTGATGGTTTGTGGTACTTGTCCTGACCGTACAAACGGCGCATCTCTGCGTAAGTGATGTACAGCTTCTCCATCGCACGAGTCATGCCCACGTAACACAGGCGACGCTCTTCTTCTAAACGCCCTGCTTCTTCCGCAGACATCTGGCTTGGGAACATGCCTTCTTCGACACCCACCATGAATACCATAGGGAACTCTAGGCCTTTGGCACTGTGCAGAGTCATGAGCTGAACCGCGTCATCAAACTCATCAGCCTGACCTTCACCTGCCTCTAACGCTGCGTGCGTTAAGAACGCCGTCAGCATGCTCATCTCATCCGCTTCTTCCGGTTTTTCAAACTGACGCGTTGCCGTTACTAATTCTTCCAAGTTCTCAATACGTGCCTTCGACTTCTCGCCTTTCTCTTGCTCGTACATCGCAAACAGACCCGACGATTTGATCACGTGGTCAGTTTGTTCATGTAGACTCAGTTCTAAAGTGTCATCTTCAAGCGCATTAATCAGCTCGATAAAGCGGCTCAATGCACCCGCAGCACGACCGGGTAGCACTTGCTCTTCTATCAAAGCAACACTTGCTTCCCACATGGTTGCACCACGATCACGCGCTGCAAGACGAATCGTTTCTAACGTTTTATCACCCAAGCCACGCGTTGGCGTGTTTACCACACGCTCAAACGCCGCATCATTACCGCGATTGCTCATTAGGCGCATGTAGCTCAAGGCGTCTCTAATTTCTTGACGCTCGAAGAATCGCATGCCGCCGTAAATTCGATAAGGTAGACCAGCTTGGATCAAAGCTTCTTCAAGAACACGCGATTGTGCGTTGTTACGATATAGCATTGCCGTATCTTCTAACGCACCGCCTTTCTCCTGCCACTCTTTGATTTTGCTAACCGTGAAACGCGCTTCATCTAACTCGTTATAAGCAGAGTAAACAGAGATTGGCTCGCCATCGTTGCCATCAGTCCACAGCTCTTTACCCATACGCTCGGTGTTGTTTGAGATAAGCTCATTCGACGCCTGAAGAATGGTTTTGGTTGAACGGTAGTTTTGTTCAAGTCGAACCGTTGAAGCGCCTGGAAATTCATCCAAGAACTTCTGAATATTTTCAATTTTAGCACCACGCCAGCCATAGATAGACTGGTCATCATCACCCACAATCATCACGCGACAATCCGGGCCTGCCATCATGCGAAGCCAAGCGTATTGAATGTTGTTGGTATCTTGGAATTCGTCGACAAGAATGTGCTTAAAGCGAGCTTGGTAGTGCTCGCGGATGTGTTTCTTATCGCGCAATAGCTCATGCGATCGCAACAAGATTTCAGCAAAGTCGACCAAGCCAGCACGATCACATGCCTCTTGGTAAGCAGAGTAAATCTTTAACCACGTTTGAGTTATTGGATCATGGTAGGCGTCAATGTGACTTGGGCGCAGCCCTTCGTCTTTCTTGCCATTGATCCACCAAGAAGCTTGCTTGGCAGGCCACTGCTTTTCATCAAGGTTTTGCGCCTTGATTAAGCGACGCAGCAAACGAATCTGATCATCTGAATCAATGATCTGGAAATCTTCTGGCAGTTTTGCATCTAGGTAGTGAGCACGAAGAATGCGGTGACAGATACCGTGGAAGGTGCCGTTCCACATGCCCGACGAGCTACCCATCATCAACTCTTCAATACGACCACGCATCTCTGCTGCCGCTTTGTTGGTGAAAGTAACTGACATGATAGAGAACGATGATGCTTGCTCTACGCTTTGTAACCAAGCGATACGATGCACCAACACTCGCGTTTTACCACTGCCAGCACCTGCCAGAATAAGTAGGTTTTCTAAAGGTGCTGCGACCGCCTCACGTTGTTTGTCGTTTAGGCCATCGAGTAAAAGCGAAGGATCTATCATTGGATATGCTCACTACTGGGTATTTATACATAAAAGTCGATTATAACCTAAACACTAGGCTGCGTTTAGGATAATAAGAAGAAAAAATAATCAAAAATTAACATCATAAAATCAATAAGTTAAAAGGCAACTCATCATTAATATTGATATTTCTTATAATGTCGTGAAATTATTTCCTGGTTGTTCCTATCCTTTTTAGTAAGCAAGTTAACAAGCCATTAACCTGCGATGTGAAAATACTATTAAGTCCTAGAGGGAATGACTATGAAAAATTCTAATCTTGCTGTTACAGCTGCAATCACAAGTGTACTAGCGTTCGGCGGTGCAGTTCTTACATCAGCACCTGCGGAAGCAGCAGCAAAAGAAAAATGCTACGGCGTGGCAAAAGCTGGCCAAAATGATTGTGCAACCAAAACAAGCTCATGTGCGGGTACAGCAAAAGAAGACAACCAATCCGATGCATTCGTGGTCGTACCTAAAGGGCTATGTGGCAAATTATCAGGTGGTAGCACTCAATCTTCTTAATTGAGCAGCTTAGTATGGTGGGCTGACATACAGCTCACCTCCACTTCTTGTTAGGAGAATCGTTGTGACTCAAACTCTTCACCCCAACGCAGGGGTTGGCCTTAGAACACCACACTTGGACTTCTTTAGCCAAAATCCAACCTTAATAAGTTGGTTAGAAGTTCACAGCGAGAACTACTTCTTAGCTCAATCACCGCAACGTCAACAACTCAGAGAAATTCGTAGTGCCCACAATATAAGTTGTCACGGTGTTGGATTGTCTCTCGGTTCTGTTGAGCGCATCAATCAAAATCATCTGGTGCAATTAAAAGAGCTCATTGATGATATCGAGCCTTTCTTGATTTCTGATCATCTCAGCTGGAGTCAGACTGGTGGCCATTACTTCAACGACTTGCTGCCGCTGCCTTACACAGAAGAAGCATTAGAAGTATTCTGTCGCAATGTCATCGAGGTTCAAGACAGCTTGCAACGCCCAATGTTGATTGAGAATCCATCGAGTTACCTAGCCTTTAAGCATTCAACTATCCCAGAGTGGGAATTCTTGGCTGAGGTACAAAAGCGCACCGAGTGTCGCCTACTGCTCGATTTCAATAATATTTTCGTCTCATCTTTTAATCATGGCTTTAGTTGTGAAGAGTACTTAAGCGGAATACCTGCAGACAAAGTGGAAGAGATTCACTTGGCCGGTTTTACCAAAAAGAAACTTGAACAAGGTGAGATCTGGATAGACACACACAGTAAACCTGTCTGTGACGAAGTGTGGAAACTCTATACTGACTGGATAGCACAACATGGTTCACGCCATACCTTGATTGAATGGGATCTCGATATCCCAGAGCCACAAGTTTTATTGGCTGAAGCAACCAAAGCCAGTGACATCTTGTATCAACACGACAAGTTCAACCAAAGGAGTCGCGCATCATGAGCCACTCCCTAGCAGATGTTCAATTGGAGTTTGCTAACGCCCTGCGCTATCAAAACAATGGTGAGCACTGCGACATAGTGAGCGACCATTTTACCGATGAACAGCGAATCCAGATTTACCGCAATAACTTTGTGATCAGCTTGAGCGAAGTTTTGGCAGCAACCTACCCACTCACTGAAATGTTGGTTGGAGAGGAATGCTTCCAACAGATGGCTCGTCAACATGTCTTAAGTTATCCATCGACCTCTGGTGATGTCAGTGGTTACGGTGAACACTTTGCACAAACTATCCAAGCCTTTCCTGCCGTTATTGAGGCTGCACTTTATCTCGGTGAAGTGGCGTTGTATGAATGGCAGAAAGATAACCTGATGAGGTGCGCTTCAGAATCACATGTCGACCAACGTCCTCTTTCTTGTTTAGCCGATGTGCCACCAGAGCAACAAAGCGCTTTAGTCTTTCACCTCAAAAATTCAATAACGCTAATTAGCTCTAGTTACACGATTATCGCGCTTGAGCAAGCTATCTATCAGCAACAACTCGACGGGTTAGACATCAACCAACCTGAATTTGGGGTGTTAATCCGAGCCGAGAATTCACAGGTTGAGAGTCATTGTTTGACAGAAGAATGCCACCAACTATTAACTGAATTGCAATCGGGTCAAACGCTCGCTGAGATTGCCCCTTCACTACTACAACACCTGAATACTGTCATGGCGCTTAACGTCATCTCAGGTTTTTCAATCGATGCCGAATTGGAGACATAATATGGATAACAACACAGTCACGAACATGATGGCTCAATACGACAATTTGATTGAGAAATCACAGGCACTTTTTGTTCCTGTCCTACTTCTGTTTTGCCGCCTATGGGTGGCGTGGGTCTTCTTTAATTCTGGGTTAACCAAAATAGCAACTTGGGATAGCACTCTTTACTTGTTTGAGTTGGAATACCAAGTACCACTGCTACCTTGGGAATTAGCAGCTTACATGGGTACTGCCGCTGAGTTAATTCTGCCAGTGTTTTTAGCACTCGGTTTATTAACACGACCGATGGCCGCAGTGCTGTTCGTGTTCAACATCATAGCTGTCGTGTCTTACCCGGTGCTGTGGGAACAAGGTTTCTATGATCATCAGTTGTGGGGATTAATGATTCTTATCGTTGTGGTATGGGGAGCCGGACCATTTTCACTTGATAGAATCTTGAAGAAACAATTTAGCAACTAGTCTTCGCCGCAGATTCAAAACGCAAAAAACCACTCAATTGAGTGGTTTTTTTAACTGGCGTCAGCTTATTTATTTAGAAAAGCTTGTAGCTCTTCAGCAGAGATACCTTGCTCGGCTAGCTCTTTTGCGAGTAGCTGAACCTGCTCTCCCTTACGAGACTCTACCACTCGCTGAAATTGGTAAATGATATCTCGCAAAGTATCGATTGGAACTTGTTTTGCCGCACTGCGAATACGCTCTTCACTTTGGTTGCCTAGCTCTTTAAGCAGTTTACCAAACATGACCTTTTCAGGTGCATCTTCCATTTGTTCTAAGACGCGCGCCATTTCGTAGGTTGTTAATGACATTACAGTATTTTCCGTTGGGGACTAACGTTTCAATGAGTGACAAATATACCATGTTTTAACGTTTCGCAAACCGCCATTTGTATATTTTGTCACCCTTGTAACTTATGCCTTAGCAAACGTTGCGTGCCAAGACTTACCCGCCTTGCTCGCAAGCACTAGTAATGCAGGAACAATCAGGAACATTTGCAACGCGATCATCACTTGCGACGTTAAATCAAGACGTTGCATGGTACCCACAAGAAGTCCTGAACCACTCATTTGGAACAAGCCTAGTAACGCAGCTGCGGTGCCCGCACGGTCACCGAAAGGTTCCAGAGCTTTACCCGCCGCAGCACCAAGAATCCAAGCAAAGCCAACCGACGATAAGAAGATCGGTAGCATGAACGCGATTGGAGTCGCGTGTTCAGCAAGCACCAACATAATCACACCCGCTAAGCCCAGCGTTGAAATACCAACAACCAGTGCTTTATAAGTACCAAAACGGTCCATGAACTTCGGTGCAGTGAATGCAGCCGTGATGTTGATAACCGCATTAATACCAAACCAGAAGGTAAACTCGTTCATCGTCAAACCTAGGTTCTCCATCAACACAACCGGTGCAGAGGTAACGTAAGCAAGGATTACTGCCATCGCCATCAAGCACAATGTCGCATGGAAGATGAATGATGGTGTTTTCAGCACTGACCAGTAACGCTCTAGTTTGAACACAGCAACCTTCTCTGTCGCCGGGTTAGACTCTTTCATTTGGAAGAATAAGATACTGCCAACGACTACCGCGAAGCCAGCCATAAAGCTGAAGTTCGAGCGCCAGCCAAATTGATGCGTTAACCAAGCGCCAAGAATTGGTGCCAATGCAGGGATAAAACAGATCGCACCATTGAGGTAACTGATCATTCGGCCACTCTTCTCTGGGCCAAATAGATCGCGAACCGTTGCAAAGGCTGCTACAGAAGTCGCACAAGCTCCTAAGCCTTGTAGCAGCCGAGCTATTAGCATCATATCAATCGATTGAGCTGCCCACGCCAAGCAAGCACTCAATGCATAGATACTAACACCTCCCAATGCAACGGTTCGACGTCCTAACTTATCAGCCAAAGGGCCAGCAAACAGTTGGCCGACACCCATGGCAAATAAAAACCAAGTAATCGTATCTTGTGCTAGTGCATGTTCCACGTGAAACGCTGTCGAAATTTGTGGCAGAGCTGGTAGGTAGATATCAATAGCCAAAGGGCTAAATAGAACCAGCATTGCCAATAAAGCAACCTGCAGTTTACTAGGGGTTGGAAGCGCGTTAGAAGGCACAAGATTCTCCGGATGAGTTAGTTTAGGTGCATAATAACCAACTAAAGATATGAACAAAAATGGCATATACTCATTAGCATTATTCCAAATAGGAAACTCACATGAATATCGAGAAACTATCGCGCCTCGACCTAAATCTATTAGTTTGCTTACAAGTACTGATGGAAGAGCTGAGTGTTACTCGCACTGCGCATCGATTATGCCTTAGCCAGTCAGCAGTGAGTAAGTCATTGGCCAAACTTCGTGAGCAATTTAATGACCCCCTTTTTACGCGAAGTGCTCATGGTCTGCGACCAACGCCAAAGGCAGTCTTTCTCAAACCTAGATTAGAAACGCTGATCAACCAACTTGATGTGCTCACCCAACCAGAGACGTTCATTCCCAACAACAGTGACCACAGTTTTCACATTGCAGCGGTTGAAAGTGTCTACCCGTTGATTCTTCCTCACTTCTTACCTGCAATCTTTCGACAAGCCCCTAAGGTGAATATCAACACCCATGCTTGGACAGAGCAAACCTTTAAAAAATTGCAGCTTGGTGAACTCGATATCGGACTCACGGGTAAAGACATCGACATCAACGATGCACGTTTAACCATGTTGCCGCCAGATGATATTTGCGAACAAGAGATCTACCGTGATGCACAGATGTGTGTGCTAAGACGCAACCACCCTGCTCTGAGTGGCAAATGGGATCTGGAAACCTACCTTGCACAACGTCATGTACAAGTAAGATGTGATGGTAACGACCGTTGGTTACTCGACTACAAACTTGCCGACCTTGGTCACCAACGTGATATCGCTATTTCTGTTCCTGACTTCAATAGTGCGGCTAGCTTGTGCACCTACACTGACTTCGTGTTTACGGCACCAAGTCACTTCACCTACCTTGTTGCCAAACAGCTCGACTTAGTCGTTGTCCCTCTACCAATGGAATTTCCGCCGATGGCTTACACTCTGTTTTGGCACCGTGATAGAGAAAATGACCCAGCCTTAACTTGGTTACGAGATATCATCAAAGAAAAAACTCTGCACCTTAGATAAAAATGGCGTACAGCGTTTGCAGCAAACGAACAAAAGCGCTAGCTTATTGACCTAATAAGTCCCCTCGCATGTATATCAACTGTGAGTGTTAACAAGGACCCTAACAATAAGGATAAACACAGATGCACAATATCACTGCGGAACGCGTTGCTGCGGTTCGAGCTTGGCTTGAAACAAACAACCTAGATGCGGTTATCATTCCACATGAAGACGAATATCTAGGTGAATACGTTCCCGCTCATAACGAGCGACTTCACTGGTTAACAGGTTTCACTGGCTCTGCAGGTGCAGCGGTTATCACTCGTGAAACTGCTGCTATTTTTGTAGATGGTCGCTACACCGTTCAGGTTCGTAAGCAGGTACCAGCAGAGTTATTTGAGTATCGCCACCTTATTGAAGAACCGGCTTTAGATTGGATCATCAATTCATTGCCACAAGGCAGTAAGGTTGCATTCGACCCACGCATGCACACCGCCGCTTGGTTGAAAGGCGCACAAGCAAAACTAGCAGAGAAAGTTGAGCTAACAACGCTATCAGCAAACCCGATTGATGAGCTTTGGTCTGATCGCCCTACACCTGTTGTATCTGATGTTCGCCTAATGGCGACCGACGCCGTTGGTCAATCAAGTGAAAGCAAACGTGCTGAAATTGCAGGCCTGCTAAAAGCCAAAGGTGCGGATGCCGCTATCCTTACTGAACTAGACTCTATTTGCTGGTTACTCAACGTTCGCGGTTTGGACGTGTCTCGCCTGCCGGTTGTCTTGTCTAATGCCATCATTCACGCCGATGAAAGTGTCGATTTCTTCTTAGACCCGGCTCGTATCCCTGCTGGCTTTGAAGCGCACGTTGGTAATGGCATTCGTGTTTCTCACCCATCCGAACTTGAAGCACGTCTTCACTCTTTAGAAGGTAAGAATGTGTCAGTTGATTCAGGCACAAGCAATGCTTGGTACACACTGGTTCTACAAAACGCTGGCGCTCATATCATTGAAGCAGCAGACCCATGCTTAATGCCAAAGGCTGCTAAGAACGCAACTGAAATTGCGGGCATGAAAGCGTGTCACATTCGAGATGGCGTTGCGATGGCCAAGTTCCTATCGTGGATTGATGCTGAAGTCGCGCAAGGTAACCTACACAACGAAGCGGTATTGGCTGACAAAGTACAATCGTTCCGCGAGCAAGACCCAACGCTGATGGACCTAAGTTTTGACACCATTTCTGCAGCAGGCGGCAACGCAGCTATGTGTCACTACAACCATGAGAACCAACCTGAACCAGGTCAGCTAGAACTGAATACTCTGTACCTAGTCGATTCAGGTGGTCAGTACTTAGATGGTACAACCGACATCACTCGTACTATCGCGATTGGCCAGCCAAGCGACGAGATGATCCAGCAGTTCACATTGGCACTTAAAGGTCACATCGGCATTGCACGTGCGCGTTTCCCACAGGGTACTCGTGGTTTCCAACTTGATATCCTAGCGCGTCAGCACTTATGGGCAGAAGGCTTCGACTATGACCACGGTACTGGTCACGGTGTTGGTCACTTCCTAAGTGTTCATGAAGGTCCGCAAAGTATCTCTAAGAAGCTTATCGACGTACCTCTCGTTGAAGGTATGGTGTTATCAAACGAGCCGGGTTACTACCGTGCTGATGAGTTTGGTATCCGCATCGAGAACCTAGAATTGGTCGTTGAGCTTCCTACTCAAGGTGACTTCTCAGTACTAACGTTTGAATCGCTAACACGTTGCCCTATTGATAGGTGCAACATCAACGTCGATCTACTGACACGACCTGAGCTTGCATGGCTAAACGATTACCACCAGAAAGTATGGAACGATGTTAGCCCATTAGTTGAAGGTGATACGTTGGAATGGCTACGCCAATCAACAACACCACTTGCTCACGCTTAATGACTTGCTAGGTAGGTAACTGAACCCAAGCTAGTTGGCTCAGTTTGATATTAATACGGCTACCCTTAGGTAGCCGTTTTTGTTTGTCGATTTCACATCATTGATGTTTCACGTGGAACATCAGCCAAGATGTTATACCAAACTGGATAAGTAGGTGATCAGATAATTGCGCAGGAAAAATCACTTAGAGCAAGGCATAGATTGCAGCTAGCTAGTTGGCCTACCTACAAAATCTATAACGATGCTATCAGCGATTTTAACTAGCAAGAATGTCCAGATACTTATTTAGATTGGTATTAGTTAGCCTGAGTAAGCGCTATGCCAATCTCGCCATACCGGGTCGAAGCCTCTTTGACGAATCATAGCCTCAACATCAGCCGCACTTCGTTCATCACTTATCTCAAACTGCTCAAGCTCTTCCTCACTCGAAGCATAACCGCCCGGTTGAGTTTTTGATGCGGCAGACATGCTAGTGATACCTAATGGCAACACGTTATCGCGGAACGTTGCAGACTCACGAGTCGAAAGAGACAACTCCACCTCAGGGTTTAATAGTCGATAAGCACAGATAAGTTGCACCAACTGCTTATCACTCATAACAGACTTAGGCTGCAAACCACCCTCGCACGGACGAAGGCGTGGGAATGAAATCGAGTAACGCGTTTGCCAGTAAGTTCGCTCTAAGTAATCCAAGTGAGCGGCCACGAAGAAGCAGTCCGTTCGCCAATCTTCCAAACCAATCAAAGCACCAATCCCTATCTTATCAATACCCGCTTTTGCCAGACGATCAGGCGTTTCGAGCCGGTATTCAAAATCCATTTTATTGCCACGTAAGTGGTGTTCAGCATAGGTACTTGGGCTATAGGTTTCTTGGTAAACCATCACAGCATCTAAGCCAAGCGTTTTGAGCTCCGCGTAGTCGTCTTGATCAAGCGGCTGCACTTCCATCGCAAGGTAGTTAAATTGCGCTTTGATATTCGGCAGCACCTCGCGGAAGTATTTCATCCCAACCTTGGTTTCGTGCTCACCGGTCACCAACAATACACTATCGAATTTCATCTTTTTGATGGCCGCGCTCTCGGCATCAATTTCATCCAAAGTTAATGTGCGACGCTTGATGCGGTTCTCCATCGAGAAACCACAATAGGTACACGCATTCGCGCACAAGTTAGATAGGTACAAAGGAATATATAGCGACATCGTATTACCGAACCGTTTACGCGTTAGCGCCAACGATTGTTGTGCCATCTGCTCTAAGTAAGGTTCTGCCGCTGGAGAGATCAAAGCCTTAAAATCTTCTAAGTCACGTTTAGGTTTACTCAGAGCACGTTCAACATCCGCCGCCGTTTTACTGAAGATGGACATACCAATGTCATCCCAGTTGAGCTGTTTAAATCGATCAACAAACGTCATGGCAATACTACTCGTCTAGGAATGAGGTTAGCGGGCTGGAAGCAACCGCGTGAGATACCTGACCAGCGAGACCAGCAAGGTAAGCCATACGACCCGCTTCAACTGCCAACTTGAAAGCAATCGCCATTTCAACTGGCTGTTTAGAAGCAGCTATCGCCGTATTCACTAACACAGCGTCAGCACCCATTTCCATTGCACGCGCCGCGTGTGAAGGAGCACCAATGCCAGCATCAACAATCACAGGAACATTAGCTTGGTCGATAATGATCTCTAGGAAGTCGGCTGACGCGATTCCCTTATTAGAACCAATCGGTGCACCGAGTGGCATCACCGCAGCACAACCAACCTCTTCTAAGCGCTTACACAATACAGGGTCGGCATGGCAATAAGGCAACACAACGAAGCCATCTTTCACCAACTGCTCAGCAGCGTTAAGTGTCTCGATTGGGTCTGGCATTAAGTACTTTGGATCCGGGTGAATCTCAAGTTTTAGCCAGTTGGTACCTAGTGCTTCACGAGCCAAGTGTGCGGCAAAAATCGCATCCTTCGCGTTCTTCGCGCCAGAGGTATTCGGAAGTAGATTAACGCCAGCATCAATAATTGGCTGTAAAATATCATCTTGTTCAGAGCGAATATCAACTCTCTTTAGTGCCATAGTTGCTAGCTGAGAACCTGATACTTCGATAACACTCGCCATCAAATGCTTGTTTGCGAACTTGCCGGTTCCAGTGAACAGACGTGATTGAAACGTTTTATCTGCGATGGTTAACATGGTTAGCCCCCTGCAATAGCTTGGAAAAGAGAGATGGAATCGCCTTCGTTGACGATGGTTTGTTGCCATTGGCTGCGCGGTACAACCGCATTATTGATAGCAAATACACACCCTAAATCCGGTAGCGAAAGCGAATGAATAATATCTGCAAGAGAAGATGATTGCGCGACCTGCTCTGGTTGCTCGTTTATTGAAATAGTTATGTTGCTCATAGTGCTTCTTCTAAATTATTGGTCACTGACGCATTGCACACTGGACATTCACTATCTTGAGTGACACTTAAGTTTTGCCAGTTCATCGTCTGGCCATCGAACAGTTTGAGTTGATGTGTTTTAACTTGGAACTCGCCAGTACTAATACGCTGAATCGCAGCAAGTGCTTGGAGGTTGCCTATGGTACCAACGACTGGGCCGATGATTCCGCTATCACTACAACGCGTTGTTTGTGGATGGTGCTCAAACGGGAAAAGGCAGTGGTAGCACCCTTTCTGGTTCTGATAATCAAAGACAATAAACTGACCTTTCCAGCCGATTGCAGAACCCGATATCAAAGGTGTATTAGCTTTGAAACAAGCTCGGTTAACCTGCTGGCGTGACGCGAAGTTGTCAGTACAATCCAATACGAGATCAGCCAACATTACTTCTAATTCAAGTTGGCTTTCACTCATTCGTTGATTGATGGTTCTTACTTGGCTTCGACCATTGAGCTCATTCAGTTGTTGTTTAAGTGCTTCGACCTTAAGTGAACCTAATTGGCTTTCCTTGAACGCTACCTGTCTCTGCAGGTTGGACGAATCAACAGAATCGTCATCGACCAACACGATTCTTCCAACACCAGACGCTGCAAGATAAAGAGCAGCCGCATTACCTAAACCACCACAACCAATCACCAACACATGACTGTTTAACAGGTTTCGTTGCCCTTGCTCACCAACCTCAGGTAATGCAATTTGTCGTTGGTAACGGATGAACTCAAAGTCACTCAGCATAGCTAGGCTCCCGCATAACCTCTTTACTAGTCATTGAAGACCTAGGAGCCATCAGCTTATCGAAGAATTCGATCACTTTTTGTGGGTCTGTCGCTAATGTAATCGCACGTACAACCGCTAAGCTCGATACACCACACTCCCAAACCTGCGCAGCTGTCGATTGGTCAATACCTCCAATAGCAACCGTCGGATAACCGGTAAGTTCTTCTGTGTATGGGATAGTATCAATTAGCTGTTGGTACAGAGATAAACGCACCAAGCCTTGAGGCTTTGATGG
This sequence comes from Vibrio sp. ZF 223, assembly GCF_003050585.1. Lineage (NCBI taxonomy): Bacteria > Pseudomonadati > Pseudomonadota > Gammaproteobacteria > Vibrionales > Vibrionaceae > Vibrio > Vibrio sp. ZF 223. The sequence goes on from NZ_PIGB01000018.1 coordinate 35,563, forward strand.
CATCTGTTTCGTCGTGGTCGGAAATATATGACCTAGTGCAATGTAGCTTGGATTAATCTGGACGATGCGTAGCAACTCATAATAACCATGAGTCGATAGACCGATCTTAATACCCGCTTGGCTCAGTTGGGAAAGGTTTGATTCTTCAATATCCTCTTGTCCCAGGTGCACACCAAAAGCACCATGCTTGAGTGCAAGCTGCCAGTAATCGTTAATAAAAACCTGAGCGTTATGTTCTCGACCAAGTTCGATCGATCGTGCGACTTGTTGCTCTAAATCGGCTTGTTGAGGGTTCTTAATACGTAGTTGAACAGTGTTAATTCCAAGCTTGAGCAACCTTTCGATCCACTCAACATCATCAACCACAGGGTATAGCCCTAGGCTACTCTTGCTCAATTCAGGGAACGAAAGTGATGTTCCTTGGTGGGCCCAACCAACACTAATATCCAGTCGCTCATCTTCCAATACTGGAATTGGAAAGTTTTGGTAATGTGCTGGCCATGTTCCACGTGAAACATTGGACGATGCGCGAGCTAAAACCAATGCGTCCTCTAATGGGAATTCCAGAGCCAACAAAGTAAGTAACCAAGCAAAGTGGCCGCGATTATCTAATTCCTGATGAGCTGTAGTTTCACTCTTGATAGCACGATTAGCATCTCGGTGTGACCAGATATCCAGTATAGTTGAATCATCTGAGACACCGACATAGGTGGTATTCGGAGTTTGTATAAAGGCATCACAAACGTCAGTTAGCGCGACTGAATTACTGTAATCAACAACATGGTTCAGTTCCGCTAACTGACACTCAGCCAATGAATCAACATCATGAGCAAAGCCAATAGATAACGCCTGCTGAGTGTCAACGATAGAGAAGTATTGAGTTGGGCTTACACCCAACTCAACTGCATCGGTTGCCAAGCCTTGTCGCTTAGCAGCCAATAGACAGTTCTGCACCTCTCCCGTTAACTCAATATTTTGAGATGGGATGAGTATCTTCACTGTCATTATTCCTCTAATTGAGCTTCTTTTGCACCTACTGCAGGGTGGTAAAGTTCAGACCCAGTATCACGGAACTCTTGTGATTTCTGACGCATCCCTTCCAACGGGTTATCTAGCATCTTAATCTCAATAGCCTGATCCGCGGCTACTTGTTCTGTATCTTTCGCATACTCTCGGACTTCCTGAGAGATCTTCATCGAGCAGAATTTAGGTCCACACATTGAGCAGAAGTGAGCAACCTTACCGGATTCTTGTGGCAGAGTTTCATCATGGAAAGAACGGGCTGTTTCAGGGTCTAAAGCTAGATTAAATTGGTCTTCCCAACGGAATTCAAAACGTGCTTTAGATAATGCATTATCTCGGATTTGAGCGCCTGGGTGTCCTTTTGCCAAATCCGCAGCATGTGCTGCCAGCTTGTAAGTGATTAAGCCGGTCTTCACATCTTCTTTGTTTGGTAAACCTAAATGCTCTTTAGGTGTGACATAGCAAAGCATCGCACAACCGTACCAACCAATCATCGCCGCGCCAATTCCAGAGGTAATGTGGTCATAACCCGGTGCGATATCTGTAGTCAGCGGGCCTAATGTATAGAAAGGCGCTTCATGACAGTGCTCCAACTGCTCGTCCATGTTCTCTTTGATAAGATGCATAGGTACATGTCCAGGGCCTTCGATGATCACCTGAACGTCGTATTCCCAAGCTACTTTAGTTAACTCACCTAGAGTACGTAACTCCGAGAACTGAGCCTCATCATTGGCATCTGCAATAGAGCCTGGACGCAGGCCATCACCTAGTGACAGAGCCACATCGTACTTCGCACAGATCTCACAGATCTCGCGGAAATGGGTATATAGGAAGCTTTCTTGGTGATGTGCAAGACACCATTTTGCGATAATAGAGCCACCACGGGAGACAATGCCAGTCACACGTTTAGCCGTCATCGGTACATAACGAAGAAGTAAACCGGCGTGGATAGTGAAGTAATCAACACCCTGCTCTGCTTGTTCAATCAAGGTATCACGCATTACTTCCCAGTTAAGGTCTTCCGCAACGCCATTCACTTTTTCAAGCGCCTGATACATAGGAACCGTACCAATTGGTACAGGGCTATTACGTAGGATCCATTCGCGAGTCTCGTGGATATTACGGCCGGTGGAAAGGTCCATCACGGTATCGCCACCCCAGCGAGTCGACCAGACTAGCTTCTCAACTTCTTCTTCAATCGAAGAGCTTACTGAAGAGTTACCGATATTAGCGTTCACCTTCACTAAGAAGTTTCGACCAATAATCATCGGTTCTGATTCTGGGTGGTTGATGTTTGAAGGGATAATAGCTCGACCTTCAGCAACCTCTTTACGCACGAACTCAGGAGTGATTTCTTTCGGCAGGTTTGCACCAAAGTTATGGCCAGGGTGTTGATGGTTAAGCTGCTCATCAGCGAACTTCTGACGTCCCATGTTCTCACGTATGGCAATGTACTCCATTTCAGGTGTGATAATACCCTGACGAGCATAGTGCAGCTGAGTAACACATTGGTCGCCAGTCGCGCGACGAATTCGAGGCAGGTTTCCGTAACGAAGGTCGTCTAGGGTTTCATCTTCTAAACGTTCTTTGGTGTAAACAGAGCTTACATCATCAAGCAATTCCGTATCACCACGCTCTTCAATCCATTGCTCTCGCAACTTAGGAAGGCCGCTATAAAGGTCTATTTCATGCGTAGGATCGGTATAAACACCGGAGGTGTCGTAGACATGAATAGGCTCATTAGGTTCGAATACAGGCTCTTTTTTGGTACCACCAACAAGGCTATCTGCGAGTGAAATTTCTCGTACAGGGACTTGAATGTCCTCTCGAGATCCTTGGATGTAAGCTTTTTTTGAATTTGGATAAGGTTGTACGGATAAAGAATCAATGAAATTCTTCGCTTCCAGTCTTGCTTGTTTACGACTCGACATAGCATTTTTCCTTGGCTTTTAGCCATTATTTATAGGGATAAAAATGCTTGACGGATAAGATGCTACAAGAGGGATCACGGTAAGAAATACAGTTGTGATCTGGAGATAGATCTCTAGAAGGATTCTAGTTAGATATCTACTCTTGTTCCCTTCGCAGGTATTAGCCTGATCAGGTTCAACGGATCCCGAGTTAACGGTCTCAGCCATATGGCACTCCGACAAGTACGATCGAGTATATAAAAACGGCTTGGATAAACCAAGCCGAGTTGTTAACAAATCGTAAGAAAGTTTTAAGACTTTATCAAAAGTTGGAAGCCGATCCATGCGGCTGAAATACTGAGAACCACATTGAGCAGTACATTGAGTCCCATCTTGAAGAACGCGCCCTGCTGCATAAGAAGCACGTTATCCATCGAAAACGTAGAAAATGTTGTCAGGGCTCCAAGGAAACCAAGACCAATAATTTGTCTCCATGGCTCCGTCGCGACCATCTCATTTTCAAACGCGGCGATGAGCAATCCCATAATCAAAGAGCCAATTACGTTAACAGTCAGCGTACCGTAAGGAAAACCACGCCCTAACATTACAACGCATAACTCTGAAATCAAGTAACGTGAACAAGCACCAAACGCGCCACCGATGGCAATAAAACCTAGAATAGATAACTGACCCATGAATCCTCCCAAACAATAATCCCTATATTCTAGCTTTAACGCCGATAAAAGCGAGGGTAGAAACTAAGAATGCATGCGCAAATATTAAACGTTACAGGTGTCACTTAACTTCAATATATCCCATCAAACCCGTTTTCATGTGTTCGATAACATGACAGTGATACATCCAGCGGCCAGGGTTGTCGGCAACAAATGCAGCTTTAGCACGGCCGTTTTTTCCAAGTAACACAGTATCGGTATGGAAGGGCTCTTCTATTTTTTTACCATCAAGTTCCAATACAGTGAATGTATGACCATGAATATGAATTGGGTGATGGTACTGAGTGACGTTCTTGAGGTCGAATATATAAGTTTTACCTAACTCCAAAGTCGCCAACGGGTCTGGAACACTGTCTTTACTCATTCCCTCCCACGCACGTTTATTCGTAAGCCAAAACTTAGGCATCGACTTCCCATCTTTAGATACCGGTGATACCGCCCCTTCCCACTCAAACACAAAATCGATTTCTTCTGCATTAGCGAGGTTTAAGTTAGGCACAGGATTGAGGGGCAATAAAGGAAGTGTTTGGCCTTCGATTAACGTTGAATCAACAGCCTCAAACTCACACAAGGAAAAAGGAAAACGCCCTTTCATTTGAAGGACACTCACTCGCTCCCCCGCCTTGGGAGCAATCAGCCCGAGATCGACACGCATACCTGGGCCAATCTTGTGTTGAGTCAGCTTATAAGGTGTCTTTACAGGGTTACCATCAATAGCAATGACCCATGCCTCAGCCCCCTCAATGGCTATAGGATAGGTAATCGTGTTATCAACATTAGCGATACGCAGCCTAGTCGTTGCATGCTGCTTCAATTGATAGATAGGTTCATGTACTCCATTAACGCTACTCCACTCTCCCGGCGTGCCCATACGAGCGCTGAGGCGAGGGATCATTAAGTCTTTCCACTGACCTTGTTTGTCGATATGCCAATGTTTAAGCATCAGAGCATGCTCTTCATCGAACTGAACTGCCGCACTCTCTTCGACAATAATAAGCCCGACCAAGCCCATACCAAGTTGCTTAACACTGTTCATGTGTGGGTGATACCAGAATGTACCCGCATCTGGTGGCGTGAACTCATAGACAAACGTTTCACCGGGCATAATCGGAGGCTGACTTAAGAAAGGAACCCCGTCCATTTCAATCGGAATTCTCAGGCCATGCCAATGAATTGTGGTCGGTTCTAATAGCTTGTTGGTAAATCGAATCGTTACCTTTTCGCCTTGTCGACAGCGAATAATCGGCGCTGGAGTCTGTCCATTAAAGGCTAAAACATTAGTACTAAATCCCTTCACCAACTCAGCGGTTGAAGGCTCAGTTGTTAAGTCATAAACGAACTTTCCTTGCTCATCAACAGACCGCTTCATTGAGCAAGCTGGTAGGACGGTTAGTGCAGATATAGCGAGAGATGATTGAATAAACTTACGACGGGAAATATCCATATTTGTTGCCTTTTAGTAATAACGACCAAAATGTAACAAAATATTGAGAATAATTCTCATAAAGAAGTATGGTTTGTGCTGTCGATTGTTTATAAAAGAAGCTGAGATAAGTAAGCACTTACTGAAAAGTCGCTAGGTTCTGTTAAAGATAGGAATTGTCGACAAAAAAAATCGAACAAACAGAAAGCAAAAAGGCTCCAGCATTTCTGATGGAGCTTTAAATATGGCAGGGGTGGACTGGGCCGGCACTCCGGAGATTTGACCGGGCTGGCGATTCTGCTCACAACATTGCTTCGTAGAAGCAACAGATATAAAAAAGCCCCAGCATTTCTGCTGAGGCTTTGATATGGCAGGGGTGGAGAGATTCGAACTCCCAACACGCGGATTTGGAATCCGCTGCTCTGCCAATTGGAGCTACACCCCTAAAACTTTTTACTACTTCAGATTCGAAAAAACCTCGCACTAGGCGAGGTTATCGAATAAGTGGCGGAGTGGACGGGACTCGAACCCGCGACCCCCGGCGTGACAGGCCGGTATTCTAACCAACTGAACTACCACTCCGCAGTGGTCAACTCACTAAGTGAGCGTCTAAAGCCTGGCGATGTCCTACTCTCACATGGGGAAGCCCCACACTACCATCGGCGCTATTGTGTTTCACTTCTGAGTTCGGCATGGAATCAGGTGGGTCCACAATGCTATGGTCGCCAAGCAAATTTTGCTTTTACTTTCAGTTTTTAAAAAACTGAAGGCAAATAATCTGGAAAGCTGTTTTTGTTCTCTTCAAACTCATTCAAGCGTTTGGTATTTCTTTGAGTCCACAAAACCCCTTGGGTGTTGTATGGTTAAGCCTCACGGGCAATTAGTACAGGTTAGCTCAATGCCTCGCAGCACTTACACACCCTGCCTATCAACGTCGTAGTCTACGACAACCCTTTAGGACGCTTAAAGCGTCAGGGAAAACTCATCTCAAGGCTCGCTTCCCGCTTAGATGCTTTCAGCGGTTATCGATTCCGAACTTAGCTACCGGGCAATGCCATTGGCATGACAACCCGAACACCAGAGGTTCGTCCACTCCGGTCCTCTCGTACTAGGAGCAGCCCCTTTCAATTTTCCAACGCCCACGGCAGATAGGGACCGAACTGTCTCACGACGTTCTAAACCCAGCTCGCGTACCACTTTAAATGGCGAACAGCCATACCCTTGGGACCGACTTCAGCCCCAGGATGTGATGAGCCGACATCGAGGTGCCAAACACCGCCGTCGATATGAACTCTTGGGCGGTATCAGCCTGTTATCCCCGGAGTACCTTTTATCCGTTGAGCGATGGCCCTTCCATTCAGAACCACCGGATCACTATGACCTGCTTTCGCACCTGCTCGAATTGTCATTCTCGCAGTCAAGCGGGCTTATGCCATTGCACTAACCACACGATGTCCAACCGTGTTTAGCCCACCTTCGTGCTCCTCCGTTACTCTTTGGGAGGAGACCGCCCCAGTCAAACTACCCACCAGGCACTGTCCGTAATCCCGATTCAGGGACCAACGTTAGAACATCAAAACTACAAGGGTGGTATTTCAAGGACGACTCCACCACATCTAGCGACGCGGTTTCAAAGTCTCCCACCTATCCTACACATGTAGGTTCAATGTTCAGTGCCAAGCTGTAGTAAAGGTTCACGGGGTCTTTCCGTCTAGCCGCGGGTACACTGCATCTTCACAGCGATTTCAATTTCACTGAGTCTCGGGTGGAGACAGCGTGGCCATCATTACGCCATTCGTGCAGGTCGGAACTTACCCGACAAGGAATTTCGCTACCTTAGGACCGTTATAGTTACGGCCGCCGTTTACCGGGGCTTCGATCAAGAGCTTCGACCGAAGTCTAACCCCATCAATTAACCTTCCGGCACCGGGCAGGCGTCACACCGTATACGTCATCTTACGATTTTGCACAGTGCTGTGTTTTTAATAAACAGTTGCAGCCACCTGGTATCTGCGACTCTCGTCTGCTCCATCCGCAAGGGACTTCACTGATAAGAGCGTACCTTCTCCCGAAGTTACGGTACCATTTTGCCTAGTTCCTTCACCCGAGTTCTCTCAAGCGCCTTGGTATTCTCTACCCGACCACCTGTGTCGGTTTGGGGTACGATTCCTTACAATCTGAAGCTTAGAGGCTTTTCCTGGAAGCATGGCATCAATGACTTCACTACCGTAGTAGCTCGACATCGTATCTCAGCGTTAGTAGCGGTCCGGATTTACCTAAACCACCCGCCT
>NZ_PIGB01000019.1:0-23382 GCF_003050585.1 Vibrio sp. ZF 223
ATCACGGTCGTGCCGTCTAGGTTCTCGTTGTAGCTGAAGCTGTATTCACCGTCGTCGTTGGTCCCAGTGAACTCCGGCGCGTTGTCGTTCTCGTTGGTCAGGTTCAGCGTGATGTCCGCTGTATCGGCATTCACACCATCTGTCGTTTCTACGGTCAGTACGATTGAGGTCGCGCTTTCGTAGTCCACCTTCGTGGTATCTAGCACGGTGACCTTACCGGTGTCCGGGTCGATGCTGAACGCGCCGTCTTCACTGGTCGTGCTCTTCGTTACGCCATCGCTGTGCACGAAGGTGTATTGCAGATCTTCACCATCCAGGTCGGTATCGTTGCCTGTGCTCGCTTCTTGTACGTCGTACACTTCGGTGCCGTTCGCGATGCTCTCTGACACGTTATTCACGGTCGCATCGTCGATTTCCGGCGCGTCATTTACCGTATTGATATCTACATCAACAGTAATAGTATCCGTTCCACCCTGCCCGTCATCAACCACAACAGTAAAGCTATCGCTGCCGTTGTAATTTTCGTCCGGCGTGTATGTCCAATTACCATTTTCATCGACAACTACAGAGCCATTTGACGGTTCTGTCCCTTTTGTGAATGTTAGCGAGTCGCCGTCTGCATCTGTCGCGTTTAATGTTCCGCTTACTGGGGTATCTTCATCTGTAGTTACAGAAACATCTTCACCGACAGGTAGGTCATTAATTGGAGTAACACCGATATTAACGGTTATTGTATCTGTGCCGCCTTGGCCGTCAGAGACTTCTACCGTAAAGCTGTCATTACCGTTGTAATTTTCATTTGGGGTATAAGTCCAATCGCCATTTTCATCGATAACGACAGTACCGTTTGAAGGTTCTGTCGATTTACTGAATGACAGAGAATCACCATCTTCATCTGAAGCCGACAAAGTGCCACTGACTGGCGTATCTTCATCTGTCGTAAATGATACTGTGTCACCAATAGCGTCACTATTTGAATCGACAAACAGTGGGTTAGTATTAGGTTGAGCTGCGGCAGGCTCAATGAGTGAACGATAAGCATCAAGTAAGCTTAAACTTTGAGTTCGAGATAAGCCCAATGATTCGAAACCCGTAGTAACGAACTCTGTACCAGGAATAGTTTCTTCACCATCACGTTCAATAGTTCCGCTAGAAGCCAAACTTGAACCGTTTTGACCTGCTGCCGTTGCGAACTCCTCACCTAGCTCGGTCGGGTCTTGACCTTCTTCTAATGCTGCAAAGATATTCGCGATATCTTGGTCGAGCTCAATTTCGCCTTCTTCTGATGAGAAGCGTTTTGCCGATACCTGAGGTTCATTGGACCCGTTCTGAGATTCAAGAACGACATCCCCTGCTTGTAGTGGTTGGCCTTCTTCTAAGACTTTAATCGTACCATCTACCGAGATAACAATGCGCTGGCCAAGTGCTAATGCACCACCCAAATTCAATGTTGTCATGTCCATATAAACCCCTAAAAAAGCATTTCTTGTCATTAACGTCAAAATAGTGACATTATATTTATAATATTAGTTAAAATATAACACTTAAAGTCATATAATTCCTAGTTATGAATCTAGTATTTAACAACTCGAGTGACAAGCTAATGACGGTGATCACATCGCATAACAATCTTAGTGCTCACACCAGCAATATAAGTTATTGTGTTTGCGGAAAATAATAGATTTAAAAACGTAAGATTGACGCGTATAAAAACACCATAAAACGCACGTTGATCGGTTAACATTTTGACAACCATTAGCGAACGCCAGCTTAGCGATCGTAATTTTTTTGGCGGTTCATCTAAATTTCGTATATAACAGCACAAACTCAAGACTTAGATGCGAGCTAACTTTAGGGAGATGCACATTGAATAGGCTTCAAAAGACAACATTAGGGTTAGCTATAAGTATGAGCTTACCGACGACAGCACAAACCCTAGAGCAAGCCGTTGCGTTCACTTTAGAAAGTAATCCTGAAATCAAAAGTGCTTATAATGAATATGTCAGTAAGCGATATCTGAATGATGCTTCTGGCGGTGCTTATCGTCCAAGTATAGACTTGGATGGAGGTATTGGTTACGAGCATACCGATCTAGCAACTAACTCAAGCACGACCGATCTGACTCGGAAAGAAGCGACAATTACGTTAACCCAACTAATATGGGATGGCGCGAATACATCAAATGATATCGATCGTACCGCGGCTGATGCAGAATCTGTGCGCTATCAATTGCTATCAAATGCACAGGACATCGCTTTAGAAGTCACAAAGGTCTATCTTGATGCAGTGAAAGCCTATGAAGTGCTGTCACTGTCAGAAAACAACCTCGCGACACACAAAAAAATATACAGTGATATCCGCAAACGTGTTGAATCAGGCATTGGATCAACCGCAGATATGTCACAAGTAGAGGCACGTATTGCGAAGGCACACGGGAACTTACTTGCTGCGCAAAATAATCTTTTTGATACCCATACTCAATTTAAAAGGCTTGTAGGCCAATCTCCGTTAGGATTAACCTTCCCTCGTGCAGATGCTGGCGCAATTCCTTATACCGTCGATGGCGCACTAGCGAAAGCGTTTAATCAGCACCCAGTTATTAAGATTGCACAAGCGGATGTGGATTCAGCGAAATTTCAGTACAAACAATCTAAAAGCACCAACTACCCGACCGTCTCTTTTGAAGCGGCTCAAACCTGGCGTGATGATGCCGGTGGTACTAAAGGTAGTAGCGATGAGTTCTCAGCAATGGTTCGTTTGAGATATAACCTCTATAACGGAGGCTCAGATCAAGATCGTGCTGAAAGTGCCGCTTACCAACTCAATAAAGCAAAAGACCTACGTGAGAGCACTTACCGCAATGTAGAAGAGAGCCTGCGTCTTTCATGGAGCGCTCTGGATTTGACCGTTCAGCAAAAAGAGTTCCTATCTGACCACGTAGACTCGGCATCAGACACGGTTATCTCATATGAGAAACAATACCGCATCGGTAAACGTACCCTTCTCGACTTGCTTAACACTGAGAATGAATTGTTCGAAGCTCGTAAAGGGTATTTGGATGCCAAGTACGACGAACAATACGCGAAATACCGAGTAATGAACGCAACAGGAAACTTGTTGACCGGACTACGCGTCGAAACCCCTCAAGAATGGAATGAAAAGGTAGAATACTAATGAAGCTGATAAAGACTGTATTTCCGCTTTGTATCATGGTTGTCTCTGCCAATGTTTTAGCTGAAACAAGCGATGAAGAATTTGAATATCGAGCTCTTCCTGAGATCACACAAATTTATGATCTCGAAGATGATGATAATGATGGAGTAATCAATGCTAGAGATCTATGTCCCGATACGCAAATGGGTGCTGAGATAGATAACGACGGTTGTGGTTCATATTTCGAATCTTCAGAAAAGAAAGAGCTCCACATACTCTTTGCTAATAACTCTACGGAGATCAACCCGGTTTTCTTAGGGCAGATACGCCAAATGGCTGCGTTTTTGAAGCGTTACGAGAGTACATCGATTGAATTGCAAGGTTATGCCAGCAAAGTAGGTAACGCAGCACACAACCTAAAGCTTTCAAAAGAACGTGCATCGCATGTCAGACGTGCGCTGATCAGCAACGGTATTCAGCCATCTAGAGTCAACATTGTCGGTCATGGTGATTCTGAATTCAGCAGTGATGATACCCAAATCAATCACGCACTACATCGAAAAGTTGTCGCTTCCGTTGTTGGATTTAAGGGTAATATCAAAGAAGAATGGCACATTTTCACCAAAATTAAAAAGTAAGCTCTCCCCTGCTTTTACCATACTGAAACGTTATCTTAAGTTAACGTTTCAGTATGGTGATAATTCCTTGAATAGCATATACCTAAGCCGTCTATAATGTTAATCTTGCCACGTTATCAACATAGAGAATTAATCCATGAGCAAACTAACAGCTGATACTCAAGCAAATCTAGAACTTTTCGTTTCTGAAACACAGGAAACTAAACTGGTATGGGGCCTTCGCAACGAAGAAGGTTGGCTAGCATGTGACTCAAGTGAATTCGAAAACAGCGAAGTGATGCCGTTCTGGTCTTCAAAAGAAGATGCTCAGACTCACAACGTTGAAGAGTGGGCTGACTTCGAAGTATTAGAAATTCCACTAGATATCTTTGTAGAAGATTGGTTACTAACTCTTGCTGAAGACGGCGTTCTTGTTGGTACTAACTGGAATGCAACATTAGAAGGCAAAGAACTTGAGCCTTCTGACCTAGCGAAATTATACATCTAATTTCTGATATCGGTCGCGCGAATCGTGCGCCCGATATACCTCTGATTAGTATCAACAAATTAGAGACCTACCTCGCATAACCTTATAGCTATAGAATTCAAAATTTGAAGCAATATCAAACTAATAATAGAATATCGTTCTTTATCTGATTGATAGTCTCTTGTGATTCACTCCTTTTTTGTTACCTTTCTGCTATTCATTAGCTTTTGTTCTTATAGCCAAGTATTACCGTCAGATCGTGACCAAAACTCATCAATCTATGCTTCCCATTTAAGCCCTACTCCTAATGCTGATTGGAACGCGCTTTATCTTTCTACTTTAAACCACTCTCCTGAGCGCGCATTAAACATGTTGCAAACACGCTATATCGGGTCAACGAGTTACGGAGATAAGCTTTACCTTGCGTCTCTTCTCTATAAATACATGAGCCACCGAGATCAGCCGTTCTACGGAATCGCTTCAAACGACAGTGACTACCAAGCGATAGAAGCAGCGTTTATTTCTGCTCTTATGAAAGACGGCAAAGGCCAATATGAGGAAGCACAACAAGGCTTTTTAACACTTTTGGCGAAAATGCAATCTCGCAGCGATTTAGCTGGAAAAGCATTGCTAAAGTACCAGCTATGCCGATCACTTAACGAGCAAGCTAAATATCATCAAGCTAACTATTACTGTTCTGCGCTTCAATCAGATTTATATAACATCGCTGACCCAGTATTGCCAAAGTTTGGAACTTATCGAGTCATTGCAAACAATCACCATTTTCGAAGTGACTATCAAGCAGCACTAGATACCTACCTATCACTGATAAATGTCTTCCCACAAGGACATGATATTTCGGGAGTTTACAACGATGTAGGTAACTTGCTCAAAGAATTAAAGCAATATGAAAAATCGGCTGAGTATCTGCAGGAAGCTCTAACTCTCAGAGAAAACGCTTCAGATTTAATGAAAGCACAAGTGCATCACAGCCTTGCGGATCTCAACCTTAACCAAGAGCAAAGTGACCTAGCAATTCACCACTTTCAGACAGCAAGAACACTACTGAGCTCGTCATCACATAGCTACGGTATCGCACTAACAAGTCTTGGCTTAGGAAAAGCGTACACTCAAACGAAAGATTATGATTTGGCGAGAACCTACTTGGTCGAATCTCTATCGGCTTCGAGCGAACTGAGCAATGATGTCATTCGTATCAATGCTTACTTGGCTATCAGCGATATGTTTGAAGAACAAAAATTGCCAACGGAAGCGCTCAACTATGCTCAACAAGCGCTAGGATTAGCGGAACAAGTCGCAAGGCATAAATACATAGCGCAGTCACTTCTACAGCTTTCTGATATTAATCAATCACTCAGCGATTACCAACAAGCTTTCTATTTTTACCAGCGATACTCATCAATACAAATGGAAGCTAGAGACATCGACAATCGACTCGCACTCGAAGCCCTCGGCCTGACGCATGCCAAGTATGAGCAGGAACTTGAGAACTCTTTCCTGACACATCAGACGAAACTCGACCGCGTTCAAATTGAAAAAATGGAACATCAAAGATGGATGTACAACATCGTTGTTATTCTGTTGCTTTGTGCTGCAAGCTTTACGGTATTGGTAAACAAAACGGTTCGCGCAAAAGCCGCAATTGATGGCTTAACGAAAGCATATAGCCGAACTGAGATAATTCGAAGAATCAAAAGAGTGAAACGCTGTAAAGGGATGGAAAAACAGCATGTGCTCGTGCTGCTCGATCTAGATAAGTTTAAGAAGATTAATGATGAGCATGGGCACCCTACCGGTGATCGAGCACTGATCCATATTAGTGAGAAAATTAGAAAACACTTAGTAAATGGTGAATTGTTTGGTCGCTTAGGGGGAGAAGAATTTGTCATCATGCTAACCGATACCACACCAGCAGAGGTACGAGAACGCGTTGAAGAGTTACACTACGCCATTTCCAGCACTGTCTTCTTATCAGAAAGCAAAAAGTCACTTAATGTGACCGCGAGTTTTGCTTATCTAGCAACCTCAAACGCATTAAGTGACTTTGATGACTTGTATTCAGTGCTTGACCAAGCGCTCTATCAAGCCAAAAGCAACGGCCGAAACTGCATTATTGATGCCTATAACGAGCCGATTGATTTACCTGAGATTATTTATTCTCAGCCTGTTTGCGAACCAACTCAGCCATAATGCTTTCGCGATCACCTAGGTAATCGTTAAGGCCAACTTTACGTAGTTCACATGCCGGGCAATCGCCACAGCCATCACCAACAATGCCGTTGTAACAAGTCAGTGTTTTGTTTCTAACAAGCTCAAGTGCTGAGTACTGGTCTGCTAGCGCCCATGTCTCAGCCTTGTTTAACCACATTAGCGGTGTTTTGATATCAAGCTGCTTATCCATACCTTGTACAAGTGCAGAGTTCATCGCCTTCACAAAGTCATTACGGCAGTCAGGGTAACCAGAAAAATCTGTTTCACACACACCTGTAATCACGGTTTCAGCACCGATTTGGTAAGCGTAAATACCCGCTAGTGTTAGAAATAGAATATTACGACCAGGAACAAAAGAGTTTGGTAGTCCATTCTCTTGCAACTCATGAGACACAGGAATATCGTCGCGAGTCAGAGAGCTGATAGCAAGTTCATTCAACAGAGTCACATCCATCACTTTGTGCGCTTTAACACCAAGTTCTTTCGACAATGACTCAGCAACTTCAATTTCGAGTCTATGGCGCTGACCATAATCAAACGTAATCGCATGAACTTCATCATACTCTTTTAATGCTTGAACAAGACACGTTGTTGAGTCTTGACCACCACTGAATACTACAACTGCTTTTTTCATCTTAAATCCTTACGAAAAACTTCTACTAGCGACTTATCTTGCCCAGTAAAAATACAACCTATGCGATGCTCAAATATTTGTGAGTTTGTATTGATAAGCGCCAATTGCGCTCAATGCAGGTATCAATACAAAGTTGAGTAGCGCGGTCTTTTTGGCTAATTGGTTGCAGAGCGATAACAGTGTCGCTGGGAACCGCAGCTCGATCCAATAAACCGTCAAGTTGTTCGATATCTTTGCTTGTACCTACTGGATGCTTAATTTCGTTAGCACGTTGTAAGGCGCTATCTAAGATTTCCAGTTTCGCTTTCATCGCCACCTTCGGTGACACCGTAACCCAAGTGTCAGGTGTGGCTTTTACTTCTGATGTTCCGCTAGTCTCAATCTGACAGCGACAACCGTGCTGCTCAAATGCTTCAGTAAGAGGAACAAGATCATAAATGCATGGCTCACCACCAGTAATCACAATGTGCTTCGCAGTGTAACCTTGCTTGATATATTCATTCACGATTCCTTGAGCATCGATTGCTGACCAAGTTGGTGAATCTTCTGTCTTAACCATAATATCGCCAAGGCTGGTCTCATCTTCTGGCAACGCTTCCCAGGTCTGTTTGGTATCACACCAAGAACAGCCCACAGGGCAAATTTGCAGACGAACAAAAACAGCGGGAACGCCAGTAAACACGCCCTCACCCTGAATGGTTTCAAACATTTCATTAATCTTGTACAACTTTCCCTCAGCTCAATCATCAGATGAAATTAATCAACCGCAGACCTTAAAGCACTTCCCCCTTTTGGTCAAACAAATGAGTACCGATAAATGAGTTGATCAAAGCCCTAGCCTGAAGTTTCAAGTTCCCTTATCCTTTCGCCCATTAGATTTCGTTAGCTTTTAATTTTTTAGTAAGGAACAACATGTACAAACTGATTGCTCTTGATATGGATGGCACATTACTCAACAGTGAAAAAGTGATTTCTCAAGAGAACAAAGACGCGATCGCCAAAGCTCGTGCTGCTGGTGTGAAGGTCGTTCTGGCTTCTGGTCGCCCTTTGGAAGGCATGCAAAGCAAATTAGATGAGCTTTCAATTAACGGCGAAGATGACTTTGTGCTCTTCTACAACGGCTCTATGGTTCAGAACGTATCGACAAAAGAGGTCATTCACAGTGAGATCAGCAATGGTAAAGCCGCAAAAGAGATTGCAGCCCTCGCTGAACAGCTTGGTGGTTATGTTCATGCTTTCAGCAAGGTTCATGGTTTAATCACACCTGAGAACAACGAGTACACGGGTATTGAAGCGCGTATTAATGGCTTAGATATTACCGAGTTCGACTTTTCTCAATTAGAAGATGACCACGAAATCATCAAGACCATGATTGTCGCTGAACCCAGCAAGCTAACTGAAATCATCAGCAAGTTGCCACAAGAGCTCAAGACTCAGTTTACTATCGTGCAAAGTGCACCATTCTTCTTAGAGTTCCTAAACCCAAACTCAAACAAGGGTGTCGGTATCGAAGCCATTGCGAAACACTTAGGCATTAAAGCGGAAGAAGTAATCTGCATGGGTGACGCTGAAAACGATCACCATATGCTTGAATACGCTGGCCTTGGTATTGCAATGGACAACGCGATGGATGAAACCAAGAAAATCGCCGATCACATTACCGCGAGTAACGACGACCATGGCGTAGCCGTAGCAATTGAAAAGTTTATCTTCAACTCATAATCATTCGATTCTGTAAAATTAATACTAAAAAGGCTGTGCACTGCACAGCCTTCTCTTTTTTAAATGAGTCGTTTTACTTAATTTCTAGCCCAAGGCAGACGAAATGCCACCACACCAAACAGAATCAATATTGGGAAACGTAACGTTTCAATAATAAATGAAGCAATACCACTGAAAGAGACAAAACTTCCTGCCCAGCTAATCAGCAGATTTCCCGCTAACAGCATCGCCATCACTCCAACCACGATCTTGAATGAGAACTGACCGACCAAAGGTTTCGAGTCTGTTAACGTCACTAGGCATGCAATCGTCATCAAAATAGCCACCCAGAATGAGAATGTAGGCAGTGGCCATATCACCGTGAGAACAATCGACAATAAGCATAATGCCCACCACACGCCCTTAGAACTCAATAAAACACTAATATCAACATCTGGTTTTGCATCTAACCTCACGATGTGCCACGTCGTTAAGGCACCTAAGACGCCCCCCATTAATACATCACTAAAGAACGCACTGCCTGAATACGACTTAAACAGCATGATCCAAAGTAAGCCAGCAAGCACAATCAATATTGATTGTTTTTCTAAGAGACGCTTTATTTTCCAAAAGACTAACAAAGTTAAGCTCACCCATAAAGCAGCCAGTAAACTTGGAAAACTATAGCCACTGCTCATTACCAACTTCAATGTTGGCAAGTAGGCATGCGGGCGTGGAAAACCAAAACCTTGATGTGCGATCAAAGTTAGCAGTGTCACCGAAATCAAAGTGAAGCCAAACTTCAACGCGAAGTTACGACCAAAATGCCACACAATTAGCGGCAATATCACGATGAAAACCCAAGGCTTCGCTAACAAGTCAGTCAAAAGCACAGTATTCGCGAACACGCTCGGCATTCTATCGA
Organism: Vibrio sp. ZF 223; assembly: GCF_003050585.1. Taxonomy (NCBI): domain Bacteria; kingdom Pseudomonadati; phylum Pseudomonadota; class Gammaproteobacteria; order Vibrionales; family Vibrionaceae; genus Vibrio; species Vibrio sp. ZF 223. The sequence goes on from NZ_PIGB01000019.1 coordinate 9,750, forward strand.
ACGCGTTTTGAAGTGAAACAATCCAGCTCAATTCAACTTGATGAACTTTCGGCGCCGCGCCCACCAGCTCAGTCACATAAGTCACCGGTTGATCTGTAGCAGATAAAAACAACTCGTTAATCTCTGACCATTGCTCTGGATAACGGTATTGGTTAGCTTGCAACTCAGTTGGCGGTAATAACATCGCTCGGCTGACTTCTACTCCGTAATGAGGTGCGAACCAAATCGGTAACTCAAAACCACCTAGCTCATTTCGAGCTTGATAGCTGATCACTTCAGAATCAGAGACACAATCAAACACAACGGCGCTATCGGTGTAACCCAGTACATCACCAACCGTTACCGACAAACCCGCCTCTTCCCACGTTTCACGTTGCGCCGCGACGGCTGGCGGCTCACCTGAAACCACAGTGCCTCCCGGTAGAGACAATTGACCTGTGATCAACTCATCAACCAACACGATTTGGTTATCAGCACGTACTACACACAAAGCGCCCGCGATATGATCGGGCAAAGTATTGTTTGCCCAAGCGGAAGTAGTACTCAAAAGAGACAGTATGAAAACTAATAAATATCGAATAGCCAACGAGTTTACCTAAAAATGAGAGAAAAAGTTAAAGACTGCTCTAGTGTAATCAAACACGCACAAAATCGCTGTCTACGTTTTGTGCAAAGCCTTCCTCATCCATTGAATGTGAGGTGTGAACCCCATTTTTTGATAGAAGTCCTTGGCAGGTGAATTAAAGTCCCAAACCTCTACAAAGACTTGTTCTACCCCATAATCATCAAAAGTACTTTCAACTTTGTTAAACAACTTTTCAGCAATGGATTCTTTTCGATAATCAGGTAAGACAAACAGCTCATCGACACTCCCCATCGGCACTGGTTTACTCACCGTTGAGATAAGCTCACAAAAATGTCCAGAGATAAAACCAACAATGAGATCGCCTTTTAATGCCACATAAACCAAGCATTCAGGATCATCTAAGTATCGTGCAATGCTTTTTTCCTGCTCAATCTCTTCTGCCGTTTTAAAGTGCTCTGGGCTAGCAAGGTGGTGGTGATGATGTAGATCGAACATTAACTCGTTAAGTTGTTCCAAATCCGTGTATTTTGCAGCCCTTAAAGTGACGTTCATGACTATTGCGCTTCTCAAACCAAATTAATATCTAAACTGAGTCTAGTTTACTTGCCGTGAGTATCTATACAAGTTATTGAATTAATTCATTGTTTGAAGTGCGTATTTTAGATACAAAAACGGCCACATTGCGTGGCCATTCTGTGTGAATCATTTTGAATTAAACGAATATCGAAGCTGTGGTTTTTGCTGCAGCTGTCGCTTTATGCACCGTTATCTTCTTTCTCTTCTTTGAGATCAGCAAGCTGTTGTTCTAGTTCAATAAGCTTAATTTCAGCCTCAACTTCAGCAACGCGCTTTTCTGCATCTGTGCGATTGTCTTGCGCTAGGCCATCGGCAGTAACTTGGGTTCGTTGTGCGTTTCTTGCATCGTCCGTATCTTTCATTGAACCAGCAACACCACCGGTCACACCGCCTAATGCGGCACCCTTCACGGCTAAACTCGCATCTCCAGTTAGAGCGCCTGCTGTTGCTCCTAATAAAGCACCACCTACAGCACCACGATTACGTGCAGCATTCTCATTTTCGTTATCCATTGCTGGTGATGCGCAACCAGAAAGAGTCACAATCAGTGTCGCTAAAAGAAAAGGTTTAGTGAATTTCATAGGAGTCTCGCTTAGTTCTTCGTTTGGAGTAAAGCCATCTTAAGCAGATCCGTTAATGAGATAAATAAAGCCACGTTTAGACGATACATCATGTTCAGCTATGCATTATCCAGCCATCGTATAACTACTTAATGATACATATCTTTGAGCTCGTTTTATCCTCACCAACAAAAAAGGCGACCAATAAGGTCGCCTCAATCGCTCGTTCTCTATAATTCTTGTCTTTCAGATGTAGCTCTTAGCCTTTGGACCAAAAGTTTTGCATGCTTTCTGCACTAGGTGGCGGTCTTACACCGCAGTCTCGATAGTGGTGTTTATCACCAATCCCAAGGACCTTGCCACTTTCCTCATCGATCATAGCAGCCACTTTTACCCCGTCTCCCACATGGCGAGTCAACACGACAATTTCACCGGCTCTTTCAGACCTTACCGCCCCCAAAATTTGATATTCGTAGCGGCCTTTCCTTGAATTAACGATCATCTTCGAGTTAATCGGGTCGGCTTCATACCCCACGCCAATATCAAAAACCGCTTTATAGAGATCGACGCCAGTTTTGGACACACACTTAAATACCTTGGGATGACTCAAGGGTTCTAACAACGCTCTGCTCGCTTCATCCTTTGAAATACTGGCACTAGCAGCGCCACTAACCAGTAAAGCAATCAACAAAAAGTAAGATCGCATAAAAAAGACCTCAATACGTGGGGTTCATAATGAGGTCATAGTAAACGCAATGGATAAACGGATGAATAAAGTAGAGTTTAGGTAAACCATCACGCTGGCTTATGTATTAATATACGAGCCGACGATCAAATTACCCAAACAGCTAAGCCTATTTGCCGAGCTTTTCAGCAATTTCCGTTAAGCTAGTCGGATCATCAATCGTCGAAGGCACCACGTACTGCTCACCTTCGGCGATCTGCCGGATGGTTCTGCGTAAAATCTTACCGGAGCGTGTCTTAGGGAGTCTCTCAACAACCAAGGCTTGCTTAAAACAAGCTACCGCGCCAATCTCATTACGAACCTTGCCAACCAACTCCGCTTGTAACTCAGTGCCATCGACTTTTACGCCATCTTTCAGCACAACTAAACCAAGAGGTAGCTGCCCTTTTAAGTCATCATGAATCCCGACTACCGCGCACTCTGCAATGGCTGGGTGACCACCAACGATCTCTTCCATTTCACCGGTAGAAAGACGATGCCCCGCTACGTTTATCACATCGTCAATACGCCCCATGATAAACAGATAACCATCTTCATCAAGGTAGCCACCATCACCCGAAACATAATAGCCCGGGAATTGGCTCAGATAGCCAGACTCAAATCGATCATGATTACGCCAAACCGTTGGCAGACAACCGGGTGGTAGTGGACGTTTAAGTGCAACAAAACCTTGCTGATTCGGCTGTGCTACTTCACCGAGTTCATTAAGAATCTCCACTTGATAACCCGGAACAGGTTTAGTGGAAGAACCCGCTTTCACTGGCAAAGATTCCAGCCCTGTCGGATTGGCAGAAATAGCCCAACCCGTTTCGGTTTGCCACCAGTGGTCGATAACCGGTTTATTGGTGTGAGATTCTACCCAATCCAACGTTGGCGGGTCTAAACGCTCACCGGCCATGAAAATCGACTTGAGCGATGTTAAGTCATACTTGGTAAGTAACTCGCCTTCGGGATCTTCTTTCTTAATGGCCTTAAATGCGGTTGGCGCAGAAAACAATACATCGACTTTGTATTCTTCACACACACGCCAAAACGCACCGGGATCGGGTGTTCGTACTGGCTTGCCTTCAAACAGAATCGTAGTACAACCATGAATCAATGGTGCATAAACAATATAGGAATGTCCCACGACCCAGCCGACATCAGAAGCTGCCCAAAATACACCATCTTGCGGCATATCGTAGATAGTGCTCATCGAGTATTTCATCGCGACCGCATGACCACCATTGTCACGCACCACACCTTTTGGCTTACCCGTAGTGCCTGACGTGTAAAGAATATACAAAGGATCGGTTGCCAAAACAGGAACGCAACTGTGCGGCAATGCATCGTTAACCGCTTGCTGCCAAAGTACATCGCGTTCATTGCTCAATTCAGCTAAAGCTTGCTCTCTTTGAAATACGACGACTTTCTCAGGCTTCCAACGACTGTCCATGATCGCTCTGTCGACCATAGGCTTATATGGCAGTACTTTATTTATCTCGACACCGCAAGAGGCAGTAATCAATACCTTCGGCTCGGCATCTTCGATACGAACGGCGAGCTCATGAGGAGCGAACCCGCCAAACACCACCGAGTGAACCGCGCCTAGTCTTGCACAGGCCAACATTGCCATCGCCGCTTCAGGAATCATTGGCATGTAGATAACAACACGATCGCCTTTAGTAACGCCTTGCATAGCTAGCATACCAGCGACTTTTGCCACTTGGTCACGCAATTGATTGTAAGTGTACGATGATTGAGTCCCTGTAACTGGAGAGTCGTAAATCAATGCCACTTTATCACCACGACCATTTTCGCAATGATAATCTAAAGCCAACCAGCACGTGTTCATCACCCCATCAGGAAACCAGCGCTCAATACCGTTATGGTCAGTTTGTAATATCGTTTTTGGTGACTCAAACCAATCTATCGCTTGTGATTGTGTTTCCCAAAACGAATTTGGATCTTCCCTCGCCCATTGATACTCGGTTATATAGTCTGTTTTTCTGTTCATTCGATTCGTAGCAGACATAGTGCCTCCTCCATGATTTATCCATTTCTCCAAGTGCCTAGCCTTTCGCTGTAGCACTTGTTAGCACTCTTTTCTCAGCGTTGTGTTCGTGAACATTTAACCGTTCACGACAATCGCTTTACTTAGGAAAAGGCACACGGATGGCACCTTCCATGATCACTCGGGCACTACGACTCATTATCGCCCTTTCTATTTTCCAACCGTTTTCGGCCTGCAAAGCTTTAGCTCCCACCTTTAAGGTTCCTGATGGATGGCCAAAGGTCACAAAATCACGGGAACCCTCACCGGCTGCCAAGTTCACTAACGTACCCGGAACACTCGCCGCTGAAGCAATGGCGACTGCAGCTGTGCCCATCATGGCGTGATGCAGTTGCCCCATAGACAAAGCTCGCACCAGAAGGTCGGTATCGTCAGCTAATACCGATTTACCACTTGAAGCTTGATACGCTTGAGGCTTAGCAACAAACGCGACTTTCGGTGTGTGTTGGCGTGAATCCGCTTGTTCTAAAGAATCAATCAGCCCCATTGCAACTGCGCCATGTGCTCGGATGGATTCAAGCAATGCCAAGGCTTTTGAATCGCTGTTGATATCCGATTGAAGCTCTGTGCCTTGATAACCCACCGATTCTGCATCAACAAAAATGGTTGGTATTCCTGCATTGATGTATGTCGCTTTGATGCAGCCCAATTCGGGAACATCTAAAAAATCGACAACATTCCCTGTTGGAAACATAGAGCCACTCGCATCGGCCGGATCTAGGAAATCAACTTGGATTTCAGCAGCTGGGAAAGTGACACCATCGAGCTCAAAGTCACCCAACTCTTGGACTTCCCCGTCAGCGATAGGTACATGAACAATAATGGTTTTCTCTATGTTCACTTGCCATACTCGCACCTCGACCACGCCGTTTTCTGGAATACGATTCGAATCGACCAATCCACTATGAATAGCAAATGGGCCTACAGCAGCAGACAAATTACCGCAGTTACCGCTCCAATCAACGAACGGCTTGTCTATTGCTACTTGACCGAATAAGTAATCAACATCGTGATCGGCTTTACTGCTTTTCGAAACAATAACGGTTTTACTGGTACTGGATGTTGCCCCACCCATACCATCAGTTTGTTTGCCATAAGGATCCGGGCTGCCAATCACTCGCAGAAGTAATGCGTCTCGAGCCTCTCCGGCAACTTGCGCAGCGTCAGGTAAGTCCTCTAGATTGAAGAAAACCCCTTTACTGGTGCCTCCACGCATGTAGGTTGCAGGCACTTTGATCTGTTTGATGTTCATAACCAGGTCCTACTGTGCGAGAAAGTCTTTGGCGAAACGTTGCAATACGCCACCAGCGCTATAGACATTCACTTCGTCTGCCGTGTCTAGTCGGCAGGTTACAGGCACATCCAGCTTTTCACCGTTTTTACGAGTAATGACTAGAGCCAAATCAGAACCGGCTTCAATGTCACCGTACACGTCGTAAAGCTCGGTGCCGTCCAGTTCTAAAGTATTTCGATCCGTTCCCGCTTTGAATTGCAGGGGCAGCACACCCATACCGACTAAGTTGGTTCTGTGGATTCGTTCAAAGCCTTCGGCAACAATCACTTCAACACCCGCTAAGCGCACCCCTTTGGCTGCCCAGTCACGTGATGAACCTTGTCCATAATCAGCACCAGCAACAACAATCAAAGGTTGTTTACGGTTCATGTAGGTTTCTATCGCTTCCCACATTCGCGTAACTTGACCTTCGGGTTCAACCCTTGCTAATGAACCTTGAACGACTTCTCCTGCGTCCTTCACCATTTCGTTGAACAGTTTAGGGTTGGCGAAGGTTGCTCGTTGTGCGGTTAAGTGATCACCTCGATGGGTCGCGTAGGAGTTAAAGTCCTCTTCCGGAACTTCCATTTTGGTGAGGTATTCCCCCGCCGCGCTCGAAGCGAGAATCGCATTTGAAGGAGATAAATGGTCCGTAGTGATATTGTCACCCAGAATCGCTAAAGGTCTCATCCCTGAAAGGCTTCGTTCTCCCGCAAGAGCCCCTTCCCAATAAGGTGGCCTGCGAATATAGTTGCTTTGAGGTCGCCAGTCATAAAGCGGTTCAGTCGTTACCTGTTCCTCGTCTGGCTGGAACATTTTCACGTAGATTTGTTGGAATTGCTGAGGTTTAACATGCTCACCGACAACGGCATCGATCTCGGCATCACTCGGCCATAAATCACTTAAGTAGATTGGCTTACCATTGTTGTCGGTGCCTAAGCTGTCTTTCTCGATATCAAAGCGAATCGTGCCAGCCAAAGCGTATGCAACCACCAATGGCGGTGAGGCTAAAAACGCTTGTTTTGCATAGGGGTGGATTCGACCATCAAAGTTTCGATTCCCCGATAACACAGCGGTTGAGTACAGGTCACGGTCGATGATCTCTTGTTGGATTGCATGATCTAGGGCTCCGCTCATACCATTACAGGTAGTGCACGCATAACCGACGATACCAAAACCTAATTGTTCCAATTCTGGCAACAAACCTGCTGACTCGAGGTAGAGCTTGGCAACTTTAGATCCTGGAGCAAATGACGTTTTCACCCACGGTTTACGAACTAATCCAAGCTGATTGGCTTTCTTAGCCACCAATGCTGCGGCTACCACGTTTCTTGGATTACTGGTGTTAGTACAAGAGGTAATTGCCGCAATGATCACGGCACCATCGGGCATTTGATCATCGCTGTACTGCTCTTTCCAAGATGCTTGGCTAATGCCTTGTTCAGCCAGCTCTCTGGTTGGCAAACGACGATGTGGATTGGATGGCCCTGCAAGATTGCGCTCAACCTTCGATAAATCAAACTCTAATACACGCTCATATTGAGCAGAGTCTAGATCGTCAGCCCATAGCCCGGTTTGCTTGGCATAGCGTTCGACTAGTTCAACTTGTTCAGGCTCTCGTCCCGTGAGTTTAAGGTATTGAATAGTCTGCTCATCGATGTAGAACATCCCCGCAGTCGCACCGTACTCAGGCGTCATATTCGATATAGTGGCACGGTCGCCAATAGTCAGTGCACGAGCACCTTCACCAAAGAACTCTAAATAACTAGAAACCACTTTTTCATTTCGAAGAAACTCGGTAATCGCAAGCACAATATCCGTTGCCGTTATCCCTTCTTGTCGTTGACCCGTTAGCTTCACGCCGACGATGTCCGGCAATCGCATCATCGAAGGCCGACCTAGCATCACAGTCTCAGCTTCCAAGCCGCCCACACCAATCGCAATAACGCCCAGGGCATCAACGTGCGGTGTATGGCTATCGGTACCAACACAAGTATCAGGAAACGCGATGCCTTCTTTAGATTGAATAACTGGAGACATTTTCTCCAAGTTAATCTGGTGCATGATCCCGTTACCCGCTGGGATCACACTCACGTTTTTAAACGCGGTTTTACACCATTCAATAAAATGAAAACGGTCTTCGTTTCTGCGCTCTTCAATCGCGCGGTTTTTATCAAATGCTTCGTTATCAAACCCGGCATGTTCCACTGCCAAAGAGTGATCAACAATCAGTTGAGTTTCGACCACTGGGTTCACCTTGGCAGGGTCTCCGCCTTGGTCGGCAATCGCGTCTCTTAATCCAGCCAAATCTACTAGGGCTGTTTGACCTAGAATGTCATGACACACCACTCGCGCAGGATACCAAGGAAAATCTAAGTCGCTCTTGCGTTCAATGATCTGCTTTAAGCTGTCTTCAAGGGTTTCAGGATCACAGCGTCTTACTAATTGCTCTGCCAACACTCGCGACGTATAAGGCAAGGTTTTATAAGCGCCCGGGGATAGTGCTTCTACCGCTTCGCAAGCGTCGAAATATTCTAAACCCGTTCCCGGTAAAACCTTTCGATACTTGTTTTCATCAAGCTCTTGGTTTCTTTCAAGTTTTACATCAGACATACATCCACCATTATCTGTTAAATTCTATTCGTTGGTTCCCGAGGCCTTATCACATGAAGATAACAGTCACCTCGAGATTTAAGTCGGCTCGATATAGAGGACTAACGTAAATGGATAGGTAGCCAGTCTTGGTGCTCTGGCCCGGTGTAGTCTGCACTTGGACGAATGATGCGATTGTTTTCTCTTTGTTCGAACACGTGTGCTGTCCAACCTGTGAGGCGGCTCATCACGAAGATCGGAGTAAATAATTTGGTTGGGATGTCCATGAAGTGGTAGGCCGATGCATGGAAGAAGTCAGCATTACAGAACAGCCCTTTCTCGCGCTTCATTACCGCTTCAACACGTTCTGAAACGGCATAAAGCTGTTCATCTCCCACCTCTTGAGCTAGCTCTTTTGACCAACGTTTGATTAAGGCATTTCGAGGATCACTTTCGCGATAAATGGCATGACCGAAGCCCATGATTTTGTCTTTGTTAGCAAGCATCTGCATGATGTTGGTTTCGGCTTCATCAGCGGTTTGCCAATCTTGGATCATTTCCATCGCCGCTTCATTCGCACCGCCATGTAAAGGACCTCTCAACGTACCAATCGCTGCGGTGACGCACGAATGGATATCAGACAACGTTGATGCACAAACACGAGCGGCAAAAGTCGAAGCATTAAACTCATGTTCCGCATACAGGGTTAGCGAGCAGTGCATCACCTTCTTATGAAGTTCACTAGGTGTTTTATCCGTTAGCATTTTCAAGAAGTAGCCACCCAGACAGGCTTCACTTTGATCTTCAGTATCAATTCGCACGCCATCATGGCTAAAGCGGTACCAATAACAAATAATGGCAGGGAAAAGCGCGAGCATTCGTTCAGTCGCGGGCAGTTGCTCAGAAAAATCAGTCTCTTGCTCTAGATTACCTAGCATTGAACAACCCGTTCTCATCACATCCATTGGATGAGCGTCTGCAGGGATAAGCTCTAGTGCCGCTTTCAAAGGTTGAGGCAAGCCGCGCAGACCAACTAACAAGGCTTTGTAGTCATCGAGCTCTTTTTCAGTGGGTAAGTGACCTCTTAGTAGCAGATGCGCCACTTCTTCGAACTGAGCATGATTAGCAAGGTCGGTTATGTCATAGCCACGGTAGGTTAAACCCGTTCCTGACTGGCCTACGGTACATAGCGCAGTGGTTCCCGCACTTTGGCCACGTAGACCAGCACCACCGATTGCAGGTGCGCCTACTGGTGTACTTGCTGTTTTTGCGCTTTGTTGTTGGTTTTCTGTTGAAGCCTTATCGACAGCTGCTTTATCACTCAAAGATACAGACATGGTGAACTCCTTTTCTGTGTTAGCCGCCTGCACTCTTTGGTGCTGCCTGTTTATGTGTCCGATGATCTTTATCATCGGTACTGGATATGGCGACTAACCATTTCACGTTATTGGATTAAGTTGATTTTTGATTAATTGAAACTGGTTTACCCTTCGCTTGAAAACAACTGATCAAGCTTATTCTCGTAGTCGTGGTAATTCAGGTGTTCGTAAAGCTCTTTTCGGGTTTGCATTGAATCCAACAGAGCTTCTTGATTGCCTTCAACTAACAAGTGCTTGTAAACATTCTCCGCCGCTTTGTTCATCGCACGGAACGCACTCAATGGGTAAAGCACCATGTCGACACTTGATTGGGCTAACTCGTTACAGTTGTAGAGTGGTGTTTGGCCGAACTCAGTGATGTTCGCGAGAATAGGCACGTGCTTACCCGTTGCAGATTTCAGCGCTGCCGAGAACTTCACGTATTGATCGAGTTGATTCATCGCCTCAGGGAAGATCATGTCTGCGCCCGCTTCAACACAAGCTATCGCTCGCTCAATTGCGCTATCAATGCCTTCAACCGCCAATGCATCCGTACGCGCCATAATCACAAAGCTGTCATCGGTTCTAGCATCGGTTGCCGCTTTGACTCTATCGACCATCTCTTGCTGACTTACAATCGCTTTATTTGGTCGATGACCACAGCGTTTCTGGGCCACTTGGTCTTCCATATGGATTGCTGCTGCGCCTGCCTTCTCCATAGCGCGAATCGTACGTGCAATATTGAATGCGCCACCAAATCCCGTATCGATATCCACCAGCAATGGCAGATCACACGCGTTGGTAATACGTTCAACATCCACCAACACATCGTTCAATGTCGTAATACCTAAATCAGGCAAACCATAAGACGCATTGGCGATACCTCCACCCGACAAATAGATCGCCTGATGCCCTAAGTTCTTTGCCATCATCGCGCAATACGGATTCACCGTACCGACGATCTGCAATGGGTCGTTGTCTTGCACAGCTTGTCGGAACTTAGCTCCTGCTGATAACTTCATAATGACGCTCCCTGTTAATTGTTTATTTCTAATCTTTATGACTACTGATGTTTAGCTCTCGCCAGCGAAGAACCGCTGGCAAATACCAGTCACCAGTTACTCAAGATCTTTGGATTGAATTTGTTGTTCTATAAGCAATCGGCTTCCCGAGATGTGTCGTCGCATTAGCATTTCTGCTAGCTCTTCATCACGGTTGCGAATCGCTTGTAAAATGTATTTATGTTCATCAAGCGCCTCTTTTGGTCGAGACTGTGCTCTAGGCGATTGGTAGCGGTACATGCGTAATAGGTGATAAAGCTCATCACACAGCAGCGAAATGAGTTTGCTGTTACGACTCGCTTTGATAATGCGGTAATGGAAATCAAAATCCCCATGTTGATGAAAATAAGAAGAGCCTTCGACTTCATCGATATGTTTAGAATGTGTCGACAATAAGCCTTCAAGCCCGATCAACTCTTCTTGTGTGATGTGTCTCGCCGCTAATCGAGCAGCCATGCCTTCCAATGCCTCTCGCACGGCGTAAAGCTCTAGCAGTTTGTCTGCCGAAAAAGTAATAACTCGAGCGCCGACATGAGGAATTCGCTCAATAAGCCCTAGCCCTTCCACACGCATTATCGCTTCACGTAATGGACCTCGGCTTACTTCAAAGCGTTTAGCCAGTTCAGGTTCCGAGATCTTACTGCCCGGAGCTAATTCACCGCTAACAATCGCCTCGACTAGGTATTCAGTCAGGCTTTCCGACTTGGTGTTTTCTTTGTCGCCAACACGAGTTTTCGTGTTTGCACTTAAGCTGAGATCTTTTATCGCAGTATTCATATTCATGCTGCTCACTTCTGATTGCCGAACCTTAATTGTCAACAATTCCATAACATGAACATAAAATACACGATTAAATTGTCGACAATCAAGCTAATTGTCGACAATTTAGACTAAGGTATAATTAAAAAAGGCAGTGCAAGATGAGCTTAGATTGGTGAATTATCGTTAGCAGAACCTGATGGTGTATTACCAGCGCCCCGAATCAAGTGAGAGTATATTGGGCTAAACAGTACGTATAGACACTTACCGTTTTACACGCTTTTCGACTACTGAAATTAACGGTCTACTCGCTTTAATCAGGTTATTGGGACTTATTGTGAACTGCGAGAACGCGATACCAACGTTGGGAACTCAAATATTCCCCCTTTGATAAGTACGATGTGTTGGCTAAAGTAATTCACGGCACTACTACTCACATCTCGGGTTCGTGTTTTCATTACGATGTCAGATGCCGTGAAAAACAACTCTTCAAAGTGAGGATCGGTTTTATGTTCAGTAAAGTCCTCTACCTCAGAATCATATAGACAGTACTCGAAAACATTTTTGTGTCTCTCAACCACTTGCGCTTCAGAAGTAAACAACACCCCATCGCCATTATTCGAAAAAGAGTAAGACATGATTGAAAAGTGCTCATCAGTAAAATTAGTCGAGCTTAATGTCTTGAGTTTGAGCCCGTTCTTTCTTTCAACGTACTGTTTATAGTTGTAGACAAAGCTTAAGTTGTGACGATTCTGATGCGTATAATGCCTAATAAAAGAAAAAAGCATAAAAACTAAACTTAACAGAAAGAAAAAGTGATACTTATTAAAATTTTTCAAGGATATTTTTAATTTTTTCATTTTGAGAGTGAACTGAGATTATATAGTTATTGGCATAAGAGTTTTGCGAAGTTTCTTCTAACGCATATGCGAAGTAAACCTTCTTACCATCAACTTGATAAAATAGCGTCATATTAGTATTCAATTGATTAATAAGATTCAATAATGACTTCGGTGCAGTATGATCCCTTAAAGTGATCAGGTTGATATTATTACCTGTACGACTCTCCAAGACCTGTAAATGGTAATCAGATGATATAAAAGAATCTTTCATATATGGGGAGATTTGGGACAAACCTGAGTAAGCAAAATCCTGGTACAAAAAGTAACCACCAACAGCAAAATTTAAACTAATAAAGAACGTTAATATAGGTTTGGCCTTACTGGATATCTTGCTTGTAATCTCCTGATATATGGGCTCTTTCTTTTCATGTTCTGGCTCTTCAGAGTCCAGGCTTATCAGTGTGTTATCGATAAATACATTCAGTTTCGTGTTTATGCTGTAGCCAACACCGCGGAATGCCGTAATTTCAACGTTCGCTTCTAGATCATAAAAGGCCTTTCTCAAAAGCGAAATACTTCGCTTTATCGACCCCTCAGTCACCACCTTGTTCTTCCAAACTGTATCTAATATGGTCGACTTTTCGACCATTTCTCCTTGCTTCCCCAATAGAAGAATAGCTAATTTAAACTCGTTATTATTGAGCAGTAATTCCTTTTCTCGATAAGTTATTTTATTTTTCCCACTATCAAATTCTACATTCATTGATAGAAAAGCCCCATTAAAGCATTAAGATTCATAAGATCACATTGATTGTAACAACAAATCAATTATACCCAGTAAGCAACTTGATAGACACACTCGTCCAATCAGAATTGAAATGAATCCTAGAAAGGATTTAATTACCCCATATCACTACGCAAAAATAGAGGAAAAAAGTTTACTATTTCACCTAATATTTCTTTGGTTTATTAAGAAAATAAAAGAGCCACCGTTTTATACATAAACTGAAGTGACCCCGTAAAGTTGGACATTTCTGTTAAGCGGCTTTCAAGGCCTGAGTTCGATATTCTATCGGAGTCAGGCCTTTTAGTTTCACTTTTATACGTTTGGTATTGTAGTACTCGATATACTCTTTGATTTGCTCTATCAGAGCATCTGCATCTTCAAAGCTTTGGTTGTGATACATCTCGGTTTTGAGTAAAGCAAAAAAGTTTTCAGCAACAGCAT